>JAUWJK010000004.1 GCA_030607735.1 Candidatus Bathyarchaeota archaeon
GCCCCGGGTAGGCGCACGCAGCCTTAGATCCGGGGATACCCGAATGGGACCTCCTCCCCTGACTCTTCGGAGTCATGGTGCTCCTTTATGGAGTAGGGACCCCCCGAACGGAAGCATCTTAGTAGGGGGAGGAAAAGAAACCAACATGGGATTCCCTTAGTAGCAGCGAGCGAAATGGGAATAGTCCAAACCGAATCCCATTAGGAAACTTTTGGGAGATGTAGTGTTTAGGGCCTGGCTTCCTCTTCGTTAGTTAAGTTGAAGTGGTCTGAAATGACCCGCCATAGAGGGTGATAGCCCCTTAAACGTACGCTAGAAAGAGTTGAGCTGGAGTCCCAGAGTACCGTACCCTGGTTTGGGTGCGGAAATTCGGAAGTCACCAACTTCCAAGACTAAATACATCTCAAGACCGATAGCGCACTAGTACGGTGACGGAAAACTGAAAAGTACCCCGCAATGGGGGTGAAAAGTGCCTGAAACCAGACGGTTACAGACGTGTGCAGCCTGAAAGAGTAGAGTCCTTTCGAAGGAAACCACTGTGAAGTGGCAGTACGAGAGAGGAGGATCAGGGTTGCATATTCCGTCTCGAAACACGGACCGGGGAGTTTGCAGTTGTGGCAAGCCTAAGGGCCTGAAAACCCGTAAGCATAGGGAAACCAATATGCGCGCAATTACCGTAAGGTAACCAGGCGCAAGGTCTGAAAGGGCCTGGAGTCACAGCTGTGCATACTAGAAACCAGACGATCTATCCCTGGGCAGGATGAAGCTGGGCGAAAGCCCAGTGGAGGTCCGCAAGGGTGCTGACGTGCAATTCGTTCCCCAGACCTGGGGATAGGGGCTAAAGACCAATCTAGTCTGGTGATAGCTAGTTCCTTCCGAAGTGGGCCTGAGCCCAGTCCTGAGCGAGGTTGCTGGTGGGGTAGGGCACTGATTGGAAAGTAAGGGGCAGAAATGCCCTCCTTTTCTCTCAAACTACGAATCCACCCGCGCTATAGACCTCGGGAAACGGGTTACAGGGGGTAAGCTCCTGTACCGAGAGGGGGACAACCCAGACTGAGGTTAAGGTCCCCAAGTGCTGGCTAAATGTCAAACAAAAGGGCGTCGTTAGCCTCAGACAGCGGGGAGGTAGGCTCAGAAGCAGCCATCCTTTAATGAAAGCGTAACAGCTCACCCGCCGAGGCTGACGGCCCCGAAAATGGACGGGGCTAAGCCAGCCACCGATACCTCAGAACGCAGCTTAGTGCTGCGCTGGTAGGAAGGCGTCCTGGCTGGGCAGAAGCTGGGCCGTGAGGTCCAGTGGACCGGTTAGGATTGCAGATCCCGGTGGTAGTAACAGCATAGAGAAGTGAGAATCTTCTCCGCCGAAAGGGCAAGGGTTCCCCGGCAACGGTCGTCAGCCGGGGGTAAGTCGGTCCTAAGATGTGACTCAACCGATCATGTCGAAAAAGGGAATCCGGTTAAAATTCCGGAACCATAGAGGTACACGCGGTAACGCAAGATTAGTGCTAACGCTTCTGGGTAAGTTATGCAAGGCTGTCGCCTTGTTTAACCGTATAAACCTGGGGAGTGCCGTAATGGCGAGAACCAGGCGAAATCGGGAATAGCCACCCGTTTTAGGGAGGTTTAGCTGAGCTCTGGAGCCAGTGAAAAACGCACTAGTAAGGATCCTCTGTGACCGTACCCAGAACCGACACAGGTGTCCCTGGGCGAGAAACCTAAGGCGTGTCGGGTATACACTAATGCGAGGGAACTCGGCAAATTAGCCCCGTACCTTTGGTATAAGGGGTGCCTGCTTTTTCAATCTTTGATTGTGAGGGCAGGTCGCAGTGACAAAGGGGTCTCGACTGTTTAATAAAAACATAGGAAACTGCAAGAGCGAAAGCTTGTGTACAGTTTCTGAATCCTGGCCAGTACAAGTACCTCAAACCCGGGTCCAACTGGGCTAAGGGCTTGCAAACGCCGGGAGTAACTCTGACTCTCTCAAGGTAGCCAAATGCCTTGTCGGGTAAGTTCCGACGTGCATGAATGGATCAACGAAGGCCCCACTGTCCCCGCGTAGTACCCGGTGAACCCACATGACGTGGACGAACAGTCCACGATCTCCCAGCGGGAAAAGAAGTCCCTGTGGAGTTTTACTGCAGCCTGCCGCTGTAATACGGTTGTGAATGCAGAGCGTAGTCGGGAGCTGTTAATCTTGGTTTCTCCGGGAACCAGGGGAGGCGAAAATGGAACACCGACTCTTTATAATCGTCTTTCTTACCAGCGCTTCGAGCGTTGGAACAACGGTAGGTGGGCAGTTCGGCTGGGGCGGCACGCCTTCGAAAAAATATCGAAGGCGCCCTAAGGTTGGCTCAGGCGGGACAGAAATCCGCCGTAGAGTGCAAGGGCAAAAGCCAGCCTGACTGGATCCTTAACAGTAAGGGATCCAGAGGCGAAAGCCGGGCTTAGCGATCATCTATGTCCCCTTTGGTGGGGGCTAGATGCGTCAGAAAAATTACCCTAGGGATAACAGGCTTGTCGCGGGCGAGAGTCCCCATCGACCCCGCGGCTTGGTACCTCGATGTCGGCTCTTCCTATCCTGGTCCTGCATAAGGGGCCAAGGGTGAGGCTGCTCGCCTATTAAAAGGGAACGTGAGCTGGGTTTAGACCGTCGTGAGACAGGTCGGACTTTATCTGCTGGGAGTGTAGGCTGCCTGAGGGGAAAGGGTCCCCAGTACGAGAGGAACGGGACGCTGTGGCCTCTAGTTAACCGGTTGTCTGACAAGGCAGTCGCCGGGCAGCCACGCCGCGTAAGATAAGAGCTGAAAGCATCTAAGCTCGAAGCTTCTCCCGAAAAGAGGCAGCCATTCCCGTTTTACGGGACAAAGGCTCCCATAAAAGATGGGTTTAATGGAACCGGGGTGTACGCTGGAAGATTTCGATCGACCAGTTTAGCCCGCGGTCCCCAATCGCTTAAGGTGTCAGATTAGGTAGTATCTGAGCGATATTTGGTGAATATATCATGGTACTTATCGAAAAGTGTGTTTTTTATTGGTCTATGTATGGTTAATTGCTGATCGACAACTAAACTAGTTATACATTTTATTTTTTTTCATTAGTTATCTTTTTTTTACAAATGTGGGTGGTGAGGCTATTCGCTTATTATTTTATAATTGTTATTTATTTGCAAAAATTTAGCTACATATCTTTATGATTTCATGTTAACTGAACTATTTGTTACTATCAATTTTTTAGACTATTTTTTACCTGCTTTTCTCTATTTAAAAAATTGGTTTATTGTTGCCACAAAATTAGCTTTTTTTTAGATATCATTTTACATATTTTTTGGAACAACTTGTACTCTACTCTGGTAAAAATTCTCCTTAAATATACTGAACTGTTTTGCACTTATTTTCTTTATTTTATCTCAAAGGAATTGCATATTTCTTCTACGGTTCTATTCAAAGTTAATTCTGCAATATCTTGACTATAATCAAGTATTCTTCTAGAACTATCCATAACTAATCTGAACATAGCTGCGTTATTAGGATCCAATTTCTTTATAGTCATAAGTCTAATGAGCTCATTTTCAAGTGGAATAAATGTTCCACGTTTTGCAATTATTTTCTCTGCATCATTATATTCTCTTTTAAACATGGCTTTCATGACATCTTCAAATAATTCATGTGCTTTTGAATTGAAATTGAGTATTTGTAAATAAACTTCTTCATCTAATGGTGCTTTTATAAAAATAACTTCTTCCTCAATTTGTTTTTTCAAATTAGATAGATTATTGATAATATTTAATGCGTTTTCGGTGATATTTTTAATATCATTAACAATAATTCTATATAGCAAAAATTCCTTAGGGGTCTTAAAACCTAGTTCTCTAAACATATTTCTGGATATTCCAAACTTTAATTGGCGGACAATATACAAACCCAGTCTATTTGCATCATTACGAGCATTTATCACGCTCTCGAAAAATTCTTTTTTCTGATTTTTTAATGCCAAAATAGTCTCTCTATTAGCAGAAAGTGCTATTATTGCCATTCTTCTGACAGCTTTCTCAATAGGAAACTCGGAGTGTTTTATTAGAGTTTGCAAAACGATTTCATCTGGAGTTTCATCAATTATTTCTGCGCCTAGCAAAGTATTTCTAGCAAATTTCTTTATTTCATTTTTGCTTTTGGTTGCGTCCTCAACACCCTTAAAATGAATTCTTATTATATCTGCACTGATAACATACAGAGCTTTTATCATCCTAAGTGTTGCATGTAAATCTTCTTTTGCAGGTTCTACATTGATATAGTATTCTTTCAACTTGGAGCTATCAATATCTCTGATGTTTTCTTTGATTTTTCTTGGAATCAGTGTTATTGTTGAATCGGTGTGAAGGTTAAACGCGATTTCACTACCTTTTTTTAATCCTAAATCTTTTATCCAGTTTTTTGGGAGCGATATTATATATGAACCTCGTCCAGTGCTTTGAACTCTTCTATATCCTAAATCTCTTTTTGCCATGAGCCTTATCATCACTATGTTTCATATATCATGTATGTTTCATTACTTTGCATATAAATGATTTTCGACAAGATTATATGTAATATATGACATCAATATGATGGTTTTAATTTAAGATTGATCAAACTTTCGATAATTCGTTGATGAGACTAACGGGACTTAGTGGTTTGTTGAGAATATTGTTTTATCACGTCAATTATTTACAATGAAGGGAAAAAAATGAAGAAAATATTAGCAAAAGAACAATTGTGCATGGGGTGTGGCCTTTGTGAAGTTTATTGTACAGTTGCACACTCTAAAACGAAGGATATAATTAAAGCTTATACTCGAGAACAACCCCGACCGACAAGTCGAGTAAATTTAGAAATTCATAAACCTGTTTCTTTTGCGATTCAATGTAGACACTGTGAAGATGCACCTTGTGTTATCGCATGTCTATCCGGTGCAATGACAAAAGATGAAGAATCAGGCTTGGTAGTGCATGACTCTGAACGATGTATAGGTTGTTGGACATGCATTATGGTTTGTCCTTATGGTGCTATTATAATGGATTCTTCAGGAAAAGCTGTTTCCAAATGTGATCTTTGTTCCGACTTAGATGAACCTGCATGTGTGAGTAATTGTCCTAATAATGCCCTAATCTATAAGGAGGTAAAATAATTCTATCAAAATATGTAATTATAGGCGGTTCTGCTGCAGGAATGGGAGCTATAGAAGCTATTAGAGAAGTCGATAAAGTAGGTGCAATCACCTTAGTTTCTGAAGAAGAATGTCCTTATTATTCTCGTCCAATGATCTCCGAGTTAGTTAGTGGAAAAGCTAATTTTGACAAAATGAAATGCCGTGAAGATACTTTTTGGAAATCACATAATGTAAATGCTCTAACTGGTTACAAAGCAATATCTGTAAACATGTCCCAAAAACTTGTTAAATTGGATAAAGGAGACCCTGTTAACTTTGATAAATTACTTATTGCTACTGGAGGGAAACCATTTGTTCCAATTATTGAGGGCGCAAATAGAAAGGATGTACTTACTTTTACAACTTTATCAGATGCTAAACTTTTAGATTCAAAACTCAAGACAGCTAAAAGTGCAGTTGTTATTGGAGCTGGTCTAATTGGAGTTAGTGTCACTGAGGCACTTGTAGATCGCGGATTAAAGGTCACGATGGTGGAATTAAAAGACTTTATTTTAAATTTAATTTTAGATGAACACTCTTCTGAAATGATTCAAAATGTTATCACAGAAGCTGGAGTTACGATTGTAACAGGTCAAACTGTAAAAAAAATAATAGGTAAACCTGAAAACTCTCAATTAGTTGGTGGAGTAATTCTGACTAATGGAGATCAAATAAACTGTGATTTAGTCATAGTTGCTATAGGTGTAATACCTCGTAAAGATCTTGTAGCAAATACTAGTGTGAAAACAAATAGAGGTATACTAGTTGACAAAACAATGAGCACAAATATTTCTGACGTGTATGCCAGTGGAGATGTCGCTGAGGCCTATGATTTTCTTATTAAAGAGAATCGACTTCTACCGCTTTGGCCTTTAGCTCATTTAGAAGGCAAAATTGCAGGATACAATATGGCTGGAAAAAAAGCGCTTTATGAAGGGGGCACTGCAATGAGTTCACTAAAATATTTTGACATGCCAATAATTTCATTTGGTATTACTAATCCAAAAGAAAAAGACCAATATGAAATTTTAGTAGAATGTGATCAAGAAAAGAAAATCTACAAGAAAATATTACTAACGAATAATGTAATTGTAGGATTGACTTTTGTTAATGATATAAAAAAAACTGGCATATTTTTCCATCTTCTAAAGAATGCAGTGAATGTGAAAAAATTTAAATCGAGTCTTCTTTCGGAGAACTTTGGATTAGCCAATTTGCCACCATCTTTAAGAAAAAAAATTTATGAGAGACAATAAAATGCGAAATTTAACAAAAACCAATAATCCTTATGGTGATGATAAAGACTTCTCGGGGTGTTCAATATTTGGAATGATGAATCTTGAAGGAAATCTATTCTCATCAGATAAAATAGTGAAAGCTATTACTAATATGCATGATAGGGGCAACGGGCAGGGTGGGGGCTTTGCAGTTTATGGTATTTATCCAACTTTTAAAGATTATTATGCATTTCATATAATGTATCTATCACGACATGCAAAAGAAAAAACTGACAAAACACTAGCTGCATATTTTAATATAATTTATGATGAAGAAATGCAAACCAAACCAGCAAATGTGAGTAATCCTCCATTGGTTTGGAGATATTTTGTTCAACCTCGAAAGATACGCCCTAAAGGTAAACTTATTGAAGATTATGTCCTTGAAACTGTAATGAAAATTAACACGGAAATAAAGAACTCTTTTATTTTTTCAAGTGGCAAAAACATGGGCGTTTTTAAGGGAGTAGGATTTCCTGAAGATGTTGCTGATTTCTTCTGTTTGGAAGATTACAAAGGCTATTTATGGACAAGTCATGGACGTTTCCCAACTAATACTCAAGGCTGGTGGGGTGGAGCTCACCCTTTCAATATTTTAGATTGGACTGTTGTCCATAATGGAGAACTCTCTTCATATGGAATCAACAAGCGATATTTGGAGATGTATGGTTACAAATGTACCATGCAAACTGACACTGAAGTTCTAGCTTATGCTGTTGACTTACTTATGAGAAAACAAAATCTTCCAATAAACATAGTTACTAGGATATTAGCTGCTCCTCTTTGGAATGAAATAGATTTAATGAAACCAAAAGAACAAGAAATGCTTCGTACCTTGCGTCAAACTTATAGCAGTTTATTGATGAATGGTCCATTTAGTGTCATTATCGCTCATCACGGTGAGATGATAGGACTAACAGATAGAATAAAACTTCGTCCTCTAGTAGCAGGGACTAAGGCTGATATTTTATATCTCTCATCTGAAGAAGCCGCAGTACGTCTTGTTTCTCCAAAGTTGGATAAGTTCTGGTCTCCAAGAGGAGGGGAACCTGTTATTGGTAAATTAACAAATCCATTATTATTCGCAGAATCAAGTATTTTGGAGGAAAATCGTACATGAAGACCTATTTATTGTCTGAATACCTTGTTGAAAGAGATCAAGATAGGTGCATTCGATGCAAAGTATGTGTAAATCAATGCACATATGAAACTCATTATTATGACGAAGAAGATGATCTTATTCGCTGTATCGATGAAAATTGTGTAAACTGTCAACGGTGTGTTACTTTTTGTCCCACGCATGCAATTACAATAAACAAGAATTCTAATCAGAGTCCCACTAACGCAAATTGGAGCTCTGAGGCTATTAGCGACCTCAAAAAACAAGCTGAATCTGGAGTAGTAATTCTCACAGGTATGGGTTGTGATAAACCATATTTGACTTATTGGAATCGTTTACTATTAAATGCCAGTCAAGTAACTAATCCATCTATTGATCCTTTAAGAGAACCCATGGAAATTAGAACTTATTTAGGCTCAAAACCTGACAGATTGGAAATGAAGTTAGAAAATGACAAAGTTGTTTTAAAAACAAAACTCTCTCCCCAATTATGTCTCGAAACACCAATAATGTTTTCTGCTATGTCTTATGGTGCAATAAGCTTAAATGTACATGAAGCTCTCGCACGTGCTGCAAAGGAATGTGGAACTTATTTCAATACAGGAGAAGGTGGTTTAGACAAGAAACTCTACAAATATGGTCCTCATGCAATTGTTCAAGTCGCATCGGGACGGTTTGGAGTACATTCTGAATATCTTGCTTCAGGCGCAGCTGTTGAAATCAAAATAGGACAAGGCGCAAAACCAGGTATAGGTGGGCATCTCCCAGGTGAAAAAGTTACCTCACATGTGGCTAAAACTCGAATGATTCCCACGGGGACAGATGCTCTTTCTCCTGCTCCTCAACATGATATTTATTCTATCGAAGATCTAAGACAGTTAATATACGCTTTGAAAGAAGCTACAAATTACAAGAAACCTATTTTAGTAAAGATTGCTGCAGTTCATAATTCTCCAGCTATTGCTACGGGTATGGTTCGTGCAGGGGCTGATATAATTGCTTTAGATGGAGTAAGAGGATCTACGGGGGCTGCACCAAAAGTTATCAGAGATAATGTAGGAATTCCTATTGAATTAGCTCTTGCACGTGTAGATCAACGTTTGCGAGATGAAGGGATCAGAAATAAAGCATCTGTAGTGGCTGCTGGTGGTATAAAAAGCAGTGGTGATGTCATAAAAGCTATCGCTTTAGGAGCTGATGCTGTTTACATTGGTACTGCTGCTTTAGTCGCTATTGGTTGTACAGTTTGTCAAAGATGTTATACTGGAAAATGTCCTTGGGGAATTGCCACATGTGATCCTTGGATTTCTAAAAGAATTAATCCCGATATAGCTACAGAACGACTTGTGAATTTGTTACATGGTTGGAGTCTAGAGATCAAAGATATTATGGGAGGTATGGGAATAAACGCTATTGAAAGCTTGCGGGGCAATCGATTAGCTCTTCGAGGAGTAGGTCTGACTGATACTGAATTGAAAATATTAGGAGTAAAAATGGCTGGAGACTAAGTTTCATGATTGAAGAAAAGAAAATAATTGCAGCAATCGATCCTGATTTGTGTTCTTTTATTAAATTGGAAAATCATGTATGGAAAATAAATGCTAAAGAAATGTATTACAAAGATCTTAACAGTATTCTAAGAATTATTGTTCAAAATGGAGCAAAAAAAGTTGAGATATACAATGTATGCGGTCAGCGATATATTGGAACTGATTTGAATTCAGATGTTCAAATAAAAATATTTGGGACTCCTGGAAATGATTTGGGTGCTTTTATGAATGGCCCAAAATTGATTGTTAATGGAAACGCACAAGATGGTTGTGGGAATACTATGAATAATGGAGAAATAGTAATTCATGGCCAAACTGGGGATCTTCTAAGTCATTCTATGCGAGGTGGAAAAATCCTTGTTCGTGATGATGTGGGATATCGTGTGGGTATTCACATGAAAGAATATCATGATAAAAAACCAAATATTGTGATAGGTGGTACTGCCCAAGATTTCTTAGGCGAATATATGGCTGGTGGAGTTATCTTAGTTTTAGGTTTGAATTTAACTAAGGGGGATTGTTGCAAGGCCAGGTTTGTTGGTACAGGTATGCATGGAGGCATTATTTATGAACGTGAAAAAATCCTTGAAGTAGGGGCCGGAACAAAAATTATGAACACTGGCAAAAGAGACAAACTTACAATTGAGACTTTAGTTCAAGAATTCTGCAAAAATTTCAATTTGGATTTTGACAATGTTATGAATGCAAAATTCTACAAGATTGTGCCAATATCAAAAAGGCCTTATGGAAAACTTTATTCTCATTAATTTCTTCTTTTTTAAAAAAAATTAGTAGAAGCTATGAGCTTCTTTTCTTTTTTCTATCTCTATGTTGAATCGAAGTACGTCATCGATTATTTCCACATTTGATAACAGCATTCGTCTGCAACAGTATTTTTTAAGACCTAAACTGTCTAATACGTCACTGGCATTTTCACCTGTTTTTATCCTTCGAGCAAATATTTCCCATTTGTCGCCAACAAGTTTTCCGCAAGTAAAGCATCTTACAGGAATTATCATTTATTTTATTCCCCTATCTATAGCTCTTTTGATTTCTAGCTCTAGCGCCAGGGCCACCAAACTTCTTTGTTTCTTTTCTTCTTGAATCCCCTACGATCATTGTTCTATCATATTCAGCATATACCGTGCGTAAATGACTGCTCTTTGTCCATTTTAGTAGTCCATTAGCAACTGCCATACGAACAGCTTCTGCTTGTCCCATATAGCCGCCACCTGAGGTTTTTACATCCATATCTACTTGTTTCCAAACTTCTTCGCCAGCTTGGAATAATGGCTCCATCATTTTTTCTCTAGCGATTTCAGGTTCAACAATTTCAATGGGGATTTTGTTTATTCTAATTCTACCAATACCTGGTTTAACGATTGCTCTTGCAAGAGCTGTTTTTCTTTTTCCACTAACAACTATAACTTTTTTGCTTGGCATAATTATCTACCTGTATTCCATCCGATTTCTTTTGCTAGTTCTCCAAGAGTTAAGTATGGTCCAGTAAGTTTTGATGCATTGGCATCTTTTAATGTTATCATTTGTTTTTCCTCAAACTCTTTTGGGATACCTAGGAAAACCTTTAGTTTTTTATAGGCAGTCCTTCCTTTAGGTTGCCTGTGTGGTAGCATTCCTCTTACAGTCTTTTTTAACATTTTGTCTGGTCTCCTATAATGAAATGGTCCTCTTTTTGGTGAACCAACTTCAAGAAACTCCATAGCTTCAGATACTTTATTCTTTTTCTTTCCTGAGATTATGGTTTTTTCAGCGTTAATTATAACTACTTTATTTCCATTTAGAAGCAATTTGGCAACTTTACTAGCCATTCTACCCATTATTAGGCCTTCAGCGTTTACTATATTAATTGAATTTTGTGTAATTTGCATTGAATTCACCTGATTATTTTAACTTTTGTACCCTTAGGATTTTTTCCTATAAGTTCTTGAATAGTAACATATTTTGCTTGTGCAGCTTTGATTTTTTCTTTTGCTTTTTCAGATGTATTAAAAGCAGCTATTGTTACTGGGTGATCTAACTTTCCTGTTCCTAAGATTTTTCCAGGTACGATTATCATATCATTTTCTTGTGTATATCTGTTTATTTTACTTAGATTAACGCTTGTTCTTTGGGGATGTGACTTACCTAAATACTTTGCTACATCAATCCAAATAGGAGCCTTGTTTTCGCGGTTTTGTTTTTTCAGAAGACGGATAATTTGAATACGTTCTGGATTTGTTGATTTGGTTTGTTTCACTTCTTTATAGCCTCTACTTCTTCTTTAAATTCTATAAGTTGATCTTTCAATATTTTGCTTGCTTCCTGAAGTATTCTTTCTGGAGGAAGTGCACCTGTTGATTCTATATTCATGATAAAGGTATTTTTTTCCCAACTGACTTTTAATGGTTGTGACTTTTCTGGACATTCTTCAACGCAATCCATACAAAGATTACACGCCAAAAGGTTTCTAATTTCGACTCTTTTTCCCTTCATTCCGAGGACTCGTTTTGGACATATGTTAACGCATTTTGAACAATCTTTGCATTCTTTGTTTGGTACGTCTATTTTTGGGAAATACTTGTAGGTACACGTTGAAACTGGTTGCCATTTTGCGTGTATTTTTCCTTTTCCGAGCCTAGCATAGGCTTCAAACTTTAGTTTTTGTCCTTTAGATAATTTCACAATGGGAACTTTATCTGAATATGGAATTACATTTGGATTTTCAGAAACAAGATCTCCTGAGTAAGCAGTTTTTGTTAAGTCTGTGGCTTCCGTGTCCATTGTTAAGGTCACTTGACAGAGATTGCAGCCAAATTCGCTTTTGCATGAACATTCTTCAGGAAGTTTGTAACCATCTAAATCTGTTTTTAAAGGTGTGAGTCCCAATCTATGCGCTATAATCTCATCTCGCAAAATTGAGGAGTTTTCAATCATGACAACTTCATCTATTGCCATACTTGGAACTTCAGCAAGCGCTATTCGTCTTAGCGTATTCATTAATGGAACATCAGCATCTCTAACAATTAACCGAATAATCATTTCGTCTTTTTCTAGGACTTCAATTTTCACTTGCAAATTCACTCCATACTATATGTCGTATATAAGACTGTGCGGTTCAATAGAAGTATTAGTGCATTATTTCAATTTTTCTATTAGAACTGGGTAAACTTTGTTATTTCAATCATTTGATATTGAAATATTTTCTTTTACTTCTAATGTTTGAAGACGAAATGTAGGCTATGATAAAAATGTTTCGCAGTGTATGTTGATTAACTGTCAACTCTTTCATGATAACTATTAGTTTGGTATTAAAAATATTTAGGTTTTCTAAAATGTTTTTGCAGCATATACAATTTATGCATGTTTACTTCAGATAGGTATATTTGTATCTAGATAACTCGCGTCTAGAAATATAAAAATAATAAAACTTGGTGTTTAAAAAAATGAAAGATAAGGAATTGTTAGACTCTTCTTCCTCTTCTGCCGCCAGGTCTTCTAGTTCCATCATGAGGAACAGGTGTGACTTCTTCGATTCGTTCTATGCGAAATCCTGATCTGGCGAACGCTCTGATTGCTGCTTGAGCACCTGGTCCAGGTGTCCTTGGTCCTGATCCTCCCGGAGCACGTACTTTAATGTGAATAGCTGTTATTCCTTTGTCCTGAGCCATTCCTGCTGCTGCAGAAGCAGCTCTCATTGCTGCATAGGGCGAAGATTCCATACGATCTGCTTTAACAAACATTCCACCACTTGTTCTTGCTATTGTTTCAGCACCCGATACATCTGTTATGTGGATAATTGTGTTGTTATAAGAGCTATAGATATGTACAACTCCCCATTTTTCGCCTTTTTTACTACTCATTTCTATCTTCTTCTCCTTCCTCTTCTTCCTCTAGGTGGAGGTCTTAATTCGATTTCTTTAGCAACATAAGATAATGACTGCCTAAGTGCATGTTCCTCATTTATGAAAGAACTTTTAGGTGTGTAAGTAATCTGTTCTTCTTCTTTTTTTAGAACATTATATCCTGGAATAGTTATTCGTCTATTTCCAATTGTTATGTGGCCATGTGATATCAACTGACGAGATTGAAAAATTGTTCTTGTTAATCCTTTGCGAAAAACTATTGTTTGAAGTCTACGTTCTAGAAAATTTTCTATTGTTAGGTCTAAAACGTCATCTAGTACTGCTGTTTGCTGAAGTATACCCAATTTTTTTAGGCGCGCTAGTATCTCATTTTCCATTTTAGTTCTTTCTTCTGGAGTTTTGCCTATTAATGATCGTGCTATTCCTCTAAATTTGGATAACTCAGTTTTTTTACGCCAAAGTTCATGTTTGTTTCTTAACCCATACTGGCCAAGAAGTTTTAGTTCTCCTTCTAATCCTTCTTTAGTCCAAGGATTGCGTGGCGTATCATATTTTTTCCGTTGTTTTTTTGGATCTCCCATAATTAACTACCCCGTTATTTTGCTCCAGATCGGATTGATTTCTTCTTGACTCCCAGGGATTTTCCTGCTCTTCCAGTTGTTTTTGTGTGTTGACCTCTAACTTTTAAGCCATATGTATGGCGATATCCACGCCAAGATCTAATTTCTTTTGCCAAGTCGATATCATTTTTTGTTCTAAAAATTAATTCTGAAGTAATTAGGTGAATATCTTTTCCTGTTTTGCTATCTTTTCTTGTATTAAGAAGCCAAACAGGTAAACCAAATTTGATTGGATCTTCTATAATTTCCTCTATTTTAGCTATTTCAGTTTCTGAAAGAAACCCTGCTCTTAAGTTAGGGTTTATGCCAGCTTTTTTAAGAATGGCGTTAGCGAGGTTTAGACCTACACCTTTGATCCTTGCTACGCCATAAACTGTCTTTAGCGTACCAGGTACGTTTGAACCCTTTATTCGGAGTATATATCTATATTCCTGTGACATCTATTCTCATCCGTTCAAGCTTGAAGCTAACTACGAAAGGGAGTTATAATTTATTTAAACCTTCCTTTCAAAAACTCTGCACATAATCATTTAATCAAGAGTAAGTACAATCAATTTAGTTAATGATTCGAATTTAAAAATGTTTGGAAGATAAATTGTTGCAGGTGAAAACTTTGTTAATTTATTCTTAATACGATCAAAAATATGGTGTAAGCTTATTTGTATTATTCTTGGTATTAACTTAGATGTAGGAAAAAAAGTTATTTTTCGACTAGATTTTTTGCCCTCTATAACTATTTTTGAGATCTCCAAGAAAGCCTTTAAAACATGGAATAAATAGGAAAGGTTTTTAGTTAAGTTATCACATGAGAGACAGCAAAAGTGTATTGGGTAATTTGAGGTTGACATTATGTCTGTATTTGCGGCACCAGGAGCATATGATCGTGCAATAACCGTTTTCTCACCGGATGGACGACTATTTCAAGTTGAATACGCCATGGAATTAGTTAACCGTGGTGCAACAATTCTAGCAATTCAATGTGCTGAAGGAGTGGTTTTAGGCTCAGAAGAAAATGTAGAGCCTCTTGAGGAGGCTGAATCTTCATGGAAAATCTTCAAGATTGATGAGCATGTTGCTGTTGCTATTGTTGGTTTGAGTTCAGATGCCAGAGTATTAATAGATCAAGCACGAGTAAATGCTCAAAGTAATAAACTAACTTATGATGAACCTATAGATCTTGAGGTTGTAACAAAAAAGATTTGTGATATTATGCAAATGTATACACAACATGCAGGTGTTAGGCCATTTGGTGTTTCGATATTGTTTGGTGGAGTAGACAAGACCGGTGCGCGTGTTTTTGGTACACATCCTAGTGGTACTTATAGAGGTTATAAAGCAGCAGCTCTCGGAGCTGGAAGAGAAACAGTTTTACCAATTCTTAAAGAAGAATACCGCGATAACTTAAGTCTAGAAGAAAGTACAAAGTTAGCAGTAAAATGCTTAACAAAAGCTTTAGCAGAAAGACAATTGCCAACCAGAATAAAGATAGCAGTAATTTCAAAGAAAACAGGAAAAATGGAAATGTTATCTGAAAAGAAAGTTGAAGGTTATCTGAAAGAGCTGGGTTTGAGCAAGTGACAATTTAATGAGTGAGAAGTACACCATAGCGCGGTTGACAAAAGATAAAGTGCATTTTGAAATCCTAGTGAAACCACAAAAAGCGCTAAGCTATCGTAATGGAAAACTATCTGCGATTAGTAGTGTTCTAATAACAGATCAAATTTTTTCTGATGCAAACAAAGGTAAAAAAGTTTCAGAAGAACAAATGCTAACAGCTTTTGAGACCAAAGATCCCCATAAAATAGCTGATATAATTCTCAAGAAAGGAACACTTCAGCTTACAACTGAACAAAGGCGGAAGATGATAAATGATAAAAGAAAGCAAATAATCGATTTTATATCTCGCCAAGCCGTGGATCCTAAAACTAGTCTTCCTCATCCGCCTTTACGAATAGAAAACGCGATGGAACAAATCAGATATCTTATAGATCCCTATAAACCATTAGAGGAACAAGCTAGAGATATAGTGAAATTACTAAGGCCTATTTTGCCTTTGAAAATTGAACAAATATCTGTTAGTGTAACTATTCCTGTGCAATACGCTGCAAGAGCTTATGGGACAATAAAGACTTTTGGAGACTTAAGATCAGAAGAATGGCGTGCAGATGGTTCATGGTGTGGTATAATTGATCTTTCTGCTGGAGCTTATTCTTCATTCCTAAATAAGCTTGGGAACATCACAAAAGGAAATGGAGAAACAAAAATAATTAAATAAAAATTTGAATTGAGGTTAGTATTTTTATGCCAACATTTTTTGAAAATAAACAATTAGTAATACCTGGTGATTTACTCGCTGAGGGTGAATATTTTGCTGGAAATAATACCTACAAAGAAGAAAATAAAATCTACGCTTCAAGAATTGGACTTGCAGACTATGCCAATAAGAAAGTGAACATCGTCGCTTTGAGAGCATTCTACTTCCCAAAAGTAGGAGATGTAGTTATTGGAACAGTTAAGGAAGTTGGATTTAGTGGCTGGACAATCAATATAAAATCACCTTACACTGCTATTCTAAGAGCTTCAGATGTACTTAGTCGATCTTTTAAACCCCAAAATGATGAATTATCACAAGTTTTAACTACGGGAGATTTAATAGTTGCTAAAGTAGCTTCCTATGACAGATTCCATGATCCACAGCTAACAGTCGGAGAACCAGGTTTAGGAAAGATAACTAAGGGTCAGATACTGAATATGACACCAACGAAAATCCCACGAGTTATTGGCAGACAAGGATCCATGATATCCATGATTAAAAATGAAACAGGTTGCCAAATAATTTTAGGATTAAATGGAACAGTTTTAATCACTGGGAAAACACCAAAAAATGAAGAACTTGCTGTGGCCGCTATTACTAAAATTGAAGAAGAATCCCATACAAGCGGCCTAACAGATCGTATTACTAAATTCCTTAAAGAAGAAAAAGCAAAAATGGAGAAAAAATAATAATGAAAGATAAAACTATAAAACTACTAAACAAAAAAGGTCTTAGACTTGATGGTAGGAAACTTGATGAATTAAGATCTGTAAAACTTGAAGTAGGTATCCTACCCAATGCTGATGGCTCAGCATATATTGAGCATGGAAAAAACAAAATTATAGCAGGTGCTTTTGGCCCTCGAGAGATGCATCCTAAGCATTTGCAACGTGCTGATCGAATGGTGTTGAGATGTCGTTATCATATGGCCCCTTTCTCAGTACCTGAACGTAAATCTCCAGCTCCTTCAAGAAGAGAAAATGAAATATCAAAAGTAATCCGAGATTCTCTTTTGCCCTCATTATTTGTTGAAAACTATCCCCGAACAGGTGTGGACCTTTATATCGAAGTTCTACAAGCTGACGGTGGAACTAGATGCGCTAGCATAACTGCCGCTTCTTTAGCCTTAGCAGATGCTGGATTACCAATGCGTGATATAGTAGTTGCTTGTGCAGCAGGCAAAGTTAACGGGAAAATAGCGTTAGATCTTATGGATACTGAAGACAAAGTAGGTGATGCAGATGTTCCAGTAGCTTATATGCCTAATCTAAATGCTATCACTCTGCTTCAAATGGATGGGAAGTTGTCTACAAAAGAATTTGAAGAAGCTGTTAAAATGGCAATTGAAGGATGTAAAAAGATTTCCAATATACAAAAGGAAGCACTACAAACAAAGTATAAAGTCATTAAACAAGAGGAGGTTGAAGAATAATGTCATCACTATTAACTCGAGTAAAATTAAAACAAATTGAACAATCAATTGAGAAAGGTCAACGACTAGATAAAAGAACGCTTTCTGATTATAGAGATTTTAAGATAGAACAAGGAGTTATTGAAAAAGCTGAGGGTTCTGCAAGAATTTTGTTAGGAAAAACTGAAATTCTTGTTGGTGTAAAAATTGAAACCGGAAAACCTTTTCCAGATACACCTGATAATGGAGTACTTACTGTAAATGCGGAACTTGTACCTTTAGCTTCAGCGAAGTTTGAGCCAGGTCCTCCAGGTGAACAAGCAATTGAATTAGCAAGAGTTGTCGACAGAGGTATTCGTGAGTCAGGAGCTGTAGACACAGCTAAACTTTGTATTGAGTCTGGAAAGAAAGTATTTGTGGTGTTTGTTGATATTTATGTGCTTAATCACGATGGAAACTTGATAGATGCTGCCGCTTTAGCATCTATTTCAGCTTTGATAAATGCTAAAATGCCTAACTATGAAATAGTTGATGATAAAATCGTGATTAAACAAGGATATACTCCTCTTCCCATGAAAGATCATCCTGTAACAGTCACTATTGGAAAAATAAATGACAAATTAATCGTTGATCCAGGGTTAGACGAGGAAGATGTAATGGATTCAAGAATTTCAATGGCTTTTACTGAAGATGGCAATGTTTGTGCTGTTCAAAAAGGTGGTGCGGGTTATTTCACACTTGAACAGACAATTGAAGCTACAAAATTGGCACAATCAACTGTTGAATCACTGCGGAAAAAACTTAAGTGGTGAAAAATATGGGAAAAACAAAAAAAGTAGGCCCCACTAGGGGTTTTGGAGCTCGTTATGGGTCTAGTCTTAGAAAACGTTACATAAAAGTGGTGGTTGAACTTAGGAAACCCCATAAATGTCCTCAATGTGGTTTTATGAGAGTAAGTCGTGAAAGCGTAGGAATTTGGAAATGCAAAAAATGTGAGTATACATTTACCGGAGGCGCATATACTCCAGTGACAAAGCTAGGCATCGTTGCTAAACGTGCAGCTAAAAGCGCAGCTACAGATATAACTGCCCAAAAATTAGTCGGTAACTGAAAGGTTTAGTTCCTACTTTCAATCTTTTTTTTATTTTTTGTTACAAAATTAAAAAGTATATTTGTTTCATCTGTTTATTATAGCAATTAGAATGAATGCAAAAGCAACAATAAGCATCAATATATCTTCCGATAAACATCTAAGTTCGCTTCTTAATGCTTTAAAGCCAGAAACAAAAAAATCTGGTAATCGTTCGAAGGTAAACATAGATAAAAATGGATCCTTAATTATTCTTAATGTTGAAGCCAATGACACAGTTGCTTTGCGGGCAGCTCTAAATACCTATTTGAGATGGATAGGTTCTGTAATTGGAGTTTTAGATGTAATATCAAATAAATAACACTTTTAAAATTAGTTTCAGTTTATAGATCAATAAGAATAGAATTCAATTATTTGATTTTTTGTATAATACTTTTTTTAATAAACTGCTGGTATGTATTCTCTTCTTCTAAATTTAATTCCTAATCTTTTTGTGATTTTAGCAATTTCTTTAATATCAATATCTGAAAAGGAGACTGCTGTTACTTCTACTAACAATTCGTTTTTTGCTTTTTTAATAAAATCAACAACCGCATTGTACGCGTTTTCAAATTGTGGTTGACATATGTCTGCATAATTTTTTTCGTTGCTAGCATTAAGGCTAACACTAACCTTGTTTATGCCCGCTTCTTTTAATTCTTTAATAACGTTTCTACCTGGATTGAGCAAATACCCCTGACCATTAGTGTTAACTCTAAACAAAAGAGGTTTTCCACAATAACGTTTTATCCATCTCGTGATTTCTAAAAGTAAATCGAGCCTTTCAGTTGGTTCTCCAAATCCACAAAAAACAGCTTCAGTCCAGTTTTTTGTATTCAATACATCCTTGAGTTCATTAATAATTTGAATGGATGTGGGTTCTTGTAATAGTTCAAGGTAAAAACCTCCTACTCCTTTTCTGAAGTTTTTAATGCAAAATTTACATCTATTTGAACATCTGTTTGTTATGTTCAAGTATAGTGTATCATCAATCCAATAGACAAATTTGGTTTTTTTGATTCTGCTCCCTTCTATTTCTTAGTATTTTGATGTTGATCATCTACATAATGCTAACGTTAAATATTATTAGTTGGAATGTTGAAAAATAAGCTGTAATGAGTATTACCAAAAGCCATTAGGGTTCTTGTTATTTTTTTGCTTTTATTAATATTAACAATCACTACTGATAAATTCCGAATAGTTTTTGTTTTCGACTAATTATTAAATTTAGGTGAAATCTACTTCCATTACTTTCATAGCTTTATGGTAGTCTATCTTTATTGTCCTTTAATAATGGTGAAAGATCTTTGGTGACCTCTAGAATAATAATGCTCGTGGATTTGGATTACTTCTTTGCACAATGTGAAGAGCTTAGAAATCCGAATCTTAAAACTAAACCAGTTGTTGTGGGTGTTTATTCGGGAAGAACTGAAGATAGTAGAGCTGTTAGTACTGCCAACTATGTTGCTAGACGATTTGGTGTTAATTCAGGACTTCCATTACATTTAGCAATGAAAAAACTTCGTAATTTAGATGCAGTTTTTTTACCTGTTGATTTTAAATATTACAAACAAATTTCTGATGAAATAATGTTTTTTTTGAGATCTTATTGTGACATTTTTGAGCAGGTGGGAGTAGATGAAGCTTATTTAGATATTTCTTTGAAAGTGAAAGGAAACTTCAAAACTGGACAAGTTTTAGCTGAAAAAATAAGAACTGAAGTGAAAAAGAAGATAGGTATTAGTTTCTCTGTAGGTTTAGCTCCCAATAAACTAGTTGCAAAAATCGCTTCCGAGGTTAATAAACCGGATGATTTAACCGTTGTTGAACCGGGGAATGTAACTAGTTTTTTGGCGACTTTTCCTGTGATTAGGATTCCAGGTGTTGGAAAGAAAACTGCTGAAAAGATGAATATTATGAGCATAACTACTATTGGTGATTTAGCGAGATATGATGTTCAGAGGTTAGTAGAATCTTTTGGTAGGAATATGGGTGTATATTTTTGTAATGCGGCTAATGGTAAAGATGCTGGTCCTGTTCATGAAGTTGTTAAAACAGAATCAATTAGTCGAACGTTCACTATGCGAGAAAATACGCGAGACTTAAACGTTTTGCTAGCTGAAACTGATCATCTAATATTATCTATCCACAAAGACCTACTAAATAACAATTTTATTTTTAAAAGAGTTGGAATAATCATGATTATGGCTGATCTGAGTACCCGAAACAAATCAAAGACACTGTCAATTTCTTCTGATAAACTATTTTTAATAACGAAAACTGTTAAGTTTTTGCTCGAATCTTTTCTTTCTGAATCTAAACTCAAAATTCGACGAATAGGTGTTAAAATTTCTCAACTTATCATAACTTATCATAAATGAGGAAAAACAGAAAAAACTCAGTTTTTTTTTAAAATAAAATAATTTTGAGATATGTTGAATTGTGAATCTTAAATGCTGAGAGTATTACTCAGATGTTCGGTACTGTTGGATTTCGATTTTCTTGTAAATGTTTATTAAGTCTTACGATTTATGTTTAGTGTGGTTCTAAAAGAGAAGATGAAAAATGAATCTCATAGAAAAAGAAAAACTTGAAACAAGTAATGATCTGTCACTTCAAGTTATTACTGAAAACTTTTCTGAAGATAGCTTTGACATTGCAACAGATAGTTACATAATGGATCTTTCTTCAGAGGAAAGACAAGAGATGGAAAATGAACCTATTTACTTAACAAGAATATAAACTAATTTACAGACCTGCCCAACTTCAATAGAATTGTTTTATAGTAGTGTGTCCTCTCCATTTTCAGCATATTCAAAGAGGAGTTTATTTGTAATGAAGTACAGTGAAGGAAAACTCGGTAGACTTTTTGTTTTAAGATTATGTGATGGTGATCGCGTTCATCAAGTTTTGGAATCTTTTGCTAGTGAGAAAAAAATTTCTACTGCTTTGTGCTTCTTTTTAGGTGGTGTAAAAGAAAAAAGCAAAATTGTTGTAGGACCCAAAAAAGGGGATTCTATTCCTCCAATACCTATTGTAACTCTTCTTGAAGGTGTTCATGAAGCACAAGGAATAGGTACAATTGTTAAAGATGAACAAGGAACACCAAAACTTCATATGCACACAAGTTTTGGGAGAAAACAGAAGACCATTACTGGATGTGTACGCATGGGCGTAGATGTTTGGCGTATAGGTGAGGTTGTAATGTTGGAATTAAATGATATTATAGCTACTAGAATTAGAGATAAAGAAACTGGGTTTGAACTTCTGGAAGTTGGGAACTAAAATTGTTCATTGATAACTCATATTTTTATTTTGCTCATTAACTGAATAAAGAGATGAAAATTCTGGGAGTCTTTACTCCAAAATAAACTGTTTTATTAGTATTTTCATCTAATAATGTACTAAATCTTCCAGAGTCAAAAAGTTGACCTTGTATTTCAGACCACTTTAAAGTTGAGTTAAAAAAAGATATTGCTTCTGCATGTTCATATAACAACACGAATTTAGTGTTCCGATCTTCACACAAATCAATAACTTTGGTTATATTAAAATCAAGGGTATAGGTGTCAACAGGTAATTCTGGATATTGCCACACTGTATTGTTTTTTGTTTCTTTAGCTTCCAAGAAGAATTTTACCATATCTTGGCTGAAAAGATTAAATGGAGCCAGAACCATTATCGATTCATCATAATCTAAGCGATCTACAATATAGTTTGTAGCTTCCCCAACTTGAACTTGAATTTGGTCTTTTTCAACCCATGAATATGCGTCTAAACAACTTAAGAAGATTGAAACTGATATAAACAACACAAAAATAATTGCTACAATCTTTATTCCTTGTTTATTCTTCCGATTTACTCGATTTGTTTTTAGACTTTCTTGAATTCTGGAGTAGATGAATATAATTAGATTCGATGCTGATATTGCAAGAATTGGAAATAGAGGAATCACATATCGCCAATGTTTGTTTGCAATTATTGTGAAGAATGTAAAAACCACTCCAAACCATATTAATAAAAATTTATCTTCAAATTTTCTTCTTAACGAAAATAAACCCAGACCTCCAAGACCAATCAGGTAGAGGAATAAGGAAATTGGATGAACGTTCTCATAGGGCCATGTCATTTCTATAAAATAGAATATTGGCGTTGGAAAACGCACGCTATAGAGTGATTTTTCAGGATTACCTATCCCTATAGCATATATCCACTGATCTAGCATTCCTGAAGTATAAATCTGGTAAGAAATAAAAATCCAAGGGATAACAACCAATGCTACAGCGAGTAATAAAAGAGGTATTCTGGAAAGTTTTGTTTTTAGGTAATTACGACCTAACATGAAGATGCTTGTTAACATTATTAAGCCTGCGATTATCATTTGGTATTTGACTAAAAATCCGACTCCAAGAATTAATCCGCTTAAAATTAAATCTTTATTTTTATGAAAACTCATCCAATTAAAGAAGAAATACATTGAAGTTGTGAAGAAGAAGACCAACATTGTTTCGATCATTGCTACTCTAGATAACCAAACAAATCCAGGCATAACACCGAATAGTATGGTTGAAATTAGTGCAGTTTTTTGTCCATACATTTTGTTTGATATTTTGAACACAATAATTAGTGATAAAATTGCGAAAATCACTGATACAAGTCTTGCAGTAAATACACTTATGCCGATAATTCCGAATAAAGATGCTGTTGTTAGATCAAATATTGGCGGATAAAAAGCATATGAAGCAAAATACTTTTCATATTCTCCTCTTAACAGAAGAGAGCCACCGTTTAGGTGGGTGATTTCATCCCATTGTATGCCCATATAGGCCAATTCTATCATTACTAGTACTGCAAAGACTAAAATGAAAATCAAAAAACCCAATTGCCACTTTGTAATTTTGTTTTCAAGCCACGCTGAAAACGATTTCAGCTTCAACTTTATTTTTAAACCTCTCATTATGTTTACAAGTATTTGGGTTTTGTAGATGTGAAGAAGACATATAAATAAATCTAAAGATTGGATTGATCTTTTATTCCTACTATTTTAGGGCAATTGTTGAAATTAGGATTTATTGTTAGTTTTAGGGTAAGTTTATTGTACCAACTATTCTGAGTTTTCCCCCTTCAAGATGTGTTAAAACCGCCTTATCTCCTGAATGGTGAACAAGTTCTTTTTCTAGTTTTAAGTTAAGAATTGGTGTTCTCCAATTTTTGTTGTCGGTTATGCTTTCTATTCTTGCAGGTAAAAATTGCATCCAATGACCAATATGGACTATCATTTCACTTTTTAATGGTGCTTGCCAATATCTGATTATTTCTGCTTGAGTTTTTAATGATTTTGAAAGTTTTATTGTAGGATCATTTGTTAGAACTGTTCCCCTGTCTAGATTTTTTGTTTCAAAATTTTTTAGCGCAAGCCCAACTCTGTCACCTTTTTGGGCTATATTGTACTCGTCGTCATGTTTTTGTATTGATCTAATTTGAGTGGACTTGGTATTTGGGAGCACTCGTAATGTATCATGTTTTTTGATGATGCCCTCTGCAACAATTCCTAATGCAACTGACCCTACCCCCTTAACTTTGAAAGCATGATCAATTGGAATGCTTCCAGTTGTTTCTTTTTCATTTATGATCTCACTGTTTTCTTCTTTAGTAGCCTCTTTTAGAATTTGTTCTCTTATTTTTGAGGGTTCATCATCGATAAAATCATAATTTTCTAGAATAGTTCCTTTAATTAGTGATATGATTTTCTCAGGTTTAACATAGTTTCTAAGAATAAAGGATCCTTTTTCTATTCCGCAACATTGTAGCATTACCAGAGTTTCTCCAAAAAATGAATCAAGCTCATCTACAACTACTATTGCTTTTTTAGCTAAAGTTGTAGAATAGAAAAGAGGTGCCAATCTTTCAGGATATCGACTTGGTTCCAAGAAAGTCACAGTAACTTCCCCTTTTTTCAGATTATACAATGTTATGTCAGTAGAGGTTCCTTTTTTACCTAATTTGTCAGCATACCCTTTAGTTCCTAAAATAGATACAATAAGATTCCCCATTTCGCATAACCTGTGAATTTACCGCACGAAGCTACGTCGATAAGATAAGGGTTGTGGAAAAATCATAATCAAATCGATGACTTATTGATACAAATGTTCTGCTGCTAACATACAATAATTGAAGTGCAGTGTTATTTAGCCAAAAGTGTAGTGTTTTCTTATTTTTCGCTTAATTTCCCATGTGCATTGTAGACCTATGGGAAACTCTACATAATCACCTTCACCAAACTCAACTTCTCCATCTGAAGTTTTAACAATTGCTTTTCCCTCAAGAATTAAACATGTTTCTTTTGTATCATATTCCCAAGGGAAATTAGATTCTTCTTTTTCCCAGATTGGCCATGCTTTAGCTTCTGCAATTTCTTTGTTTGTAGGTTTTCTAATTTTAGGTTTCATTTGTTATCTCTTTTTTTCTGTTCATTTTCCATTTAATAAATCTTTAATCTAAAAACAAAATTTTTCGATGAAAATAAGTAATCACCAGTTTTCTTAATTTAGTTAAAATAACTTCGAATCTTTAGCAAAAATAATTTTTTTGTAAAAACGAGACTAATTTTCTAGATCTGGTATGTGTTCAAGAATTTTGGAAATTTGCTCAAGCAAGGATTTATCCGATTTTTGATTTAATTCTATATCTTCAAATGACATGCACTTCACAGACTCTTTTTTAATATTTCCTCTTTTTATAATTCTTCTCTTTGTTTTCACTTCGAACTTCGAAGTAGTTAATTCTACGTTTTTAAGAAATTGAATTATTGGTATAAAATTCACGTGTTTTTAAGTCATAAATTTAGGTATTTGTATGAATTATTGAAAAATTATTTTATTTTAATGATTCTATTATCAAAAACTGGCGGAAGATATTTAGTAGCCCGGGAGAGAATCGAACTCTCGTCTAAGGCTCCAAAGGCCTTTATGCTTGGCCGCTACACCACCGGGCTTCTTTCAAATTAATAAAATTAATAGTAAGAACTATTAAATTATGTTTTCTTCTCCGTTAAGATGTTCACGTTCTAATAAGTATTCTCGATTGATACTTATGCAATGATAATCATTGTTTTGGTTATTCATTAAAGCTAAATATGTTTAGATCAATACGCTTAATTCCAATTGAGAATGTTTTGAGTTGTTGATGTTTTGTTGCTATTTTATTGAACTATGTATGGAATGCCAATAGCAAAACAGTAAAACTTATATGTGTGAACGGCGAATCGCTTAGTTTGCGTGGTCTTTGGACTGTTTTCTCTTAATTATTGAGAATAAAGTACAGGTCTACGTATTATAATTGGAGCCAAAATTATGAGTAAAAAAGAAACTGCCCCGCAAAATCGGCAGGCAAATAAATGTCAAGAATGCGGAAGCCCCAATCGTGTTCACGATTATGATACTGGGGAAACTGTTTGCGGTGGCTGTGGTCTTGTCTTGTACGAGCAAATGATGGATAAAGGACCGGAATGGCGCGCATTTACACAGGAAGAAAAAACCTCTAGGAGCCGTGTTGGTGTGCCTACTTCTTATTCTGTTCATGATAAAGGATTATCTACCGCAATAAGTCAGGTTGATCGTGACGCTTTTGGAAGAAAACTGCCTCTAGCCACAAGATTGCAAATGTGGCGATTAAGGAAATGGCAAATACGTTCTAGAGTACATTCATCTATAGACAGAAACCTAGCTCAAGCAATGGCTGAACTAGATCGATTATCTGATAAAGTCTATATCCCATCTCAGATTAAAGAAAAAGCTGCAGTGATTTATCGTAAAGCGCTTGATAAAGGATTAGTTCGCGGACGATCAATAGCGGCAATAGCTGCTGCGTCTCTTTATGCTGCCTGTCGTGGAAGTGCAACACCAAGAACTTTACGTGAAATATCCGAAGCAAGTCTAGTAGACAAGAAAGACGTTGCAAGATGTTATAGGCTTTTGTTACGCGAATTGGATATTCACATGCCAATTGCTGATCCATTAACTTACGTTTCTAAAATTGCTGAACGAACAGGGATTTCAGGTAAAACACAAGGCTTAGCTATAGGAATTCTAAGAGACGCTCGAAGAAAACGTGCTGCTGCTGGAAAAGATCCCATGGGATTGGCTGCCGCAGCTCTTTATATCGCTTGTTTACAAAACCATGAAAAGAAAACACAAAAAGATATTGCAGAAGCAGCTGGAGTAACAGAGGTTACCGTTAGAAACAGGTATAAAACACTAAAGAAACAATTAAATTTGGTAACACCAGACTAAAGTTTTTACAACCCCTCTTCTTATTTTTTTTTGAGTTCTAAAAATATTGGGCCTATATATCCACATTTATCACAAACATACTTAGTAGGAGTTAGCCAACTATCAAAATAACTTGAAGTCATAATTTCAGGATTACAACATTTTGGGCAAAAATTTTTTGTCGGCCTCCTATGTTTTAGATTTTTAAATAATTCACTAGTATTTCGCAAAAATTCCATAGAAAATTGATACCTTAACAAATAGCTTATTGAAGTTCAATATTTTCTTCTGGATAACCCATTTTCTTAATAAGAAATTCGCGAACTCTGTCACGGTGATCTCCTTGAAGCATTATTTGGCCATTCTTTGATGTTCCACCACATGCGCAATAATTCTTTAATTTTTGTGCAATATCTGCGATTTTTGTAATCTTATCTTCCATGCCATCAACAACAGTATTAGACCTACCAAACTTCCTGGTTTCAAGTCTAATGCGAATCCTTTGTTGCTCTTTTTCTATCTCACCACAAACGCATAAATCGTTTGGAAGTCCACATGTCGAACAAACTTCACCCATGACGCTCAGAGCTACCATGGTCATTGAGATATATAAAAGTTTCAAATCTATTATCCAGAAAAAATCTTTTAATCAATTTATTTTTTTCGCTTATTACAGAAGAATTAAATCTGATCCGTTTTTAAGTATAGTTTATGACTGACTTTTTTGATTTCATCAATGAACAAGACATGAGTTTGGTCACTGACTTTTATGAATTAACCATGTGCGCAAGTTATTTGGATAACGAGAAACTTGAACTAGCGACTTTTGACTTGTTAATACGCAATATGCCTAATAATCGGTCTTATTTCTTGTTTGCAGGTCTTGAGCAAGTTCTTTTATTCTTAAAAAATATTAGATTCACTGATAAAAATATTCGATACCTTAGAAAACAAGGATTTAGTACTAATTTTTTAGGTTATCTTCAAAATTTTAAATTTACAGGTGATGTTTGGGCTCTTCCAGAAGGAAGCATAGCTTTTCAGAATGAACCTCTTATTCGAATTACAGCACCAATAATTGAAGCTCAAATAGTGGAAACTTTCCTTCTTAACACAGTTAACCTGCAAACCATGATTGCCACAAAAGCTTCTAGAATAGTTGAAGCAGCTAAAGGTAAGCCAGTTATAGAATTTGGTTTAAGACGAGAACATGGTCTGGACGCTGGTATGAAAGTTGCTCGTTGTAGTTTTATTGCAGGTTGTGAAGGAACATCTAATGTTTTAGCTGGGAAGCAATATGGTATTCCTCTATTTGGTACTATGGCTCACTCTTTTATTATGTCGTATGAAAAAGAAATAGATGCTTTTCGTGCGTTTACAAAAACCTTTCCAAATAAAACTTCACTTCTGATTGACACTTATGACGAAATTGGAGGGATAAATAATGCTATTTTAATCGCTAAAGAACTTGAAAAGTTAGGACACAAACTGGGAGGGGTTAGATTGGATAGTGGTAATTTAGCGAAAACCAGCAAAAAAATTAGAAAATTGTTAGATAACACTGATTTAGCTTATGTTAAGATATTTGCAAGTGGTGATTTGGACGAATTTAAAATTACTAAATTGAATGAGGAAAGAGCGGAAATTGATTTTTTTGGAGTTGGAACAAAATTAGGTACGTCTGCTGACAGGCCCTATTTGGATGTAATCTATAAACTGTGTGAGATTATGCACAATAAAGGTATTTTTTCACCCATAATGAAGCTTAGTGAAGCCAAAACAACTTTTCCAGGCAGAAAACAGGTGTACCGATTCAAAGATGGTTCTGGAAATTTTGCCTATGACATGATCGGTCTAGATGAAGAGAGCCTAACTGGTGAATCTTTACTCATTAAAGTAATGGAAAGGGGGGAATTAATCTATAATCTTCCTTCTATTACGAGAATACGCAATTACGCAAAAGCAAGCCTTCAGAAACTTCCAGCTAAATATAAACAAATTAATACTCCTCAAAAATATCCTGTAAAATTAAGTCAAAATTTAGAAACTCTAACAAGAAAGTTGCTTATAAAACTAGGAAAAAAAGGTTAACTCAAAGAATTAGGTTATAATCCAGATCAGTAAATTAATAAATGCAACTTCTAGAACTGAAGCGATAAAAAATACTCCATATACGCCAACAAGACTTTTTATTGAAAGCATCCTATTCAAAGTATTTTTAATAGCCAAATAAATTCCATAACCCTCAACAATTCCAATTGGCATACTAATTAACAGAATCATTGGCAAAAACTCAAGGTTTACTCTGCCGACAATTAAAGTTGCACCGCGAAGAATGCTAATAAAAACTATAATACAAGCGAAAATAAATGCAAAAGTCTTTGGATGAGTTACTATAATATCTGAATATTTCTCTCTCTTGAAAAAATCAAGGAAAACAAGTCTGACATAGAAAGACATACCCAATACAATTAATGATACAACCAACCCATTATGAACAAACAACATAATAATAGCCAATAAATTATTTTGAAGAATTTCACCGAGAACTCCGAAGAAAAAAGTATTTTCTAAATATGCTAATGCCAAAAAAGCTACAAAAGCTAATCCTAATAATGCTGTATTTCTTTTGCTGTACAAATTTCATTCTCCAAGCATAGAGCAACTGTTCAGATAAAAAGACCATAAAAGTTTTGTGAACTCAATATTTTGAATAGACTTCAATAGCTAATTTTTTTCAACTTTTTTGTGCTATAATTTTAAATAAACTCGTTATTCATCCAAAAAACAGAATTGGCAAAGACTTAATAATCTTCTATAGGAAGCATATTTGCTATCAAAAAGGGGATTATATAATGCAAAATAACCCGGCTATAGTTTCTGTTGGTCGAACAAAATTTGGAGAGCATTATGGAAAAAAGCCCGAGAAACTTATGGAAGAGGCTTGGTTAGTGGCATCAAATGAGTGCAACTTGGAACGAAAAAATCTGGAAGCGTGTTATCTTTCAGATTGTTTTCTCCCTATTACTAACAAACTAGGTTTAGAGGAAGGCTTTTTATCCGAACTTACTCAACTTCATGTTCCCATGGAGGTTACAAGTTCTGTTAGTGCTGCTTTGTTAGCTGCATGCAATGCAATCAAAGCAGGAACCTATGACACTGTTTTAGTTGGTGGAATAGAGAAGATGACTGATAGATGGGATAAAATCCGTGATGATCTTATGCTTCTAGAGGATCCTTGGAGTTATTATGCTGGTTGTACACCTGAGGCAAATCATGAACTCATGCTAAGGGCTTACATGAAAAAGTATCGAATAACTGGGGACGATGTAGAAAAACTAAATCTTGCTCTGGCAAAAGTGTCAGTTAAAAATCATGCTCATGCACTAAAAAACAAGTTTGCTCAATTTCACCGAAGAATAACGATAAAACAGGTTTTAAGTGCAAGGAAAAACGCTGGAAAACCATTAGGGTTGTATGATTTTGCACCAATATCTGATGGCGCTTCAGCATTAATACTTACTAGTGCAAATCTTGCGAAAAAAATGACTGATCATCCCATTTATGTTTTGGGTGGTTCGTCCGCTACAGATTTTCTAACTTTTCCTTCTAGAGAAGACCTTACCGGTTTTTCTGCTACCCGAAATGCGATGAGAAAAGCTTTGAAGATGGCTAATCTTTCCCCCTTAGATATACAGTTAGCTGAAGTATATGACCAATCTACGGTTATGGAGCTCATTTCACTTGAAGACTTAGGGCTTTGTGAAAAAGGAACTGCTTGGTCATGTATACGTGGAAGCTGTGAAGATTACGATGGATACTATGAATCACGAGGAAAAAAAATATTTGTAAACATGAATGGGGGTCTAAAAGCAGATGGCAATCCTATAGGCGCAACAGGTGGCGCACAAATTTTTGAAATGTTTAAACAATTAAGAAATGAAGCTGATGAAAGCCAAGTGTTATTAAATGAGAATCCACCAAAAATTGGGTGCATTCAAGAACTTGAAGGCTTTGGCACTAAAGCGTATATTACCATTTTAGGAGACAAATAAATTGAGTAGCGAACCTATTGAAAGAAGAGTTTCTTATATTGGAGATTGTTTAAGAGCCTGTCAATGTGGTATTTGTGGAAAAGAATACTTCGAAGTTAGAGACTATTGTGGTATTTGTGGAAGAAAAAGTTTAGGAAAAATGCGTAACATTTCCTTATTCTATGATAAAGGTAAACTTGAGCTATGCACTCTGATAACTGAACCTACAAACAAATTTAGAAAATTAGGTAGTTATATCTATGGAATAGTATCGTTTCATAATGGAAAAATCAAAGTTCCTGGAAGAATAACCGACCAAATCCTAAAAAAAGATGAAATTGTTGATTTTTCAAAAATTGAAGGTCGTGAAGTTATTCCAAGGTTTCGGAGGCGTTATTCTGTAGGTGCTAGCGAGGTTATACCGACAATTTCTTTAGCTTTTACTTTAGCTGATGAATATTATCCGTATCAAGAATACAAAATAATTGCTCCCAGTAAAGAATACAAGCTTCCAGGAATTGTTGGGTATGGTGTTTATACTTCCAGGTTTAGGATCAAAGAAAATCGTATTGAACGTGCTGTTCCATTTATTGATGAGGACTCAATAACTGCAGCGGTTGAAGCGGGTAAGTTTGCTTTGATACACTCAGCAATTGATAGTGCATCTATAGGCAAAGTCTATGTAGGTTCTGAATCAAATCCTTATTCTGTTAAACCAATAGCATCAAAGGTTGCACAAGTCCTAAGGTTAGGCGAAGAAGTAGAGGATATGCAAGCTGTTGATGCTGTAGACACTGAATTTGCATGCAAAGCGGCTTCAAGCATGTTTAAAGATGCTGCTTCACTTGTTAATTATCCAGAATCTGGTATACAATATACCATGGTTATTGGTGCTGATAATTCTCAAGCTGCCCCTAGAGGTTGTCCGGGAGGCGAACTTGATGCTTTTGTTGGTTTTGGAGGAGCTGCCTATATTTTTGGGAAAGCTGATGTCATCGCTGAAATTGAAGGTTGGTACTCCGTTACTTCTGATACGCCTGATTTTTGGAGAAGAGATGGTCAACCTTTTCCTTTGCATGGAGGTCGTTTTACTGGTGATCCAGCTTATTTTAAACATGTAAAAAAAGCTACCACAAAACTTATGGAAAAATTCAATCTCAAACCAGAAGATATTGACTATTTTGTTACACATCAGCCTAATCCTAGTTTTCCAGTTAAGGTTGCAAAACAGCTTGGTTTTAAAGAAGATCAATACTCAATCTCGCTTCAGGTGAACAAATTTGGGAATACTTATTCTGGATGTTCGCTTATAGGTTTGGCTGCGGTTTTAGATGTAGCTCAGCCGGACAATCGAATTCTTGTGACTAGTTATGGTTCAGGTGCAGGAAGCGATTCGTATTTGCTTAGAACCACTAACCAACTTGTAGAAAAAAGAAAACGTCAAAAGATAAACATAAAATCCCAAACAGAAAATCCGTTTATTGAGTTTGTTGATTACACAACTTATCGTCGACTTAAGTTGGGAATGTAACAAACATTTAATAAACTCAACTGCGGAAGAGCTAACTGAGTTGTCGGTCTTGGCAGTTAAAGAAGTACTTGGAGATATTCTTAGAGTTTTATATGCTCCTCGTAAGGTGTTCAAGGATGTAATTAAAAATCCTGGCTACTTGGGTCCAGTAATATTATTAATTATTTTCGTGTTAGCTCAAGTTGGGTCTTCTTACTTAGTTGCTTCAAGATCATATATTGAACAGACTAATCCTTTGGGTGATGTTGGTGATAGTTGGACAGCTAATGCGTTAAATTGGGAAGCAACTTCTGGCGTTGTTATTAGCAACAATACTGTTGATTTCATAAACAGTACATTGTATTATGGAGTTACCAGCATAGAATTTGTGGCTTCTGATTTACAGTCAATTAGTATGGGATTACCTGATTTTGGTGATTCTGTGAATTGTGGACCAGAAGGATTCAATAACGTTTCTTTGAGAGTGAAGATTATTTCTCCTGATTCTAATCCTGAGTCTGCATATTTAGTTTTATCTTCTTTAGATGAATCTAGTTTTGTTTATGACATAACTAACGAATTTAAAAACAACAATGATATTTGGACTAATTTGACTCTACCCGTTGGTTTTGGAGATTGGACTGACATTGGGAATACAGCTGTTTGGGAAAATATAACTGGTTTAAACCTTGAATTTAGTTGGTCTGTTAACTCGACTGTAAATATGCTTGTTGATGGTCTCTTCTTTAGAGGTGATTTTAGAGGGCCTCTTGAATTATATGGTGTTTCTTATTTTGCTTCATCAGCAATTAATGCTGTTGCTCCATTTCTTTTTGAATGGCTTTTGTTAAGTGGTTTTATGTACTTGCTAATAAAAGGCTTAAAAAGTGAAAGCGAAGTGGTGTGGAGAACTTTAATGGTTGCTGTTGGATACGCATTAGTTACAATAGTTATTCAAGCTCTACTATTGATGTTAGTGTATACTTCTTTACCTGACATTTATTATCCATTGGAAGTTCTTGCAGGTACTTCTGGAGAATTTCAAGTTGCCTACCAGGTTATTTTAGATAAAATTGCGTTTGTATCTAACGTTGGTAGCATAATACAAGTGGGTGTATACGTTTGGATAGTTGCCTTAGGGACATTTATTACTAACACAATGACTGACTTAGGTTGGCTGAAAAGTCTTTTGGTATCAGGAGTTAGTTTACTGTTAACTGTGATTGTTCTAGGTTTTCTGCTTTAATTTAGGTTGGACATTAATCGTCCACCATAAGCACATTTTTTTTGTTTTTTGAAAGTTGAAAATCACATTTTTGCAATAAGCTCTCTATTCTGAACGGTTAGCAAGATTTATATGGCTGAATGGTCCCTTTTGGAATTGCAAATTAACTTCTTTTGAGACAATTTTGTCTCGAGATGAGAAATACGATTAGGAGATTTAAAAACTTGAAAATTAGTGAATTAAGGAATGGAATGAAAAGAATTAGTGTAGAAGCAAAAGTAGTTGAAAAAGGTGAACCTCGACAAGTTAACTCCAGATATAAAGATGAAACGTACACAATATCTGATGTTATGGTTGCAGACGAATCTGGAAGCATAAAACTTACACTGTGGAACGAGCAAATAGATCAGGTAGAAGTAAACAATACTGTCAAGATTGAAAATGGCTATATAACAAGCTTTAGAGGCGAAATCCAACTCAATGTTGGAAAATATGGAACTATGACTGTGGAGTAATCCTCTCACTTAGAAAATCTTTTTTTGTATTTATCTTTCTATTTATTTTTATTTCTATTGATATTTTTAAATGTCGATTAAAAAAAGAAAGATGTTTTTGTCAAATGGTTACTAAAAAATTGAAAGTAAAAGGTATTTTATTCGATTTAGACGGTACTTTGGTTGATTCAAAGCCTGCTTATTTGGAAGCTGCCCGAATTACCTTTAAAAAACTAGGACTAAATCCATTAACAGATGCAGCTGCTATTGAAATACCCAGACGACTTGAGCAAAAATTACCTCTAAATCTGAATATTGAAAATAACCTATCTACTTTCTTAGAGATATATTTCAATTCTTTTTACTCAATTTCAGGATCAGAAACTAAACTCATATCAAATGTTCCAAAAACATTAAACTCTCTCTCAAAAAAAATGAGCCTCTCTTTGGTAACCATGCGCTCAACTCCAAAAAAATCTCTCATTAAAGAATTGGAAAAAATTAACATAGCAGAATATTTTGATATAATAGTGACAGCGTTAGATACTTGTAAACCCAAACCATCTCCTGAGGCTTTGTTAAAATGTGTAGCAGCTATGAATCTTGACGTAAGTGATTGTATTATTGTAGGTGACTCAGTTAATGATATGAGGGCTGGTAGAGCTGCAAATGTAAGGACTGTTGCAGTTTTGTCTGGAATTTTTTCTCTTCAAGAACTAGCTAAAGAAAAACCTAATCTAATCTTGCCAAACATCACTTTTCTTCCTGATTTTATTGAATAATTCTTTTTCCTAATATATCTGAGAGTGAAATATTGCTAAAACTTGCCTAAAGCAGTTATATGCCGTAAGAAAATAAAGCTTATTAAAACCTCTGTACTAAATGAATGTGGAGAGGGCTTTAGGAGCGGATATTTCATGAATTTCCTAGAGATTATGTTAGGAGAAAAACTTAGAGACGAAGATTCAGCGTTGGAAATTAGAGGATCAGATCGTAAAGTTCTACAAGTTGCTTGTCAAGACTTTACAAATTTTCTTAAATACCACTGGGATTTGATAGGGAGGGAAGCTAGCGAATGCGATTTGGTAGAGAAACTTGAAAAACTCTATAAGGAAGATCCTGATGAACTAGAAGAGTTCTTGTCGGTTTGGATTGGTGTTTGGCTCAAGAAATGGAAACAACGTGTTAAACTGCTAATAGGATCTCAAAACTCTAGCAAATGGAATAAAGCTTCAAAAAACATTCATGATGCAGATTCAATTTGGAAAAAAATTGAGCGAAAAAAGGAAATGCAGGAAATTGTGGTTTCAACTCTAATAAAAAATGGAGAGATATGTGGAACTGAAATCCTCTCTGAGAATCTTTTAAAAATGGCTCTTGGAGAAAAAAGCATGGAATCCCTTGATGACAAAGAACGAGTTTTTACTGCTGTAAATAACACTCTAAGGAAAGCCAGAGATATGGCTCAAAGCAGAGGTCCACTTATTTTTGTCAAAATTGATAAAGGATATTACGGTACAAGAAACTAAGTGCTAACCTTTTTATTTTTAATATCAATTAGAAGAAAAAAAATAAAATTTTGTTAAGATAATGTTGACTATGCTATTCTTTGTCTTTGAATAGTCTTAGTTTGCCAACTGTATTTTCTTATTGTTGAAGTTTCTCCAAAACCACAGGCTGCACATCTCTTTTTGCGTACATGATAAGCGCGTCTTCCACATCTCCTACAACGTATATGAACAACTTTACCTGAATGTTTGCCAAAAGCTGGTGTTCCACTTCCCATGATACTCACCTAGGTGGGGGTGAAATAAGGACTACATTATCTCCACGTACTATGATAAGTCCAAGTTTTTTTGTGTTTTCTATATCTGTGGTATCATCGGTATCTTCTAAAACAAGATTTAGATGCTGATCAAAACCCTTGAGTTTTCCACGTAGCTTCTTTCCTCCTCTCAAACGAACAAGTACAACTTTGTTAACATTCTGTTCAAGGATTTCAGTTGTCATTTCACTCATTTGTCGCATCTCATTTCCCTTTTATGTCATGTATACTTTACATTTTCACATTTAAACCTATTCCCAATAAGTGATGATATCCCCTGAACTCTCTTTTTCATCTTTTTTTATCATCTGTTTTAATACTTTGTTTTCTGAACTGAATTTTTCTGGAGTATCTTTTTTGAACTTTCTTTTTTCTTTACTTTAAATAATCACGATTTTGTTCTTTAGTCTAGACTTGTAATAGTATTGGTAATGTCTTGGTTATTTTTTCTTATGATGTTTTCTTTTATCCATTTCAAGCTATTGTACAGTTTTAGCGGAGTGCCATTTAGTTCTTTTAGAGAAGACCCTTGTTCCATATGACCAACAAATAAGTTTTGTTTATTTTTTTACGAAAGCGTCTGGTTCAATTTTTTGACGTTTTCCATTCTTGTCTAAAATGTAGAAGTGGAAGTCGTACTCGTCACAGTATGTTTTAAACTCAATAAACCTTTGTTTATCGCCTTCAAAGTCCTTCTCTGTTAATATTTCGCAGATTCGTTTTAAACCACCTTTTCTAGCCAGAATATCAGGTGTGAAAGCCCCAATTTTAGGCGGTTTCTCGGCTCCCTCAACATTCGCTTTGACTTCCCATTTGTCTTTTTTCAATTCATTAGCTAATGTTCGGATAGATTGATCATGATTCTTTTGCTCATCTATCTTCTTTTTTCTCAATTAAAACACTAATAGTCGTAATGTTCGCAGTGTTTAATTAAGGATTTTAAAACATCCAATCGGAGTTGGGTTCGGGATTATATTTTATTTTTTTGAAGAAAAAAAGGTACATGTTATAGATCGAAATTGGTTTGAATTATCTCACAAAAATACAACAAATAGCATGAACATATCCCTTCCCTGAAAATGAAATGACAAATAAAAAGGGAAAGGTATAGTTGCTTGCTAGGATGTCTTTGGTGGAATCAGCGTTTTCTTTTAGAGAACAGAACTTAGCAAAGGCAGTTCGAGCTTTGTCAGAAAGACTTTAAATTTGTTGTGACGTTTTGTTTGACAGGTTAATCTGATGAATCCAGTTGTCATATACTCAACAAAAGGGGGTAACACTAAAAAAGTTGCACTTGAAATCGTCAAAGAATTAAATTGTAAAGTAATCAAAATTTCGGGAGACCTAGATTTTTCAACAATATCACTTAAGGATTTTGACTTTGTGTTTATTGGTACTTGGGTTCGAGGTGGGGAACCAAGTCCAGATATGCTCAGGTTCTTAAAGCAATTGAATTTGGAAGATAACGATAGGCAGTTTGCTCTTTTTATGACTTGGGCAGGTGGCGGTATAAGTGATATTTTGACTTTTAATCGAGTAAAACAAATATTAGAAGCAAAAAACCAAAGGTTATTTGAAGACTGCTTCAAATGTTTTGGTAAGACCTTTGGTCTAGTAAGGCGGGGGCACCCAGATGCACAAGATTTAGCCAATGCCCGAAAGTGGGCTAGAAATGTGCGTTAATGCAAGAGAGCTACACTGCTTAAAAAGAAGTCTGGGATTCACGGATAATAGAAACATGTTTTTTCCTTTCCTTATAAAGCAATTCTTATTATCAAATGATAATCATAACTCATCTTATTTTATTAACAAGCAGCAACTTTGATTGTTTCTTAATATTCTTTCAATTACTTTTTTTCTATAAATCATCAATAAACAAGAAGAATCAAAGTTTAATAGATCTTAATACTTATAATTAAATAATGTCTATACCTGATTGTTTTAAGAATATTTTAGTTCCTGTTGATAGTTCAACTTCCTGTCTTTACGCTAAACAATTAGCTGCTTTGATTGCGAAGAAGTTCCAATCTAAAATTAAAGTAGTACA
>JAUWJK010000011.1 GCA_030607735.1 Candidatus Bathyarchaeota archaeon
AATGGAATTTTGCCCTAAATGTGGATCACTACTTACACAAAAAAAATCCAAGAAAGGAACGAAAATCAAAATTAGTCTTGAATGTTTAAAATGCGGCTATACAAAAAAAGAACTAAAAAACACATCATCCCCTAAAAATAATAAGATTAATGAAAAACTACAAAAATCTATTACAATTATAACAAAAGAAGCCCAAAAAATAAGTACACTCCCAACTCTAAAAATTAAATGCCCTAAATGTGAAAATAAAAAAGTCTATGTTTGGCAAGTGCAAACTAGAAGTGGCGACGAAGCAGCAACCCAGTTCATGCGGTGCACAAAATGCGACCATACTTTTAGAGAATACGCATAATTCTTTTTTAACATATACTATAAAATCTCGCCATTTGATTTTTGGAATCATATATTAGAAGTTTAATTTGGATTTAAAGTGGGTTGATTGTTGGATTAAAATTTAATCTTCCTTCCTGTTAAAATTTAACCTCCAAACTTCTGCGCGAATACTAAAAGTTATTAATATTAACTATCGCTGTTGATGTATGTCGAATAAAACTCTAAAAGTAATAACAATAGTGGCTCTTGTAGCTGTAATTCTTTCTGCCTTTAATTCATATCTTATTCTTGACAGTGCAACAAATATCCAAGAACAGCTGGACACACAGAAAGATTGGATTTCAGCCTTAAACAATAATCAAACCGAACAGATTGAAGTACTGAAAACAACTATGGATGAGCAAATAGAACGGCTCAGTAGTTTACAAAATAAGTTAGAGACTGTTGAAGCTAATTATGCATATCAGCAGAAGGAGATTAGTGAATTACATATTGATTTAGATCAAACTAAAGTTGATCTGGAAGAACACACATTGGCTCTGTCAACTTTGATAAATCAGGTGAATATTCTGGAAAACAAAATTGACCAGTTAACCCGTCAGACACCTTCTGATGTTTACGCTTCTGCTTACAAATCAGTTGTCCTTATCACAACTCCCACTGGACAGGGTTCAGGCTTCATGTTTGAAAATGAAACCATAATAGTCACTAACTATCATGTAGTCACAAACGAGACATACATAGAGATTCAATACTTTGACGGAACTAGAACAAATGCAACTACCTTAGGTGCAGACCCATACTCTGACCTTGCTGTTTTAGAAGTTTCAATGTCACCTGATGAAGTTGAACCTTTGACATTAACTAATCAACCTATAGGTATTGGTCAGCAAGTTGTAGCAATTGGTAATCCTCTTGGGTCAACAGACAGTCTCACTGTTGGTTATATTTCTCAAGTAAACAAGCTTCTCGATATTTATCCCATAATTATTCCCGTGCTTCAATTAGACTTGACCATTACTTTTGGTAGTTCAGGAGGACCATTGTTGGATCTATCTGGAAATGTTATTGGCGTAACAAATGCTGGTACTTTTTTTGGTTTAAATTATGCAGTTCCTTCAGATATCCTAAAGCGCGTTGTTCCATCACTTATTTCTGAAGGAGAATATAAACACCCATTTGTTGGAGTGTCACTAATTGCTTTGACACCCCAATTAATAACTGGTGTTAATATTTCTAATGTTGATCCTTATCAGAATGGTCTTTTAATTTTGGATGTATTTCCAGATTATCCAGCTGAAGAGGCAGGATTAACTCCTGTGATTTATGAGGAAGACGGAGTAATTGCTGTGGACATTATTCTTGCAATTGATGACCAGCAAGTATTAACAATTGAAGATTGGGTTGCCTATATTGAAACACAAATCTCAGCTGGGGAAACAGTAACGTTAACCGTCTGGCGATCTGGAGAACTAAATTCAGTACAAGTAACAACCACTGAACGTCCACCTCCTTAAATCATTATATAAATTTTATTTCAAAATTTTTTTTGATTAAAAATTAATCCTATTTTGTATTATTTTTTTCTTTTTAAAACACTTGGAAACTATAACAAAGAAAATGGAGAAAAAATAAGAAACTGAGTAATTCTTGATAATACTAATTTTAAAAACTTTCCACAGAAACAATTATAGATTGAGATTTCTCTATTAATTGGTCAGGGAAAAAATTGTTTAAAACCGCAGGAATCGTTGCTAGATATGATAAAAAACAGGCAATGATCCTCGCAGAGAGAATATCAAAATATCTTGAAGCAAAAGGATTACAAGTTTTTGTTGAAGATACCCTTGCAGAAAAAATGAAATCCCCTGAAAGGATTGTTCCACTTGATAAAATGAAAACAGACTTTATAGTTACTATAGGTGGAGATGGAACAATTCTAAGGGCAGGAATTTCAACTCCAAAACCTGAGCCGCCAATATTAGCAATTAATATGGGAGTCAGAGGATTTCTAACTGAGGTTGAACCTAAAGATGCGTTTACAGCTTTGGATAAATGTTTAAATGGAGAATATAAAATTGAGAAGTCCAATAAATTGGCTATTTCTGCTGGTAAAAAAAAGTTTCCAGATGCATTAAATGACGTTGTCATTTCCAGTGGAGAACCTTCAAAAATCATTTACACCCAAATATTCAAAGACGATAAACCAATTTTAAGATGCCAGTCAGATGGGTTAATAATTGCTACTCAAACAGGGTCAACGGGATATTCTCTCTCGGCTGGAGGACCAGTTTTAGATAAAGAAGTAAAAGCATTCATCCTAACACCGATATGTTCATTAACAATATTCCATTCACTAGTTTTTTCAACGGAATCACAAGTATCAATAAAAATAATTAGACCTATGAGAATGGTTATTTTAATTGATGGGAATTATCGGCAGGTACTAACATCAGAAATTCCTATTCTCAAAGTGAATCGTTCGAAAAATGTTACATCTTTCATTAGATTTGAAGATGAATTTTATCATCGTCTAAGAAGTAGACTTCTTTTTAAGGGAATGGGATGAGAAAATTTCTGAAAAAGAATAATATTAGTAATGTACGTACTGTAGTTCTTGATACTTCAGCTTTTATTGCTGGTTTTGATCCTTTTTCTTCGAAAAGGTACAACGTAACTGTGCCTAATGTTAAGGAGGAGATAAAGAGGGATTCAATTTTATTACTACGATTTGAAGTGGCTATTGAAACTGGAAAAATTGAAGTAAAAACTCCATTTGAAAAATATAAAATAAAGGTTGAAAATGTTGCAAATAAAATGGGAGATTTACATTTGTTGTCTGAAACTGATTTGGATGTTTTAGCAGTAGCTTTGGAATTAGAAATAGAAGGTTTTAAACCTCAAATTGTTACAGATGATTATTCAATCCAAAATGTTGCTAGTAAAATGAAAATTGAATTTATTCCGCTCACAACTGGAGGGATTCATAAAATTTTTGAGTGGATAAGATATTGTCCTGCCTGTTATAAAAATTTTGCATCTAATTACAAGCTAGTTTCATGTTCGATTTGCGGAACAAAACTAAAAAGGAAACCAAAAAGAAAAATAACCCCTGGAAAGGCAAATGAGAAAAAAAAGAATTAAAAATAGAGTGCTCATTATAGTATAGTAAGTAAAATAATCAAAAATATTCCTTCAATTCCAAAAATTGGAAAAACTATTTTTTTTGCTCTCTGCAGTGCTGAATCAACTAATACTGATAAGGAATTTAACCTCTCCTCTCCAATAACTCTAACTTCAGGAACAAAAATTTGAATACCTCCGGCTCTACAGGGCTCTAAGTTTGTTGTTGCAGCTTCTGCTGCTTTCAAAATATAACCAAAGAGAATCTTTTTATCCATTACCTCTCCGATAGGATGGTAGCCTCGTCGTCCTAAAACTATTGCGCTTACGGCATGTGTATCGGTTGTAAAAATTTCAACTTCATGAAATCCATTAGATTTAAGCATTAAAATAATTTCTTCACGTAATCCAGAAAGCATATTATTTCCATCAATAACCACATAAACAGTTTTCTGCTCAGCAACATTAACTACAAGTGAGGTTATACCTCCAGGACCCATACCATCTTTAAGAGTAAATTCTTTAGGAAAAACAGTTTTAATCCCAATTTCAAAAGGATAATGAGGTAAAGAAAGAGATTTTTTAAGACTTTTAAGCGCTACATCTTTCAAAGTTTTTAGAGAAATATTCATCTCTGTTTTGTTAGTTAAGCTGTTATGCGCATTAACTACAATACTGCATTCGATGCCTTGTTTTTTCGCTTCATCACGAACGAACTTTCCTAATTCTTGTGGGAGATCTTCAGTAGTTTGAGGTGAAAGAGTAAAAGAGAAGAAAGCGTTTTTCCCAAAAATTTGGCAAGAAGAAGTAATAGAATCCATAGTCGTCCTAACAAAAGGACTAGCTTTATCTGCCAATGTAACAAAATTTGAAGCCTCTATCACAGATTTAATAACTTTTTTATTCTGGGTCTGTGATGCCAAATCAAGTTCGTGTCCAAGAATACCTAAGGGCACACAAGCATCACAATTGAATTCTTTTTCAAAACTATTTTTGAGTTGTGAAGGTAATAAGCTACTTCCGATATTTTTGAAGGGCCCGGGATGGACAAAAGGAACAATTATTGCTGCTTTAGGTTTTAATGCATCAAATTTCAGAATCATCACTTCAATAAGTTCATTTTTTCCTAATTTTTCAAGCAATTTTTCAAAGGGAGCATTGAGTCCAACTACCCAATTGAGCATGAAAGCTCTAAAAAGGGAAATCGCAGGTACATCATACTTTTGTTTTCCCAGCCGATCTAATAGGAAAATAAATAAAATCGCTGAGAAAAACCCCAGGATTGAAGAAACAGACAAAAAGGGTAAAAATTGAAAAGAAAGTGAATTGGAATTGCTTTGCCAAAAAATAACAAAAACAAGTATATAAAATAATGGCTGAACAAAAGATGCTATCAAATTCCTCATTATTCCCGCTGACGATGTTGCGATGAAGATTGTTGCACGAAAAGTCAATACTGCAGAAAAACCTAAAAAGACAAATTTGAACCACAGTAAGTTATTATTAAAAATAATGCTAAATATCGATCCAAAAATTAAAAACCCGGACCAAATAATCCAACAAAATAGGGAAAGCGCCAAAATTCTTCTTAAGATATAAATCGGATCAGCCCCCAAAAATACTTTGCTTGTTACATAGTCTAACAATAAAGTAGAAATAAAAAGAACCATACCCAAAATAAGACTATAAAATAAGCCCCCAAGGGATGGAAATATAAGAATTGTTGAAATACCTACAACGACAATACAAAACACTACTAACAACAGAATAGCTCTCTTAAGTTTGGGTAGAAAGAACATAGACGAATAATGCTTTAGTGCACTGTCCATAGAATTATTTAGAGAGTCTTCATTAGACATGTTCTTCATCTCAAATAGGATTCTTTAAGGAGTCAAAGAGGACTATTAAATTTAACTAAAGTTAAAGAAAAAAACTGCAGATGTTAAATACTATTTAAATTATAATTCATGAAAAAGATAAGTCAAAAATTAACATTAAAAACGCAAAAAAAAGATGCCAGTTAATTAGAAAGAGTAAAGAACCCCATGAAGTAGGAAGTTTTAACAGGAGTAATTGTTTTATCTTAATATCATAGATCATTAAGATTCTGCGAGGCTTATGCCAGACAAAAAAATACCTCCCTCGATAGTTCATATGCTTGAAAGAAATATTGGCAAAAGATTAAGGGTTATTGTTGATCCTGCATATGGTTTCGAAGGGACTTTAATTGCTGTAACACAGGAACCAGCTGGAATTTGGATTTCAGAGGTTGAAGCAGTGGTATTAAGAGCCACAATAGCTCAACCAATTCCTCAAGTTGCAAGCAAAGAAGAAAGAGGAGATATCTTCCTAAACTTACATTCTGTACAAAGAATGGAAGTATTGCCTAACGATAGGTAGTAAATCTTTTTTAGATAATAAAAAACATATTCGCCAGAACAGAACCAATAATCACAACTATGGCAAGCACAACCAGAAACTCGGGTCTAATTTTTATGCCTTCAGTTTCTTCTTCAAAAAACCTAAGAAGACCGGCGCTTGCAGCTGGCATTGGACTACTGTCTTTTTTTCTTTTTCTACTCATATTAGTTACCTTAGCTCTACAAGAATAGACAAAATAGTAGAGTCCTGTATTATTAATTTTACGTATTAACTGACGTATAATTTTCATCCAAGAAGATAAAAAATCAGGAAAGAGGACAAGTTCTTTAGAAATAAGCAGAACCATAACAATAGCTAGCTTAAATCTTCAAAAAATCATCTTCAAAAAGCCAAAAGTCAACTAATAAGTTGTTTCTGACCCATACCCGTAACTAACCAAGTATAGGGTCGTTTCCCTTTGTGAGTTATTGTGCCTTCACGTTTTAAAAGTCGCAAATGGTGTGAAACTACAGAATATGACAAAGAAGTAGTTTTAGCTATATACATAGCATTATTCGAAGTTTTTTCCAGAGTGTTCAGTATGTTAGTTCTAGTCAAAAGACCAGTTTTGACGTTTCGTACATACCTCAAATAGGAATTTGGGTGAAAATTTTTTTTTATAACGTTTCACCAAGTATAGAAAAGAGAAGCTCTATAGAAAAGCTTTCTATGTAAATTTCAAAAGACTAAGTTGTTTTGGTTTATTATTATCAAACAAGCAAATAATTTCTTCTTTTATCAGAGTAATTCGTTGAGAATAATAATCCGACAGATTATACTTATCGATTAATTGTTGAGCAGCATCCAAATATTTCTCAATACCACCGCGATAAACAGTAAGAGTTAGTGCACCACTGCAAGAGGGACATTTTCCAGTTAAGGGTAAACGACGAAAACGTTTGTTACAAGATTTACATCTAAAACCCTGAGTTGAAAAAGCACGTAAATTACCTGCTATATCTCTCATAAAATGAGTAGTTAAAACTTTTAAGGCAACATATTCAACATCAACGGCGTCAATCTGTTCTCCTAAATCGAGTTGTTTGTGCAACTTCTCAATCATTGTATTAAATTGTTTATAAGAGCTAATTGGATTACCAAGATTTATGTTTGATACGGGTGTTGTAAAAGAGAAGCCTTCAAATTGTGTTTGAGTTCCAAGCCTATGTTGAATGATATCTACAAGTGGGCTAACATCTTTAGCATCTAATTGTTCAAAAGTTTTTTCATAGAAAGCAAGAGAGTAGTTATTATCAACATCCAAGTCATGAGCTTGTCTTTGAACTTCGTTAGTATTAATAAAAGGGGTAAGAAGCAAAGGCGCATCCATAATTCCACCTATTTTAGATGGAAGATAACGACGTGAAAAATTCAGCAAAGTATCTAGGGCCAATAAAATCGCATCTTCATCTCCATCACAGTCTCTTCTCTTGGCTGAATGCCAAATTGGATGTGCATAACAGACACTTAAGTCAGTAAAACCAATTATTCTTCCTAAAATACTAACACATGTATGAGGAGCCAAACCCATAATTGAATGACCAATTAAATCTTCAGAATTTTCGATATTATAGAAAGGAGGAAGATTATAGACTTTAGTTAATAATTCATCAATAAAGTTAGCTACTTGAATAAAATATTTTGCAGCCGTTTTAGGAATTACAACATCTTGAATTTTTAACTCAATGATTTGGTTAGAATCCGTTAAAGGTACACCATAAATATCATAAAAATACCCAAGTTGATTTAGTTTTTCTTTTTTTATTCCAACCTCAAAGGGTTTAAAATGAGTTAATGGTGCATTAGTTGCATCAAAGCGAATTGTACCATCCTTATAGACAGATAAATCATATTTTGCTCGTAAAATTCCTTTTTCGATAGCTTCAGGAGTCTTATCTTCATTAGTCAATCTCTTGACGCCTTTCAATATTTTTGGTTTGGGACTATTAATCGCTTTACACGCATGATTAACCAAATTTTTGAAATTAACTGCTTGCCTTTGATAAGGTACACCATTAATTTTACAAGTTGGGCAGACCGAGGATTTTAAAGACTTCCCACAACGAGGGCAGTTGTTCTCAACTATAGTTGCAACGTCACACTCTATGCACTTTACTTGGAAGGTAAAGGTCTTACAAACTGGGCACTTACGTTTCACAATATTAATAAAAACAGGGCCACTTTCAGCAGCTTTTATTAGATTTCTTCTAGATCCACCAGATTGACCAACAGGAAATAAAACATGTACAAGAGGGCGCATTTCACGTCGTTTAGCTTTTTCAGGCCTACCCATACGTGCCCCAACAAATGTCGGAGCTTTATCCTTGATGTAAATTCCAGATAAGAAAATAAGATATTCAAGTATCGAAGTAAAATTTTTTTCTTCTATTTTCTTTGAAAGAGTATAACCCAAATTCAGGCAAAAAGCATAAGCAGTTTCTCCTTCAATAAGAAGATTATCAGTTAAAACAGTAAAAGGAATAAAAATTTTTTTTAGAATACTTACTATTTTGTCATCTAATTCTCCTTTAACATAACTAAGTTTACCGCTATTCAGAGAAACTTGAGCTTTAGATAACCAATCTTGAAGCAATAAAATCTCGCTAATATCTGATAAATTTGACCAATAGAAAATAAAACTGGGATGTAATGGAATATTCAGGTTAGTCGATAATAACTCCGCTTCTTCAACAGTCGGTTTATTCAGATAAGGATCTTTCAAAAAAGCAGTAAATCGTTTAAGATTAATTTTGCTTTTATTACTCGCAGCTTCAATATTATCGTTAAAAGTTTTTTTAACAACTAAAGCGAGATCTTGAATCCACCATTCTTCAACATACCCCGAAGGAGAAAGCTGTTTTCGAGTATAAAGAAAATCTCCAAAACTAATCAAAATATCGCCTAAAAAAAGAATTTTCTCAATTTCATGTTTTATTTTTAGATAGTTTTCAACTGTAACTCGAATTACGGATCCATTTGTTAATAAAACGATTGGTGGCTCAAGATAATCCACCGGCATAGTTACACAACCTTTTCCTGGCAGCTGTAAACGCATTTGTGTACCTCCAGCTAAAAAATTTCCCAGAACAATCATTGTAGCAGGATGAATACCCACTGCAGCTAATCCCGTATTTCTAGATCTGCCATATCTAAGCCTAAAACCCCCTCGCCTAGATGGAAAAGAAAAAATTGGCCTTCCTGCAATAACATCATCCATAAAACCTGCTGATTTTTTTTCTGTTTTTATTCGAAAATCTTTTAACCAATCCCATCCTTGGAAACCAAGTTTTTCAATAATTGTCAATACTTTAGGAGCTCTACCTACAATACCATCATTAACCACTCGTAGAGCACCACCTCTTACATGGTTTGTTTCTATTCTCGGCAGATTTCTAAAAGAAGCAACTTCAACTTGATCTGATTCAGTGCCAGTAACTTCAACGGGTATAAGAGTTAGAGCTTTTTTTAATTGATCATCAGGAATATGATATTGGAATCTCCCCACAGCACGTTCATAAAGTCTTAACTCCTCTAGAAAACGACCAATTTCATCTGGTGTTGGTTTGTATTTATCTAGACCTAATAACCGCCTAACAAAATCTCCAACAACAAGGGTTAATGCCTGATCGGTTCCTCCTGCCGATCTAATTGGTCCAGCAAAATAGATCGCAAGATATTTACTTTGATCCAAATTAGTTTTTATTTTTACCTGTGCTATTCCTTGTATCGGAGCAGCTGTGAGACCTTCAGTGAAAATAGCTAACGCAGTGCGGATAGCTTGTTCGGCAGCAGTTTCTGGTTCTAGTTTCCCAAATTTACCTGAGATGATTTCTTCAGATATTTTAAAAGCTATTTCTTCACGTTGAAAAGTGGGATTCAATTTTCTAATACTGTTAGCAACCCCCTTGGGACCAATGAGACCTTCAACTAGATCAGCAATATCTTTAGCAATAACACATTCGGATTCTAGAGAAGGATCAAAGCCTAATGATCGAGCTTTATTACTAATAGCATAAAGTTTCGCAAGCTCTTTTTCTAGTGTTTTGACATATTGCCGATAGGATTCACTCATTGTAATAGGCAAACATAAAGCCTCTTCAAAGATTGTTATCAAGCTGTTTATTTTGATTTGCTGTAAAAAAAATAGAAAAAACACTCCAAGTTTGATTATAATTAAGCGAATTTAATTCAATCATTAAAAAAAGATTGGAAAATCATTTATTTTTAATCCCATTAATAATTTCTGACATTTGTTGATCAGCATTACTACTTTCAATGATATTTCCTGTTACAATAATATCAGCTCCGGCAGAAACTGCGGTAATTGCTTGTGTTTTATCCCTAATACCCCCACCCACTATCAGGGGAATATCTATAACACTTTTGACAGCATGAATAATTTCTGGAGGAACAGGACTTTTTGTTCCGGAACCGCCCTCGAGATAAACAAAATGCATACCAAGATATTGACCAGCTAGAGCATGTGCTATTGCCAATTCAGGTTTATTGTAGGGAATTGGAAGTGCTTTACCAACAATACCAGCAGTACCTCCCTCACCAACAATAATATATCCCATAGAAATGGGTTCTAATTGGAGTTTTCTTATTAATGGAGCTCCAAGTATTTGGACACCCATTAAAAAATAAGGATCAACTGAATTTAAAAGAGACATAAACCAAATTGCATCAGCTTTCGGGCTTATACCGGTTATATTATTTGGAAAAAGAATAATCGGAAGTTCAACAGACTGTTTAATAGCGTTAATTACGGAATCAAGATGACCGTGCTCAACAAAAGTTGATCCTCCTATCATAATAGCAGTCGTTCCACTGCGGCAGGAATTCTCAGCGACTTTTGATGCTTGTTCACAAGTTATCTTCTCTGGATCTACTAGAGTTATGTGAATTGATTTCTCAAGTTCAATTTTTTTAAGCAAATATTGTTCAATAGACCCAACCACCCTAAACCCTTCTTTTAATTTTTCTTTTGTGGATTTTTTGAGACTTCTTTTTTCTTAGGCGAAGAAAAAACTTTATCAGTTAACATACAATAAACGTCAACTTCTCTTTGAGCTGGTTTAACTGAAAATTCTTCATTAAGACCACAGCTACTACAACCTACAATAGAACGTGCAGAGTCTCTAGAGATTTTCACTACAACAGTTTCTTTACCACATTTTGGACAAGAAAAGAATTTAGGTAATCTTTTTTTAGGTATGTGAACTACCCGTTTGGTTTTTCTTCCCATTAAAATTATCCTTCTTATTTTAAATTGGTAATTTCTTAATACTTGTACTTCCTCTTAAATACTTACCTGCGTACTTTAGATGCCTAGAGAGGAGATAAGTTATGAAGCTAAATCCATCGGTATTGGAGCTTAACCTTTCTAATGTTAAGAATATAATAAAACAATTCATTAAAGGATACATTAAAAATAATGGATTTGAAGGAATTATTATAGGTCTTTCTGGAGGAGTAGATAGCAGTACAATAGCAGCATTATCATGTTCTGCTATTGGAAACGAAAATGTCACTGGATTAATTCTCCCAGAAAAAGAAACTTATAATATTAATGATATAAACGATGCAAAAATTGTTGCAGAAAAATTTAAAATAAAAGTGGAAACGCTCGACATCTCAGAATCTTTAAAAAGTTTCTACAAGACTCTTCCCATATTTGATTATAAAGATAAAGTTTCGAAAGGAAACATAAAAGCTAGAACAAGGATGATTTACCTTTATTATTATGCTAATAAGTTAAACAAACTGGTTTGTGGTAGTTCAGATAAATCCGAAACTATGATAGGCTATTTTACCAAGTGGGGAGATGGGGGTGCGGATATTTCACCTATAATGGAATTATATAAAACACAAGTTCAAAATCTAGCCATCCATTTAGGCATACCAAAAAAAATAGCGTTAAAACCTCCTTCTCCAAATTTATGGTTAAATCAATCAGCTGAAAAAGAGTTAGGTATGAAATATGAAACACTGGACCTTGTTCTCTACGGAATAGAACATATGATGACAATAGAAAATATTACGAACAATTTGAATATTAGCAAATCTTTGGTTTTAAAGATTAAAAATAGAGTTTTATCTAGTGAACATAAAAGAAGAATGCCTTTTACCACAAAAAAATGGATTTAGACCATATTGGTTTTAGCATTGATTAATTTATTTTATTAAATCACAAATCACATTTAGATCACAATCTTGTGATGTCATGCATATAGAGTTAATCACATGTGATTTAATTGTGATAAAAAGCATCACAGGGACTCAAAAAAGAAGATAATACATATTTTTTTTAATCTAAAACCAAAAAAACTATATTTTAAAATAAAAATAAATAAAAGTCTAATATAAATTAGAAAAGCAAGCTAATGGAAAGTAAATAGATTCAGATAACAATAGAAGAAAGCAAGGATAAAAATAATTAATTAAAAAAACAAGGTTTATCTTCTGAAAAACGGTTATTTTTAAAAAAGAACCCAAGTTTATTAGTTAAAACAGATCTAAGATGAATATTGGGCTTTAATTTAATAAGCAACTTAAATTTTAAGTTTTTTATTAAATAAATGGGCTATTGTTTAGCTACATAACCACTAAAAGCCAAGCAAACATATTTAATAATCAGCTCTGTATACAAAGTTGTATCCAATAAGGAGTATCAGGAGGTCCTTAGTTTAAACACAAAAGACAGAGTTCAAACCTATTTAAAAGGAGCTTTAAATGACCCAATTGTAAAAATCCTTTCCAAAAACTGTCATTTAACTAAAACCCAACTAGAAACACTCCTTATAGACGTTTTAGCCGATAATTTAACTGGTAAACTACTAAAATACGATGAAAAAGCTAATTTAAGACTAATAAAGGCCAAAATAAGCCGTGGATCATTTAATAGGACTTTAAAACAGTCTAAAGAAAACATAATAAAATCAATATATACAGTTTTATTGTTAGGTTATTTAGGAATTTTTGAGACGTCAACTCTCAACCCGTATCTCGAAATATCAAACAAACTTCATGATTATATTGAAGCATATAACAACATACCTAAGTCAAACGTCAATAAAGATCATTTAAAAATAATCGAAATTATAAGAGAAGAGCTGGAAAGAAGCCTAAATCGCCTTTCTTCTCCTTCAAATCACATTTTGTGACATCACACATCACATAAAATAATAAAATAAAATCACTTCAAGTTCTAACATTTAAAGGTTAAAAACAGCCTTAATTGTAAATTTAAGGATAAATACACAAAATTAATGCATTGCACGAAATCGATAAAAGCAAACAAACATATTGTGATCTGTGATATCATAGATGAAGGATACGTGAAACAACCATAAAATTTAAATATTTTACCATGAACTGTGATGTGTGATGCAACACAATAAATCACATACTAAATCACAGAGAAATCACAGGAGAATAATATGTGATTGAATTAACATCAATTCTCATAGGCATAATGTCAATAATAATTACAATTGCATCAATAGAATATTATAGACAAATTAGTAAAGCAAAGAAAGAGTATGAACTAGCTAAAAACATAATTGAAGACATTGTACTAAGTTTTAATAGAGGACTAAAAAGACAAGCAAACAGAATAGAAGTAATAGCCTATAAATTAGACGGAAGTTTAGCTAAATCAGATACAAGTGTAAAAAAAGTTGAAAGCATCGAAAAAATAATTCTTCCAATTGAAGAGCAAATAAAAAAAATTAATCAAACAACATACAATTTTTCATCAAAAAAAGAAATAATAAAAGATAAGATACAAAACTTTGACGAAACAAATCAAAAACTAAACAATCGAATTGAAAAATTAGAAGAAAAAATAAATAAATTAACTGAAATACCTGAGACAATAAGAGAGACAGTAATTCCCATTAGAAGAGAAAAAGCTTTAGCCGCAATAACTAACACTGAAATTATAGTGTTAGAAGTACTCTCATCAGAGGGGGGAAAGACTGCGCCTGAAATGAAAAATAAGATTAATTTGAGCAGAGAGCATACGGCAAGATTAATGAAAAAACTTTACGAAAAAGGATACTTAGAAAGAGAAACAGGAAAGATCCCATTTAGATATAATATAAAAAAAGAAATGGAACAATTCCTAAACAGCACAAAAAATAATCAAATTTAAATCCAACCATATTATTTATGGATATTTTATTTTAGGCTTAATCACATTTTGAGAAGTTATAGATATGATTTTATATTTTAAACTATTTGATTGCCCCGACCTCAGGAGAATACCTCTATTGGTCATTCTTGATAAATAAGTTGAAACAGTGCTCAAACTAATAGGTTCTTTTAGTTCTTGTTCATAAAGTGATTGAATTTCTTTGGAAGAGAACCATATTAAAGGAAAACGTTTTTGGATAATGAGTTTAACTTTATCAAATCTAGATAAATTATTTTTTGCTGATAAGTTAGATGATTGATTATTAGTAGTTTCACCAGGCATACCTCCCAATAACTCTACAAGATCCAAAAGTCGAACAGCTTTATCTCGAGTAATTTGTCCTTCAAAGGCTATCGTATATTTATTACCTTCATTATCAAACAACTCAATGCGCATTTTACGAGCGGGCATATTGGTGGAGACCTTTTTTTATGTTCACAATCTTTACACTTCACAACCTATAACTGTTATGGTGAATATCTAAAAACTTTAATTTATTTAAAATCGTCATAATTGAAAAACAAGGTATAATTCCACCGTTTTTGTAATCACAAGCTTCACAAAGTCTTTAAACAAAAAAACAAATTAAATTAAGCTACGGTTCCGCTTTTCCAATAGAAGTCAAGGGGTGTCTCTTTCACACAAAAAGAACACAAATACAATACCATTTAAGATATAAACTCAAATTACTAACTCAAATCAATTAAAGTTCACAAGTAGTTCACAATATTGTGAAATTAGGTGTTATGTAATAAGGTCATTAAATTTCAGGTTCATGATAAATATTAAGTTGTAAAATATAGTAGATAATAGTGCAATAAATCTTACATTAAATCATTAAAAGTCAAACAACACAGACACCCCTTTATTTCCTCTCGAAAAAAATAGTTAAGAAAAAGAAAAATAGTCTTTTAAAAAAAATATGAGGATCTATCTAAAAACTTTTACAATAATTATTATAAATAAAATAATATTATTAAATATCAGAGTATATTTACATCATATAATATAATAATAATTTTTTGATACTATAGTATATTTCCAATAGAAATTCTGGTGTGTGAGGGTATTTCTAATCTAATATTTAATTAGATAGTTTTATCCTTTTTTTTAAGAATAATTGTGGTTATTAACTATTTTTTTGTACTAAACTCTTTATTTATTCCATTAGAAATAATGGTGTTGCCTATGAAAACAGTGATAAGCCTATGACAAAACCTAATTTACTCGATGATGTGTTTGAAAATTTTGTTAATAATGATAATCTCTTTAAAGATCGTGAAGTATTAAGACATGACTATTTACCTGATACTTTACCTCATAGGGAAGACCAAATAAGACTTCTTGGGGCAACTGTTGCACCGGTTTTAAAAAATGCACGATGTTCAAATATTTTTATTTATGGAAAAACAGGAACAGGAAAAACAGCTGTAACTAAATTTGTTCTAAGTCATCTTGAATCAAAAGCGAAAGAATATGGAGCTTCGGTTAAATTTTGCTTTTTAAATTGCAGAATAACAAATTCTGAATACAGGGTATTTGCAAGTCTAAGTAATAGCTTAGGTATTACTGTTCCTTTCACAGGATTATCTGTTGGTGAAGTAGCAGATAGATTTAAAGTTGGTTTGGATTCTTCAAGAATATTGTTTATTATAGTTCTGGATGAAATAGACGCACTTATAAAAAGTCGAGGTGATGGTCTACTTTATGAGTTGACTAGAATAAATGAAACTCTTACAAAAAGTAAAGTTACAATTATTGGAATATCTAATGATCTTAGCTTGAAAGAGTTTCTTGACCCACGTGTTTTTAGTTCTTTAAGCGAGGAAGAAATGGTTTTTAGGCCTTATAACGCAAATGAGTTACGTAATATTCTTTTTGAAAGATCAAAATTATCTTTTAATAAAGGAAGTATTTCAGAAGCTGCTATAAGTATAGCTTCAGCTTTAGCTGCGGCAGAACATGGAGATGCTCGTAGAGCTTTAGATTTATTACGTGTAGCTGGTGAAGTTGCCGAACGTAATGGAGCTATATTAATTACGGATTTACATGTTAGAGATGCTGAAAAACATATTGAACATAATCGGGTAGTTGAAGCAATTGAAAACTTAACTCTTCACTCAAAATTAGTTTTGTTAAGTGTTCATCTTTTAAACAAGTCAAGTGCAACTACTGGAGAAATATATGATATCTATAATGAACTTTGCGGGGAATTAGGCAATAGTCTTCTGACTCAACGTCGACTAGGTACATTAGTTAATGAACTTGATGCAATGGGAATTCTAAATGCAAAAGTTATAAGCATGGGTCGTTATGGTCGTACCAAAAAAATTCGCCTTGAAATATCTAAGACGCTAATTAAAGATATATTTAGTGTTGATGATCGATTGAATAAATTATTAAAGTACAAACCACAATCAGTTTCAAAAAATAAAAAAATTAAATATTAAACGAATTAGTCCTTCTTTACTTCATTTTTATATCAAATAAAAGAAAGAACAGTAATTTCAAATGTTTGGAGATTAACTACAGGTACTTTTCCTGGAGTTGGTATCAATCCAAGTTTTTCCATGTAATCTGTTTGTTCTTGCCAGCCCCCTGAATTAACAACTAAAACTCCTTTATGATTGCAATAACCCATCACATGAGTGTGGCCTGCATGTAAAATATCCGGCGGGCGCTCTATTACTAAAAAATCTCGGTTTTCTGGGGATAACATTGTTTTTCCTCCATACGAAGGTGCTAAATGTCGACATTGTAATAGCATTTTCATAATTTTTTCTGGCTGATCATGTCTTAATCCCGGAATCGTTGCAACTAGATCATCTAAACTTCTTCCATGAAACATAAGAACTTCTACACCATGAATGCTAATTAAACTAGGATTTCCTACGGAATGAAATCTTTTTGATTCTTTAAGAGATTTTAAAAATTCTGGTTTTATCGCTGGTTGCGGCAATGCTTTTCTAGGTGCATCATGATTACCTGGTAATAATACAACCTCAATATATTCTGGTATTTTTTCAATAAATTCTGCAGCATATTGATATTGTTTTCTAAAGTCTTGAATTACTAACTCTTCTTCTTGCTTAGGATAAATACCTACGCCATCAATTAAGTCACCTGCAATCAGTAAATACTTAACTTGGCCTGCAATTTTCCTTGCTCTTTGATTTCCATATTTTCCATTTAACCATAAAATAAATCTCTTAAATGCTTCCTCATTGAATTTTGTACTTCCAACATGAATATCTGATGTTAATACCGCATAAACTGGTTCATAAGATCTTCTTTGAGGTTTATATCCAATTTCAGGAAGAATAATATCTTCAGCTAAAAATAGGTTGTTTCTTGTTTTTTTTGCCTCGACGCATATAACTTGATCTAAAAGCAAAAATCTGGCTTTTTTCTGTACCCTTTCTGGTGCCTTGCGTGGAACCAAAATAGTTGCACTTGCTTCTAAATCTTCAATCGTGAAAAATAGTTGCTGTTTTGCTTCTCTTTTTTCAGTTACCATTCCGACAATTTTAACTTTTGATTTTAAAGGCGACTTCAATGCTTCTTTTATTGGTGTAGCAGCTTTAACGTCAATTCTTTGTCTTAACAAACGATCCATCCTTTTGAATCTGTCTTGAAAATATTGAATATAATCCTTAATTGTACCATTTGAACTAAGTTTCTTTGAGGGATCTTCTAGAATTATTATTTTGGACTCAATATTTTTTGCAGGAGGATTAAAATTTTCATCATCAATTTTGGAAAATTGGGGTTCTAGTGTATTAAATTGTTGATCAGGTATTTCAGATGAGGGGGTCTGTATTTTCTTACTTTCTTGAGTTGGTTGAGCTAGCAAAGTTTCTAACAACTTTTTATCAATAAATAATGGTTTTTCATCCAATTCATCAATTTTCTTTAGAACTTTATTAATTAGAATAACAGGATCCTCTAAGGCAGCTTCTTTGCTTAAAAATTCAAATGCATCACTATTTAGTTGATATCCTGCTGCTATAGTTGTATAAACTGCTTTCTGAAGTCTTTCTTTTTCCTTCATTTACTACCCGAAATCCTAAAACTTACGCTTTTATAGACCTCCAGAGCTATTAATTGCTTATCTTTCTTCTTTTGTAGAACCAAACTTTTAACAAATTAACGATCCAATAGCAAATCAAATCACAAATAGTCTCCTCTTTAACTTTTATTTGAGAAAATACTTATGTTTGCAAATTAAAAACCAATTAATATTTTCTAACTTTTTATTTTTGTTTAAACAAGTTAACTTATGTTTAAATCTGTTATACTTTGACGGGTTAAATTTATATTATTAGCTATTTTATAAATAAGATACTTCAGAAGCTCTTTTTTTGTTTTACTACTGGTGATTAATATTGGGTGAATTGCGAAAAATACAACGAACTCCAACTGGAACTTTTTTTGTATGTCTGCCTAGATCATGGGCTAATAAAATAGACTTGAAAAAAGGGGCATCGGTTTATTTAAAAGAAACATCTGATAAGAAATTATTAATAGATCCTGCTCATGACTTTAATTATTCGCCAAAAAAAACCACTTTGCGTGCTGGACCTTATTTAAAACGAGAAATAATAGGTCAGTATCTACTTGGATTTGATGTTATTAGTATTGAAGCGAAAGATAACATAACTATTGACGTCAGAAATATTGTCAAAAATACTTTGCGTTCTTTAATTGGAATTGAAATTTTTGAAGAAAATTACTCAAAAATAGTTTTACAATGTTTACTGCAGCCTTCTGGTTTTTCCCCTCAGAGGATTTTACGACGTATATACGATATCATTGCTGGGATGAATCGTGATGCTGTAAGTTCTTTTATCACTGGTGACTTACAATTAGCAAATAGTGTTGTTGTTCGTGATGATGATGGTAATCGTTTATACTTTCTTTTAGTACGGATACTGAGAACAATCATTCAAAATCCTAGTTTAAGTGAAAAACTTGAAATCTCACCAATTGATTGTTTGGATTATCGATTAGCTGCTAGTTTGATTGAAGATATAGGTGATTTGTCAGTAAAAATTGCTTTAAAAACTCTTGAATTTAATAAATTGAGGGCTTCTGAAGAGGTACAAAAGCTAATTCAATCTTTACAAAAACTTATTTTTAATGCGCATAAACAAGCTTTACAAGCTTTTATTACTAAAGATATTATTTTAGCTGATACAGTGCGTAAAATAAATACTAAACTTGCCCCTCTTTTTACCTCTATCGAAAACGCTTCAAAAAATAATCCTGTTGAAATTCTTCTTCAGATTTTAGCAATAATCTCCTTTATGAGGCAAATATATGAAAATAGTGTAGATTTAGCCGATCTGGTTGTTTGATTAATTTGTTCATTTTTTATAAGTGAAAACTTTTTAGATAATGCTGTTACCTCTTTACTTGAGCCGGGGTGGCGGAGTGGTTATCGCGCTGGTCTCGAAATCCCTTTAGTGCATAATAGGGCCAATATAAACAAGAAAGCCAGTGGGCTATTTGCTCGCAGGGGTTCGAATCCCTTCCCCGGCGCTTTAAATGCAACTAAAAACCAAACATAGTTTTTTTCTGTTTGGTGTTTTCTTTTTCTCCTTGCTGATCTTCTTCTGATATATGATGGGCTACATGAATACCTAATCCTGTGGCTGCTCCGGCTGATAGACCTAATAAAAATCCAGTTAGTTGTGAATAATCTGTGACTAATGCAAATATTACTATTGCATCAAACGTAATTGCTATTGCTAAATAACCGTAACACCATGTTTTGATACTGGTTCCTCTTGGTTCATTAATTCCAATTCCAGTTAATACACCAAACATTATTGCAAAACCTACTATTGCATAAATTAAATCATCTAACATTATTTTTTCCTTCTACTTTCTTTTTAATCAGTGTGTTTTAATTATTTGATCTCTATTATTGTTTTTTGCTTCTAAACAACGAATTTTTTTTATTATGTTAGGACCGCTACCTTTTTTACTTCTTTATTTAGGTCTTTATGAATGGTTGGTGACTAAGTTAACAACTTTTGATGAGAAGCATTGCCACAAATGGGCTTTGCTTCTAGACGAAAAGAGAAATAAAATAAATCAAATCAAGAGGGCTGCCACTGAAAACAATTTTGATAAAGCGCTTTCTCTTTTATCTGAAGTAATTTCTGGTTCTACCAAAGGAAAAAATAGTGATCCTGGCTTGATTGGTTCACTTTTATATCATATGGCAATGGTTTCAAAAATGGAGATGGAAACCAACCTTTTATCCAAAGAATTTAGGTTATCTTTTTCTGATCATACTACTGTAAAAAAATTTTATGATATTTTTATTTCTGATACAATTGAATTGAGTAGCAAGTTTCTTTCTTTAGATATCAGCAAAATTAACCCTGTTTTTGATGTTCCTCTTAGTTCTTCAGAAAAAATAAGTCTATTTGAGCTTTTATTTGATAAAACAAAAAAAGTTAAAACTTTATTTAATAACCATGATAAACAAGGAATTATCGAACTTGAAACCTTGTTTGAAGACTGGGCTTACCAAATAATTTTGATGCGATTACGACAAGAATATGAAACCATAACCGGACTACTTTTATCAACAGAAATTGAAAAAAAACATGGACTTTCTCAGTTAAAAAAAGCAATGAAAAAAGTTCAAAAACTTTTTGGTGAAGAAACAGTAAGTATTGCTCTGGATGTAACTCTCAGAGTTGGTTTAGGGAGAGAAAAACTTAGGACTATAATGTTAAGTGATCATTATATTAAATACAAAATGAACATAGACCATCTAGATGGCAGAATGGAATTTTTTAATTGTCCAATTTTTGGAAGTCATAAATATATTTCTGATACCTTTGGATTAAACGATTCAGTTTCTGCTCTTTTCTGCAAATATTTTTGTTACTCCCATGCAAAGGCAATGCTAGAAACCGTTTTTCCATTTCCTTTCACTTTATGGCATCCTAAGAGGATGGCGACTCATGGAAAATGTGATTTTTATTTAAAACTAGCACATTCGCCTTTAGCTGATCAAAATCAAAAATTTGTACCTCTAGTAATGTCTTGGAATATTACTCGGAAATGTAATCTGAAATGTTCACATTGTTACATAAATGCAACTACTAAAGAAATAACAAACGAATTAACTACCTCTGAAGGAAAAAATCTTATAGATCAGATATCTGAAGTTAGTCGGCCTCTGTTAATTCTCAGCGGGGGAGAACCTCTATTGCGTGATGATGTTTTCGAACTTATCAAATATGGTGTCTCAAAAGGCTTGAAAATGGGGGTAGGAAGCAATGGTAGTCTAATTGATCGAAAAATTGCGAAAAAATTAAAAAAAGCAGGGGCAACTACCATTTCAATAAGCCTAGACTCTAGTAAACCCGAACTTCATGATGAATTTCGTGGAGTTGTTGGCTCTTGGGCAAAAGCAGTCAACGCAATAAAAGTTTTACGTGAAAATAATTTGTTAGTTCAGGTAAATACGACTGTCACTAAACAAAATTATGACGATATAGATGCAATCATGTCACTTGCAGAAAATTTAGGGGTAGAGAACTTTCATCTATTCTTTTTAGTGCCAACTGGAAGAGGTGTAAAAATGACCGATATATCCCCTTTGGAATATGAGGAAATGTTAAAAACAACCTTTGCTAAAACATCAAAACATAATCTAAACGTAAAACCCTCATGTGCACCTCAATTTATGAGAATTGCTTCCAATGAGGGTTTAGATATGAGACAATGGATACGAGGTTGCATTGCAGGGTTATACTATTGTCGTGTTTATCCGGATGGAGAAATTACCCCTTGTCCTTATTTGCCTATAAAACTAGGAAATATTAGGGAAAAATCGTTTAAAGAAATCTGGTTTACTTCTGGGTTCTTTAACGATTTAAGAAATGTAAAATTTCTTAAAGGTAAATGTGGTGCTTGTGAATATAATTCTCTCTGTGGGGGTTGTAGAGCAAGAGCATACGGACTTACAAGTGATTTTATAAGTTATTGTGGTGATTTACATGAACCTTCAGAATTAAAAGGAGATTACTTAGCAGAAGATCCCTGGTGTACATACACTCCAAAAAAATGCTAAGCAATGCCTCAAAAACTTTTGAAAACAAAATTGCAACTCTACAATTTGATTTTAGAAATATATTTAAGCGAAGTACCCCTTTTTTGAATAACTAGAAAAGGTGCTTGAGGATGTCTGAAAATGGTCAAACTCTGGAAGGGGAACCATTTGAACATAAATTACCCTTTAAACTATGTTCTTACTCATTTTCCTTTACTGTCAGCTTTTGCTAAACAAATAACAATACTTCATAATACTGTACTTTTATTATATAAAAAAACTCAATTTGTTTATTGCTCATATTTTAATATTTACAAAAGGAGACAATCTTTTTGTCAAATATAGGTGGACCAAAAAGTTTTGTTAGGTTACTAAGAGAAACCTCTTTTGCCTATTTTTTTGGGTTGGGTGGAATCTTTGCTGGTTTTATGGTTGCCTCCTACCTTGGGATATTTGATCTTGCACCATGGACAATTGCTCTTTACCCTGTCCTTATTAGTGCTAAAGGTGTTACTGGTGGTCTCCTTAGTGGACGATTGAGTACAGCTTTACATCTTGGTACTGTGCGTCCTAACTTTTTTAACAATACCCAGACTTTTTATACACTACTTGCGGCTTTAATTGTTCTAACCTTAGCAACTAGTGTGACAATTAGTTTATTCTCTCTTGTTTTTGGCCACTTATTTTGGGGGTTAACTGTTGTTGAATTTCCTGGAATTATTCTAATTGTTGTGGCAACAATGTCTATGGGATTGCTTCTTACCTTTATAACAATTAATATTGCTTTTATATCCTTCAAAAAAGGATCTGATCCTGATATTGTTGTTTACCCGATAATGTCTACTATTTCTGATATTTTTATTACTGCTTGTTATATTTTTGTTTTAACATTGTATTTTTTTGGTGATATAGGTAACTTTTTTCTTCTCCTAATTAGTGCAAGTGTTATCTTTGTTGCCCTGTATGTTGGTCTGAAAAATTATCATGATAAAGAGTTTGTAAAAACTATTAAGGAATCCCTAGTTACGATGATATTTGTAGCTTTTATGGTAAATATCACTGGTACTGTACTTCTGGGAATACGTACTTTTGTGGCAAATAGAAAAGAAATATACACCATTTATCCTGCGTTGATCGGTATGATTGGAAATGTAGGCTCAGTAGTTGGTTCCACTGCAACAACAAAACTGGCTTTAGGTTTGCTTTCTACCTCTTTTTCTTCAATAAAACGACACATCAACAGTATTCTTAGTGCTTGGGGCGCATCACTTTTTATGTTTATTATATTAGGTTTTCTTTCTTTGATACTAAACGGTTTATTCTCAATATCTTCTTTATCCCGTTTTGTTTCAGTTCTATTTTTAACTAATATCTTTGCAGTTATAGCGATTGTTCTTTTAACTTACTCAATTTCAATATTAACTTTTAAAAAAGGATTGGATCCAGATAATTTTGTTATTCCTGTTGAAAGCTCATTTGCAGATCTTGTTACCTCAATTGCCCTATTAGCTTCTCTGCTTTTGATAGGGCTAAGCTAAGGACATATTAAAATATCTGCATAATCAATACTATCTTCGGAGAGCATTTCAACGTATGCCCCAATTTGAAAAGATAGAATACAAACCTATACCTGTTAGTGAGCTTTTATTGGAATTGAAAAATCTTTCCGAGCTCATGATTGATCTGGCATATTCTGCTGCGTTGTTTAATGATAAGGAACTAGCTGAAGATGTTTTAGAGTTAGAAGTTCGTATTGATACACTAACTTACCTATTAGACATGGAGATTATGATTGCCGCTAGAGATGCAAAAGACGCTGAAACTTTGATAGGTGTTTCAACAGTGGCTGCTGCCGCTGATAAAATCTCTGATGCTGCCGCTGATATTGCTGGTATTGTGACGCGTAATATTGGAATTCATCCAATTATTGGTGAGATCTTTGAAAAAGTTGAAGAACGTCTAATGAAAGCAACTATTAAAAAAGATTCAATACTAATTGGCAAAAAGATACTTGAACTTGATTTAGCCGCAAGAATGGGCGTTGATATAATTGCCATACGTCGTAATAGAGATTGGATACTTGATCCCGTTGAAACTGAACTAATTTTTCTTGGAGATATTCTAATAACTAGAGGAGCTCCTTTGGGGATTAAAGAATTTAAGGACTTGGCAGAAGGAAAACTCAAGAAATTGGAGTATTGATCTAGATAACAAAAAACCAAGAAGTATTTGAAGAAATCGTAAAGCGTTTTGTTGAATTAAAAAACACATCTGAATTAATGATAGATTTAGCTTATTCGTCATTAATGTTAAACAGTTCAGAACTAGCTCAAGAAGTAATACGTTTAGAAGAACATATGGATGACTTACATACTAAATTTGAACTTCTTGCTTTAACCAGTGGTTTCAAAAAAGAAGAAGCTTCAGGTTTTTTAGGTTTAATTAGATTAGGCGTAGCAACCGAAAAAATTGCTGATGCTGCAGCAGAAATGGCTGAAGTCGTTTTACGAGGTATTGAACCCCATCCAGTTTTAAGACTAGCTATACGCGAAGCTGAAGAAACAGTTATGCAAGTGTGTGTGACTCAAAATTCTTCATTAATAAATAAAACGTTGAAAGAAGCACGAATACACGAAGAAACAGGAATGTGGATTTTAGCGATTAAAAGAAATAAAAGGAGTTTACGACCAAAACCTTACATAAAAATAAATTTTGGAGATACCCTTATCGCATCAGGATATTCAGAAGGTGTCGAAGATCTTAAAAAACTTGCTTCTCCCGATAAAAACTGTGTCCATATTGAATAGTATTTTTTTATTTATACGCGATTATAATTAGATATTAACTTATTACTTACTCTTTTTTTCTAAAAATTAAGTTAAGAGATTTTATTAAATATAGAAAAGTCTTTAAAGATAAGAAATTGTTTTAGGATAAAAGGTTAAATTCGAAAACACAACTTCACATTAGGGAACTACATATGTCTAAAAAAGTTACCAGAATTGCTACTTCTCTGTTTAATAATGACTGTTTGAGATTCGGTACATTTAAAATTAAATCAGGAGCCTTGAGCCCTTATTATATTGATCTTGCTAGATTACTTTCTTCACCTGCAGATTTGTCAATAATCGCTAAAGTGGCAGCAGAATTAATTGAACAAATAATGAAAAATGAAAAAATAGATAAAATTGCGTCAATTGCACTTAAAGGAGCTCTTATAGCGCCAAGTATTGCTACTTTGATAAATTTACCTTGTATTATAATCAGAAAAAGCGAAAAAAATTACGGTGCAAAAGGTAGACTTGTTGGAGCCCCCGTAACAAAAAACGATAATATCTTATTTTTTGATGACGTGGTTAGTGAGGGTTTATCAAAAGTAGAGGGTATTAAACTTTTAGAAAACCAAGGTGCTTTTGTGAAACACTTGCTTGTAGTGGTTGATAGAGAACAAGGTGGAAAAGAAAAATTGGAACAGCAAGGATACCTTGTGCATTCTTTGGCTAAAATCTCTGAAATAGTTAAAGTCCTTGCTGACTCTGATAAGATCTCAGATAATCAATCTCAAGAAGTTTTGGATTATATACACAAAATATGATTAAAACTTTTTTTTCAAAATCTAATAACGACTTTTACTCGAGACACAAAAACAATTTGTGAACTATTTTTTTAGGAACAGACAAAACAAAAAATTTTTATTTAAACAAATATGATAACCTTTACAAACAACTTTTGGGCCTTTCAGCTGAAATTATTAGATAGTAGCAATTACTTATTTTTTTTTAATGATATCTAATTTGCTGAATTGTTTGAAGAGTACCAAGCTATGATTTCAAGTACTGCCTTGCTAGAATAACCGACTGTTTTCAGAGTTTCTTTCAACTCTACTATATTCTTAATATTCACTCG
>JAUWJK010000013.1 GCA_030607735.1 Candidatus Bathyarchaeota archaeon
CCCAAACAAAACAACAAACACAACCCCAAACAAAAACTACCGAGTCAAAATGCAGTCACTATTGTGGTTACTTAAAAAGTCGGGACAAATCTGAGGAAATACATGGAGAATGTCTTATCTGCGAAAAATTAATCCGATGCTCCAGTGCAAGTAGTTAATTCTTGCAAGATAATATTATTTTAAATAAAATATTTCAAATTTATCGTTTTTTTGAATTCTGCTCCCTTTTTTTTTAAAATAATCTGAATTATAGGCTTTATCTCTATGGTTTAATCAATTTTGAGAATTATGTGATTAACATTTAGATCTTGAATAACTGTCAGGTATGGTTAAATAAGCTAAAAATGGGGGCTTTCTTGATCTTAGGAATTATTTGAAATGAAAATTAATCTAAGAAAAACCAAATTGTTACTTCAAAAGATTAATCTGAGAAAAGTCAAATTGTTATTTCAAAAGACGTTTTTTCTTTATATTATTCTTATTCTTTTGGGTTTAAACAGTTATGTAGGGGAAACATTTGCTGCACAGACTCCATCAAATCAGTCACATTTTGACAGCACATTGACTTTCTCATTATCCATTGGAAATGCCGCTTTACCTGTTCTATGGAGTAGACAAGTACTTGATTCAATATCAATTCCAGAACCTGAACCTATCATGGTACCTTTAGCTACTCCACCGCCTAGCCCGTCACCTACACCAACACTTATTCCATCACCTACACCAACACTTATTCCATCACCTACACCAACTATAACTCAAGAGCCTGTTATGTTGCTTTCAATTCTTGATGAAAATGAAGAAGCATTAAATGAGATTTTATGGGGAACATTGGTTCCAGGTGGAGAATATAATAGAACTCTAATTCTAAATAATGAGGGAACTGATTCGCTAAATGTAACTATGAAAGCTGAAAATTGGGTGCCCTTGAAAGCTGAATCGTTTATTTCAGCTTCTTTATATCAGAACTTATCACAAGTTGACTCTCAGGGAGTTTTAATTGGTTCATCTGAGAAGATTGAGTTGAAACTATTTTTGAAAATAAATCCGCTAATAATGGAAATAGATGATTTCAAGATGGATTTCGTGTTTATAGCAACCCCCCTAGAGAACGTAGAGATAGATGATTCATCAATAGTCATAAAAATTGTGTCAAATTCATAAAGCAAGTCTATAATCAAAGAATTTAGTGGATTTAGAGCTCTAAAGAATTATTGAGGATTTAGTTTTTTAGAAAAAAATTATAATAATTAATTATAAATGGGATTTAGTTTTTTTTGGGTTTCACAGAAACAGTTTCTTTTCTTATTACTACATATGGTTCTTTTTGTTTGTTTCTAAGGTAGATAATCAACCCAATTAGGCTTACAAGAATAATTATGAAAACTATCATAAGGTTTCTATCGATATCAAGTGAGTTTTTGGAAACGCTTATTTCTTGGTCAAGGAGATCGATTTCTTGGTTAAGGATAGTAATTTCTTGTTCCAGTTCTGTGTTTGTTTGGTTTAGGGAAGTGTAGTTGTTATTTAGTGATACATAGCTTTCTTGAATATTAGTGATGTTTGTGTTTAATGAAGCATATTCTGATTCAAGTAATTTATTGATATCAATTTGATCTCGATAGTCTGAGTATAAGTTGTTGTAGTTCGAATTTAAATTATCCTTTTGTTTTATGAGGTCGTAGTAAGTTTGATTTAGAGATTCATATAATATCAAATTATTACCAATTTCTGTTAGTAATAAATTGTAGTCGATTAACAGTTCGCTAAAGGTGATTGTATGTACGTGAGTAGTATAAAATGATGTGAAAAAATAATCTGTGTCTTGATTTGTTTTTGCATAGAGAGTGCAGTAGAGTCTTTCAAAGGTGTCTTGAGGTATTGTGAAGTTAATTTGGTTTGTTAGAGTATTATTATTGTTTAGGTCTAATTTCCAAGAGAATAATGCTAGGTTTGTTATTTCTTGTTGTGTTTGATTAACTGTGCCATAGATGGTTAAGGTTAAATTGCTTATAGTAAGATCCGCTTGAGAGGTTATGGTTACGTTGTGATAGATCTCCTCTGTTGGATGAGCTTCTTCAGGATAATCAAGATTAACTGTTAGTCCAACACCATGAAAAGCAAGTGATGAAGTAGATATGGCTAAAGTTCCACTTAATAATAAAGAATTAAGCAGCACCACAAGCAGGAAATAGCGAATTCTATTTTTCAGCATTCGTTTCATGTAAACCTATTTCAGTGGAACAATTTATTTTTAACTACTTCATAATCATAATTGGTTCTAGGAATAACAGTTGGTTTTCTGGAGTTGATGACTGTATTTGTGTTTTATTATAAAAATTGTTTTTATTCATTAAAAATGTCGCGTTTTTATGATACAAGTTTGTTTTAATAAATAATTTTTTAATTTTTTGTTTTATGGTTAGCTATTACGGATTTTATTATAAATCGAAAATGTTTACCTGGATATATGAATATAGTAAAATAGGTGTTTTCAACAATGTTTGCTTGCTTTTATGTTAAAAAAAGGTTAAGAGGTTCATTTTTTGTCCGATTTTGTCCGGTTTATAAGGTTTTTTTGTTGTTGTTTAGGGTTTGTTTTCTTCTATTTTAGAATGGATTCTTGTATGTTTTTTGGGCAATATTAGTTTGTCATTTTTTGGCGAGGCAATTATTATGGTTGTGGAATAGTTTAGGAAAGTTATTTACGCAAATAGGGTCTATTGAGATTGTGTGGTGTTTTGGTTGATTCAAGATCAAATGTTTTGTTATCAGTGTGAGCAAACTGTTGGGGGAAGGGCTTGCACAACTTTTGGAGTTTGTGGAAAAAACCCTGAGGTGAGTTCGCTTCAGGACTTGTTGATTTACATGCTCAGGGGATTATCTCAGTTAGCCTTAGAAGGGAGAAAAGTAGGTGTTAAAGATGAGCAACTTGGCCTGTTTATTTGTGAGTCAGCTTTTATTACATTAACAAATGTGAACTTTGACCCAGATACGCTAATAGAATACATAAACAAGTCAGCAAGGCTTCGTGATGGCCTGCTTGAAAAAGTGCAATCAAAGGGTGGATATATAGATTTTCATGGTCCAGTTGACTTGGTCCTTGAGAAGACAGAGCAGGGCTTAATTAGACAAGGAAAACATGTTGGAGTGAATGCTGATTCCTCGGTTGATCCTGATTTGAAAGGGCTTCACTGGCTATTGATTTATGGATTAAAAGGAGTAGCAGCGTATGCGTATCATGCTTACCGCTTTGGTAAAAAGGATGATAGGGTTTTTGAGTTTATTGAGCAGGGTTTTGCAGCAACGTTAGATAAAACCTTGGGTATTAATGATTTTGTAGATCTTGCCTTAAAGTGTGGTGAAATCAACATTCGAGCCATGGAACTCTTGGATGCTGGAAACACAGAAAGATATGGTCATCCAGTTCCTACAAAGGTTCCTTTGGGCCACAAGAGCGGTAAAGCAATTTTAGTGTCAGGTCATGACCTAAAAGATTTAGAAGAAGTTCTTAAACAAAGTGAAGGCAAGGGCATTTATGTTTACACGCATGGAGAAATGCTTCCAGCACATGGCTATCCTAACCTAAAGAAGTATTCTCATCTCTATGGTCATTTTGGAACAGCTTGGCAAAATCAACAAAAAGAATTTATGAATTTTCCAGGAGCAATCCTGATGACCACCAACTGTATTCAAAAACCTAAAGATAGCTACAAAGTAAATCTATTCACTTCGGGTCCTGTAGGCTGGCCAGATGTGGCTCATATCAAATGTTCTCCTATGGATTGTTGTGACTTTTCAGCTGTTATAGACAAAGCTTTGGAAATGCCTGGATTTAGCCAAGATGAAAGGAACAAGACTGTAAATGTTGGTTTTGGTAGAAATGCTGTTCTTTTATTAAAAGATGATATAACCGAATCAATTATGAAAGGGCACATTAACTCTTTCTTTCTTGTCGCGGGATGTGACGGGGCAAAACCAGGACGTAACTACTATACTGAGTTTGTTGAGAAAGCCCCCAAGGATTCTATAATACTGACTTTGGCTTGTGGAAAATTTCGGTTCTTCGATAAAGATCTAGGAGAGATTGATGGTATTCCAAGATTGTTAGATATAGGACAGTGTAATGATGCTTACTCTGCGGTAAAAATTGCACAAGCTTTTGGAGAAATCTTCCAAGTTGAAATAAGCGAATTACCTTTGTTTTTTATACTTTCATGGTATGAACAAAAGGCTGTAGCTATTTTGCTGTCTCTTTTCTATTTAGGTGTGAAAAATATTCGCTTAGGACCAAGCCTACCTGCGTTTATCACTCCTAATATTCTAAATGTCTTAGTTGAAAAGTTTAATATAATGCCATTAAAAACCCCTGAGGAAGATCTAAAAGCGATTATCGATTATGTCACAGGTGTTGACGCTTAAACCATCAAAAGCTCTCCTATGAACCAAACGTTCTGCTGAAGGTTTTAAAAAAAAGAAGTTGCTGTAAATCGTTTTTAGTGTAGGTCACGTGAAATTAACGGTAAGATTAAAAGAGCCTTAAATTATTAATTAAAAATGATATAGGAGTTGGTTTGAAATTTCTTGGTTAAAAGCTATGAGGGAGAAAGAACCACCACAACCAGTTAACCCTATTGGAATTATTGCAATAGGTACTCTTAAACCTGATATTATGACCTCTGCTAAAGAGATGGTCAGAAAATCGCTTAAACTCGCGCAGTTTAAAACTGTTGATGTTGGGCGAGGGGTTACTCCAACAACTTTTGTTTCAAAGGCGAAAGAGGCAAAAGCTGACATTATAGTAGTCTCTGTTTTGCTTTCAGCTGCTAAGGCGAATCTTCCAGCGTTAGTTTCTGCATTAGAGCTTGAAGGGTTAAAGGGTAAAATCGCAGTAATTATTGGGGGTGCGGCAGTGACGAAAGAGGATGCTAACAAGATAGGTGCATTGTTTGGTAAAACAAGGGAAGAGGCTGTAGTTTTAGCAAAGAAAGCAATGGAACAAAAACTAAACAGAACCTAATAATTCCAGCAATTGTGGTTTTGTAAATTTTAGTTTTTTTTAGAGTTCGATCAATTTCTATTGGTTTTTTTGGAAAAATTGGAAATCATGTTTTGTATTATTGTTTAAACACGTTTTATGCAATAGAGACATGCTTCAAGCACATTGTCAAAAACAAAAAGAGTTAAAGACTGTAGGGTAAAATAAGTAGAAGCGCTTTGGACATTGAAATAGTACTTTTTATTTATTTTTAAATACTAGTTCACCGTTCTTCTCATCGACTACAATTACCGAGTTTTTATCGACTTTTTCTTCTAGAATCATTTTTGACAATTCGTTCAACACAGTTCTTTGAATAACACGTTTTATTGGCCTGGCACCAAACTGAGGATCATAACCAATAGTGGCAATATATTCCACGGCTTTCTTAGTGAGCGTCAATTTGATGCTACTCTGTTCAAGCAGTGTCTGGATGTTTTTTAGTTGAAGTTCTACTATTTTTTGCACTTCCTCCCGCGTCAACGGTTGAAACATGATTATCTCATCGATGCGATTCAGGAATTCTGGCTTAATGCTTTTTTTCAACAAATCAAAGACCTGTTTTCGTGTTTGATTTAAGATTTCTTCGCGGTTTTGCTCATTTAGTTTTTCCAGGTTTTCTTGAATTATGTAAGAACCGATGTTTGAGGTCATTATAATTATGGTATTTTTGAAATCCACGCTCCGACCCTTGTTATCAGTCAATCTACCATCGTCAAGCACCTGTAGCAATATATTGAAAACATCTGGATGTGCCTTTTCAATCTCGTCGAAAAGTACTATAGAATAAGGTTTTCTCCTAACAGCTTCGGTTAGCTGTCCACTTTCTTCATAACCTATGTATCCAGGAGGTGCACCAATGAGTCTTGAAACAGTATGCCGTTCCTGATATTCAGACATATCAATTCTAACCATGTTATTTTCGTTGTTGAATAGGAATTCAGCTAGAGCTTTTGCTAATTCGGTTTTTCCAATCCCTGTAGTACCTAAGAAGATAAAAGATCCGATTGGTCGTTTGGGGTCCTGCAAACCTACACGGTTTCTCCTAATAGCATCCGATACGGCCTTGATTGCTTCTTCTTGTCCGACAACTCGCATATGAAGTTCTGTTTCTATGTTAAGCAATTTCTGTTTTTCATTCTGGAGCATTCGGCTAACTGGGATATGTGTCCAGTGGGAAACTACTTCAGCGATCTCTTCAGCATCGACTTCTTCATTAATCATAGCTGATTCTTTTTGCAACGCTGACAGTTTTTTCTTTAGAATTTCAATTGTTTTTTCTGCTTCTGGAATTTTGCCGTAGCGAATTTCTGCAAGTTTTCCAAGATCACCAATGCGGTATGCGCCCTCATCTTCAAATTTAAGTTGTTCGATTTCATTCTTTTTTATCTGAATCTGTTCAACTACATCTTTTTCAGATTGCCATTTAGCTCTCATCTGAGTGCTGTCTTCACGAAGACGCGCGATCTCTTCATTAAGTGATTTAAGTTTCACTTCATCTTTCTCACGTTTAATGGCTTCTCGTTCAATCTCTAATTGGCGAATCTTTCGGTCTATTATTTCAAGTTCTTCAGGAGAAGAATTAATTTCAAGTCGAAGTTTAGCGGCTGCCTCATCAATCAAATCGATTGCTTTGTCCGGAAGGAAACGATCGGAAATATATCTCTGTGAAAGTTCAACAGCGGCAATTATTGCTTCATCCTTTATCCTAACGTGATGATATGTTTCATAACGCTCTTTCAAACCTCGAAGAATAGATATAGCATCCAATGTATCTGGTTCATCGACCATAACTGGTTGGAACCGCCTTTCAAGAGCTTTGTCTTTTTCAAAATATTTCTGGTACTCCCTTAGAGTAGTGGCACCGATTGCACGTAATTCTCCCCTAGCCAGAGCGGGTTTTAGAATGTTAGCTGCATCCATTGCTCCTTCACTAGCACCAGCTCCAACGAGGGTATGAATCTCATCGATAAATAGCACTATTTCGCCCTCAGCTGAAATAACTTCCTTGACAACGCTTTTCAATCGCTCTTCAAATTCACCTTTGTATTTTGCACCGGCTATTAGAGCGCCCATATCTAGTGAATAAATTTGCTTTGATTTCAGAGTCTCTGGTACATCTCCATCCACTATACGGTGAGCAAGCCCCTCTGCGATTGCGGTTTTTCCAACACCCGGCTCTCCGATTAGAACCGGATTATTTTTTGTTCTTCGCGATAGGATTTGAAGGACCCTTCGTATCTCCTCGTCGCGACCAATGACAGGATCAAGTTTTCCCATTCTAGCCCTGTCATTCAGATTCAACGCATATTTATTCAACGCATTATAGGTCTCTTCAGCAGTTTGAGAATTGACAGTTGATCCTTTCCGCAATTGCTTGATTGCTATCCTCAAATCCTTTTTGGAGACTCCGTTATTCTCGAGTAATCTTGAAGCAGCATCCTTCAAAGTTAAGATTCCCAACAATAAATGCTCAATAGAAATAAACTCATCCTTGAATTCTGAAGCTATCTCTAACGCCTTCTGAAGGGCTCGATTAGAATTAGAGGAGAGATATTGTTGTCCACCACTAACCTTAGGTAAGAAATCAATTTGCTTATCAAGCTCTTTTGAAAAAACATCAAGGTTTACATTCAATTTCCCCAATAAATAGGGAGCCACATTTTCATCAACCGTCAATATGCCCTTCAATAAATGTAGGGGTTCAACTGATTGATTCCGTTTTGCCGTAGCAATTTCCGTGGCTTTTTGAATGGCTTCTTGCGATTTAATGGTAAAATTGTTTAAGCTCATTTATGATATCCTTCTTTGCCGAGTATTATTGAATTTAATTATGAGTGATACTCTGCAGTAAAACAAATACTTTCATACTATTATAAAGTAGGTAGTTGGGAAGTAGAATACGTAGTTGCTGGCAGTCGTAGCAGTGCGCGGCGCAGAATTTAGTGCCAACCAACTAATCATGAGCACTTTGCAGCTCCACGTTTTTAACCTGTAAGTTTTTACAAATGGCTCTACAATAGAAAAGTCTGGTTACTGAGGTTATCAAGTAATATAATCCCAAATAACTAAAGGCGTTAATTTAGGATTCTTTTTTTTGTGTAGATTGTTCCTATCAGAGCAATACTTAACAATAAAACAAAAATTGCGTATTTTGGAAATTGAAAATAAGGTTCTGGTAGATTATTTTTTTCTCGCAAAGTTTCTGATAATGGTTCAAACCTCAAATTTTTGAAAGCAACTGCTTTGCCTGTGTTGTTTATGAGAAGTATTTGTAATTCGTTAATGTTTTGTTCTTTGGTTTTAGTTTGAGTAATTTTTTCCACTAGATTTCCATATTCGTCACGTATGCTTGCAGTTATTTCAATTTCAGATATTAGCGCTTCAACTGTGTACCATTTGTTTTCTTGAATTTGCTTGGATGTGTTCATAAATATTTTATTGGTTTCATCTTGATTATGAGACAAGATTATTTCGTTATCGTCTAGACTTCTCATGTTGAGTGTGTAGTTGTTGTTATTGTTTTTCAGGATAAAACCAAACTGGTCATTTGTTGTTTCCTCGATATCTTGGGGTAATCTTAGGGGTTGTAAGCCTTTTGGTATATTGATCTTGGTTATGTTTATTGGGATTTTTCCGGTTTCTGGAATGGTTATCATTTGTCCACTTGTGAATACAAAAAATTCTCCGGATAGTGTAACGCCATTTGCCAATAGTTGGATGTTTAGAAATTCTTCAACACCTTGTCTGATACCTAATAAGTAGGATCCAAAACCGGGGTGACCGTACATGTAGTAGTAGTTTTGGGTTTCAAATTGTATAAGAGAGTTTGGGAATCCTAAAAAGAGAGTCATTATTTCGCTGTCTGCTGGGGTGTTTTCAGAGTTTCCAGACCAGCTGGTTCGGATGTAGTGGGTACCTGTTGATTTTGTGTTCCAGTTGATGGAGTAATTTCCTGTTTGATCTGTTTTTGTGTCAAGGGTGTTGTAGATTATTCCGTCTTGGCTGGTGTAGAGAGTTATGGTTTGGTTTGGGTAGGGGGGCTTTATTGAACCGTAAACGTTGATGGTGTGATCTGGATTGTTTATGTTTGATGCGGCTGAGGAGAGGTTTATTGATATTTTTGAGGAGTTTAGGGGGTTTCCTAGTTTTGATGAAACCTGTGCGGGCGCTGGGGTTTGGGTGTTTTCTAGGGAGATGATTGTGGGTATTTGTCCTTGCAGTAATGGTGGCACATCTCCCACTTTCCAGTCCATTGCAGGAGTGCATTCAGCTATGAAGTATTTTTTGCCTTCAAACTCGTAGCTTGCTGGTTGTTGCCACCACCATGTTCCGTAGGGTTGGTAGGGTAGAAACACGCCTATGTTGATGTGGTGTACTCCTTTGAAGTAGAGTAGAACTACGTCTAATCCTCCTGCTTTCATGATTGAAGCTGCTAGAACCGAGAGTGTGTCGCATTTGCCTAATTCTTCTACAATGGTTTCTATGGGGTATTTGGCTCCGTTATCGCCATATTCAATCTGATGAACTAATGTTAAGACAGCGTTGGCAAATTGTTCTTCGCTGCGGGTTTTGTTGCCGATGAAGGTTTTTATGTTTTCTGCCATTGACTTGAAAGCTTGGGGGGTTACAAGTTTTGCGTAGTCAGCGTCTTTGGTTGGGTTTGGAGTTTTATTGCGGTAATATTCGTATAGTGAGGGTGGTACTGAAACGTGTATTTTTTGGTCAAGTAGTCCATATTTGAATTGGAAACTGTATGTTTGGTCAAAATTGTTTGATAAGACAGGGGGTATAATTGAGAGTTGGAGTAAAATGATGGTCAGTAGAAAACCTGGCACATAAGATTTGTAGTGCATACAGGTAACCTAGAATGGGTTGTGTTTTTGATTAATTTAAAGATTAGGATTAAACAAGCTAAACTAGAAATCTTAAGGGATAGACCAGATTAATAATAATGAAAAGATTTTTTGTGTTTTGTTGGCACTATTTTTTTGGAAGTTGATGATTCTTTATTTGGGTTTGCCTTTTTCTTACTAGGCATCTACATCACCGTTATTTATTGTTGTTTGTCAAAGATTTATCTCTCGCGTAACAAACATTTTATGAAACAAAAAATTGAATTTGAAAAAAACTCATCATGTTTTTTTGGAGTTCACTATGGATTATGCACAATTTTTATTTTAAATAAACCTAATATGCAAACGTGTACCCTTTCCCTAAACCTTTTATAAAAAGGTTAACAGAAAAAAAAGAATATTCCAGTTGGGAAATGCTTTTTATTGTTTAGGGTAGTGTAATGGGTTGCTAACATAATCAAATTTGAGGTTTTTTAAATGGTACACGAGAGAGTAGTACATTTTCGAGCATGCCATATGGCAACCTCTAATTCCGTAAAACTGCACAAACTAAGGAAGCTCATAGCATGGCTATCACAAATTGAGGGAAGAAGAAAGGAGTTTATTTCGCTCTACGCTCCTCGAGAGAAATCAATAGATGAGATAATTGCATTCCTCAAAAATGAGTCCGATTCTGTTGCCATGAACTCTAAGAACATTAAGGATCGCCTTCAAAACGCCCTCAAGAACATAATTCAGCATCTAAGGCTACAGACTGAAATTCCACAGAACGGATTTGCGATTTTTGCTGGAACTTTTGTCGCGAACGATTCGGAAAATGAAAGTTTGAAAATCGAAGAGCTTGTCCCTCCAGCACCGATTACATCCTATCTTTACAATGTTGATAACCATTTTCGATTAGAGCCACTAAGGAAAATGCTACGAGAGCCAAAAGTTGTGGGACTTGTCGCTGTGGATTCAAGTGAGGCGAGCTTGGGGATACTTAATGGTGAAAGACTTGAAATAATCGAAAATATCACCTCTGGGATTTCGGGAAAGTCTGGAAAGGGCGGGTCGAGCCAAAGGAGGTACGAAAGAGGGCGCGACATGGCAATCACATACTTTTTCCACAGGGTTGCAGAGCATGCAGCAAAGGTATTTCTGGAGAACCATAAAGTTACAGTGTTGATAGTTGGAGGACCGGGGGGGACGAAAGAGGATTTCTTAAAGGGCGATTTTCTTCATTATGAACTAAAGAATGCTCTGTTAGACATTGTTGATACCCAATCCGCCAGCAGAGAAGCGATAAGAGAGATGCTTGAGAAAACATCTGAGACCCTAAAGAATATGTGTGCACCAGAAGAAAAGAGGATAATGCAGCGGCTTTTGGCATCTATGGGCAAGCAAGACGGCTTGGCTATTGTTGGGTTAGATTTGGTGATGGAAGCTCTTAAGAATGGTACGGTGGAAGTTGCCCTAATGGCAGATAATACAGATATAGTTGAAATTGTTGCAATGTGCAAAAGATGCGGACCATCAAAGGCGAAGATAGTAGATAAAAAAATGAAGGTTCAAACTATAAAGGAAATGATATCCAGCCCCTGCGGGAAGTGTAACGTGGTTGAATACGAGGTTGAGCAAAAAGACATCGTAGATGTTTTAGAGGATGTGGCTTCACAGACAAACGCAAGAGTTGAGGTGATATCTTCAGAGTCTGAGGAAAAAGTAAAGCTGAAAGCTTTAGGAGGCTTTGCCGCTCTCTTGAGATACAGACCTGACAAAGGAAAATGAGAATCGCTAGAACCTTTTTGGGCGTTTAATTTAAGTCCTCTCATAAAAACATAATTGTGTTACCATAATTTGTTAAACTTCCTATTTGAAATTCATGTTTTTTATCGAAGATTGAGGTTTTCTATTTCTTGTTGACCAAACAAAAAATCTTTGACATCGCAGTTGAGCTTTTCTCCAAGAAGGGATTAACGGGGTATCTGTAAGAGGAGATAACAAGAAAAGTGGGAATAAAAGAGAGCAACCTATAAAAATAAAATTTTTAGCTTTAATTATGAAACAAAAAGCGCATGTTTGACCCGCATTTTTTGATTGTTGTTCATAAATAAATGGATATGCTGCGCTAGAAGCAAATCAATATACGATTATGTCGTTGGGAGATTGACAAAGTTTGATTTGGAGCGTGACTTAGAAATAGGTTTCATGTTATTTTGTCGTAACTTTATAATGTTCTATAAGATTGATAGTGTTTAGATAAATATTGCAGGGAGTGATAACTTTGTCTTTGAATATTGGGGAAATTTTTGGGGTTAAAATAAAAATACATTACACTTGGCTACTTATTTTCTTTCTTATAACTTGGTCTTTAGCTGTTGGTTATGTGCCTTTACAATTTCCAGGTTTATCTGATGCCACTTATTGGATTATTGGCATTATTTCTGCAATTTCTCTTTTTGTTTCTGTTCTTGCGCATGAATTAGCTCATTCTTATGTGGCGTTAAAGCAGGGAATTGATGTTCCAAGTATAACTTTGTTTTTTTTTGGTGGGGTTTCACAGATAGCTGAGGAACCTAAATCGCCAAACCATGAGGCTAAGATGGCTGCTGTGGGGCCATTGTCTAGTTTTGCTATTTCTGCTCTTTTTTTTCTTTTGTGGTTTGTTGCTGTGACTTTGGATTTGGGTCCTTTTATAGTAGCGCCTTTTAGTTACATTGCATTGATCAATGCTTTGCTGGGGGGATTTAATTTTCTACCTGCTTTTCCTTTGGATGGAGGTAGAGTGTTACGTGCAGTCCTTTGGAAATGGAAAAATAATCTAATAGTGGCAACAAAATTATCCACCAAGATTAGTGAAGCAATCGCCTATATCATGATAGGAACAGGTTTTTTCATGATTTTTGCTTATTCATTGTTTACTGGTTTATGGATAGTTTTTATAGGCTGGTTTCTTAAGAGCGGTTCAGAAGCAAGTCTAAAACAGACATTAATTAGTCAAGCGCTTTCTGATATTAAAGTTAAAGAAATTATGAATTCTCAAGTGGTATCAATCTCGCCTACGTTAACTATCGCCAACGCAGTGGAGCAGTATTTTTCGAACTATACTCATACGGGTTTTCCTGTAACTAATGATGGGATTGTTCAGGGAATAATTACTTTGGGGGATTTAAAGAAGTTCATGGAGGATGAGCGGCAATCAACTTTGGTGGGGGATGTAATGACGCCCAGGAAGAAAATGATCGTAGTTTCGCCAGATGAGCCAGCTGTTGAGGCTATTTTGAAGTTTTCTAAAAATAATATCGGTCGGTTGCCTGTGCTAAAGGAGGATAAGCTTGTGGGCATTATCACACGCAGTGACCTGATGAAGGCTATAAGAACACGAATCCAAACAGAGAAGATATTACCATTAGAAGTTTTCGAAAACGTATAGCTTCGCATGAATCAAAATGAACACTTTAGTTAAGATCTAATCTCATTGGGTTTTGGTATCTCAAACAGAAATATAAGGTATTTTTTTTCAAGTTAATTGGGGTTAAGGAAAAAAGTTTTTGTCGAATTGGATTAACATATATTATTGATAATCTTTTATGAACCAAAAACGTCCTCCCTTTGAGTATAATGGCAGAAGTTTGGGAAATGTTATCCTGATTGGTTTTCAGGTACTAGTTGGATTTATACATATATTATTTGGATTTTGGCTTCTAACTGCGCCATGGATAACTTCTTTGGATTTTGCGCCTTTGTCATCTTTTTTTGACATTTACAGTTTCTATACAATTGTTTTTGGTTTTTTGACCCTACTTTTTGCAGTTTTGCTTTGGTTTAATAAACGATGGGGGTGGATCGGCACTTTTTCTGTCTTGGTCTTTGTTACTATTGTAGATTCGCTTACTTTGCTAGATTTACCAAGTATTCCAGGAATACCAAAGTTTGCTTGTTTTGGCGAAATAACCTATAGTGCTATCTTAATATTTTATTTAATTCAAGCCCTTGTTCGAATCAAATATAAAATAAAATTTTGAAAAGAAAAATAGAAAATTGGATTTTTTGGTTCTTCCATAAAGCAGCATTTTCCTTATTAATTATTTTATTTGTTGCTAAAGTTGTATCCAGAAGTATTCAACGTATTCAGGAGAGTTAAGTAATCGAGTGTCTGAAGGTAGGTGTATATGGTTTCCTGAAGAGAATCGAAATTGGGTGGAACCTGATTCATAAACAAATCCGGCTCTACCGCTTGCAACATCTTGGTTTATTGCTTCAACCCAATAGCTTTTAACTAAACTTGCACTTCCAATGCTTTCGTAATATTGAAGGCTATAAGATATTTTTCCTTGTTCTCCAAGTGATAAAATAACATCTATAGCTGTAATAGTATTTTCTTTGAAAACGTCATTTCTTAGGTTATGAGGCGTTACTTTAACGCTTTCGAAAGTTAATGTAAAACTCTTGCTACGTATTGTCACTTGGGGAATGATTACTTCTTGAGTATTGCTATTTCTTCTTGTTACTTCCTCTTCCCAAACTTTGTATATGTTGCTAATTCTTGTTGGGGTTTCTTTGTAAAAGGTTAGTGTTGTTTGATCTTTCCACGGGTAGTGGTCTGGTCGAAAAACGTTTCTCTCTGGCCAACCTCCACTATAATAAATTTGATACCACCAGTCTGTTTCTCCATCTAGTTCATCTATTATGTGGGTATTCATGGATTCATCGAAGTGGTATTGAAGATCTATATCGCCTTGTTTTTGTAGTTGAACTAAAACATCAAATACAGAGAAGTAGCCCGAATTGAAGATGTCTGGTCTTAGTGTTTTAACTTGGGTTGAATCAAAGATGTATTGGTTGTTTCCAATTCTTACTGTTCCTTGATTTGTTGGTATTGTATTTTCTTTTGGGATTTCAGTAGGGGGTTTTATTGTTGGTAATGGAGTTGAAGAGGGAGTTGGTGTCGATGTTGGTGTTGGAGTTGGCATCGAAGTTGGTGGATTTTCGATCTTTGAGTCGTTTAAATTGCTTTCTATAACTATAGTCGGGTTAATGTTTTGTAGCATAAAAAACCAGATTAATACCCCAATAACCCCTACAGTTATTACCATTTTTGTTATTTGTGATAATTTTTTATTTGATTGTTCTTTAGAATTCTTTTGCATACCTATTAAATATTTATAACAGTGTCATATTAATGTTTTTAGCGGAAAAGAATCAAATTATATATTAAGATAGTATAAACACAAAACAGTTTTTACAACGCTTATCTTTACAATCTTGACAAACTACACAGAAACGTCAAGTCAAGAAGTTCGTAAGTAGTCTTTGATCATATCTGAGTGTTTAAACGCAAGTCTTTTAGGAATTTCGTTAAAATCAAAAAGTTTTATCTCCTCAATTTCCTCCTTTTGTTTACTTATCTTTCCTCCAACAACTTTAACAAGAAAACAGGTAGGATAGTAATCATATTCTACTCCATTATTAACTCCAACCTCATGATACTCCCCTATCTTTCTGACTATCTTAACTTTGAGTCCAGTTTCTTCTCTTACTTCTCTAACGACAGCTTCTTCAACAGTTTCTCCGCCATCCACCTTTCCGCCAGGTAAGGCCCAAAACCCTCGAAAAACTATTGTTCCTCTCTTTATTAGCAAAATCTTGTTAGTTGGAAAGATTATAATGGCTGCAGCTGTTTTACCGCTGAATTTTTTTATCAAAATTTTATTATCTCAAATGAACAGTATTACGTGTGGATTGTTATGGGTAAGTGTGTGCATCTACTGTACTAGTTTCATCGAGTTTTTTGATGGCTATTTTTATCGTTTTTTCTGGTTCATCTACTTCTTTTAATGTTTTTAAGATTCCAATACACATGTTTGCGATAGTTTCTTGAATAAAATGATTTAGGGGAAGTTTTTTTCCGTTAACTTGAATTTCGGTTTCAAAATTCTTCACAAATTCTTTATGCAAATGGGACATAATAAGTCATCATCATTATTACCCAAGACAATGTGATAAGGATTTTCTCATACTTTTTATGTTAATTAAAAAAATAAACTAAGTAGTTATCAATATGAAATTAACGTTTGTTTTATTAATTTAATACTATTCCAATTTATTTGTATATTTGCATTTGAAATCTCAGATATTTGATTTCTACTTGGAGACAAATAAGGACTATTGGGTTTAGCTTTTCATCCTAACTTTATTAGCATTGGGTATTTTCATGTAGATTATACAATTGCTAATCCTCGTTGAACCTTAATTTTTTGGTTTTTTGTAAAAAGGCTAAACAAGCTCAGGATCTGATAGTCCAGATTAACTTATTGGGTTAGGTGTTTTCTGAGCTTCTCAGGATTGGTTTTTATCGCAGTTTTTCTATGCTAATTTATCTCTTATTTGTAATACCAGTTTTACATTGCCATAACACAGTGAACACACTTTGTGTATCAGCGTGTTTTTTTCCATGAAATAGACCGTGAGAAAATGTGAAACAATTTTACGTGTTACATTTCATGGGTATTACGGGTAAAATTTTGATGGTTACAGTTTTAGGAAATACTTTAATTGTTTACTTTTTTTACTTGTGAAATTGTTTTTTTCATTTATTCACTTTTTAATTAAAAGTTTTTTGATTGTTTGCAGAAGTTGATTATTTTTTGCGTAAGTTATTGTCAGATAAGCTATACAAGTTGTTAAAGTTAACAGAGATATTGTTAAACCGTAATTAAACAATTTTTGAGGTTCATATTCTAATGTAATTTCTAAAAGACCTGTCTGGTTTATGTAAAAACCATTAACATAACCGTAGGTTGGAATTGAGTTGTAGATCTCATTTGAAGTTTGTGCGAGCCAGTTTTGATCATATGGAGCGGCAAAGACTAGCAGAAATGGGGAGGATGCATTAACTTTTACCTGCCAATAAGCGGGGTTTTCTTGCTTGTATTCAAGTATATCGACCTTTTCCACCCTCGATATAAGGATGTCCTCAAGTGATTTGTCCTGAGGACCAGTATGAACCCATATACTGCGAATGTGCGCCTCGCTCAACGCTTCAATCTCAAGGTGTTGACTTCCATTGCTTAAGAGAACAGAACCGATTTCAACAAGTTCATATTTGTCCGAGTTTATTGTGAAGGTTTGGTCAGATATTTTCAGCTGGATGTTTCCCAGCACTTCTGCCGAAATTTTATAGGTACCTTCTTTGAGTACAATTAAATTCTTTTCAGCACTCGTGTTTGGTTCAAGGATCAGCTCATTTGAATCTTGCTGTGGAGTAATTGATACTTGACCAAACCAACTAGTCGCATTACCATTTGCTTCGTCCAAAACCCAACCAGCATTTAAAGCCACCCTCAATTTAGAAATATTCTCGTCCACAGCTAAAACAGCCTCAAAGGATTTCCAATCAAAAGACCCGTCTTGCCCACTTGGTACTTGGACAAGCTGAACCCACTCATCTGAAGTAACATTAAACCCTTCAACAACAACATGAGAAGATTTGGCGTTCTCTTGTTTTAAACTAGTCATCACCAAATATTTCTCCCCTGTATTGACAGGCACTTCTAAACTCCTTATCCAACTCCAACTCGCTGAATTAATATCAGTAGTTACCCTAAACGAAGTTCCCTGAACTGCTTCATTTTCAACCACAGCAGAAAAACCAGCAGCCGGATCAGACCAGTACTGTGAACTTATTGGAAGAGTATATTCTGAATCTTTTGGAGATGTTTGTAGATAGTTGGTTTGCTTCAAACTATTTGGTTCAATTAGATATATTATTGATGATTCTTGTAGCACAGAAGTTGCTTTATTAATTTGATCTTTAGTTATTAAGAGAATTTCATCAACGTAGTTTTCCCCATCTATATTTGAAAATGTCAATGTGTTTAATTGTGGAGAGACTTCGTCATATAATTTGATCCATTCAAGATTAAAAGCGGGTGAGAAGGTAGTTATATTTTCTGCTTGTTCATCATTTAGCCTGAATGTCATAATTCCTCCATTTTCCCACTTTAGGGTTTTCACCCATATCTCCGAAACAGCATTTGTTTCGAATGAAATTTCTAGCTGGCTTTGGGTTTTGGAAAAAGCCCCATTATTAATAGTTGAAGCAAAAAGATAGTTATACCAAAACCAGTTCTTGCTATTTATCCACCCGATTTTTGCATCGATTTCTGTTGCGTAATTACCCGGGTCTATTTTTGTACCCGTTATTATTGATGTTAGATCAGATCCGTCTTTAACTATAAAGATAGGCGTGTCAGTTTCAAGTGCTGTCAAGTCAGTTAAATAAGCAATGTTTGTTAAGTTCGTAACCTTTGCCAACTGGTTTAATGTTGACAGGTCTTTTGTTCCATAGATTATTGTTGTTGGCGAATATACAAAGTTGGCTGGATTTGTATTTTGATATAGACTAAAGTTGGCTGTTTCATTTTCGAGTTTTAGGTCGTTCTGTATTGCAACAAAGTCTTTTTCTACGTTTGTTTTCCACATTTCAGTAAGTTCAGGATATAAACCCAAAGGCACGTAAAATGGATATTGTGTTTCAAAATCATTTCTCGAAATCACATACTCAGTGGCATATGGACTTATCAAATTTCCAAATTGTTGAGTTTTATTTTCGTGTATTGTAGATGTTAGAAACATAACTAGCCTGGAAAATGGGTTAGAGGGGTTAATGTGTTGGGGAAATGTTGGTTTTGAAGAATATGAAATTAGTGGATCGACACCAGCAAGTGTTTTACTATCATATTTTATTGGCGCAAGAGAGGGCAGCCACAAGAGTCGGTATGGGTTTTCATCGTTTTGAAAACTTTGAACAAGACTTTTGTAGTCTTCGTCAAAAGAGTAAGTTTGCATATATCCAGCAAAGTTCCCAAGTAATAGTGGATAGCCGTTTGAGACAATTATTATCAATATTAAGGCTAAAACAAAACTCTTGAATTGATTAGATCTTTTACCAATCTTCTTAGTTACTTCATCAAAGAATATGGAAATTAAGATAGTGTATGAAAAAAAAACTAAGAAGGCTATATGCCAGATTTCTCTGAAAATTATTAGAGGAGTATATTGGAAGGCAAGGATGAAAATGTTCTCAAATGGGGGATTTATGCCTTTAGAAAGAAAAATTCCAAGTATTGCAATTGCGCTAAATCCAATGGTATACTTATTTCTTTTCACCATCAACACAAAGAACGCCATTATAGGCATCAAAAAGTTTGTATAAAACAGCCATTGCGGCATTATTCCTTGTGTAACGAGTTGGGTGTAACTATAAGGTTGAGTAGCATATCCGATCACTCGTATGCTTTCAAGCAACGTGGGTGAGGAAATTATTTCATGGTAAGCAAGGAAAAATTGCGTAGAGATAGATGCAGAAACCGTTGTTAGCATTAGGGGCAGTATCCATGGCAAATGCATAAGGAACCCAATTGTTAGTGTTAACATTAGAATAACCGAGTTACTCTTCAATTTTTTAAGATCAAATAATATTAATGGCAATAAAATTAGGAACCCCATAACAAAAAATTGTATTTGCGTTCCCATGATGGCGAATATGAAACCAGCGACTATTGAAAACTTTAAGCGATTTTTTACATCTTTTTGTGCTTTGATAAACGCTACAAGCAATAAGGGAGCTAAGGAATAGCCGAGTAAATAATAGATGTGCCCTGCTATGGCTCTGGTGAATATTATTGGCGAGAAAAGAAAAATCAAACCTGCTAGTAAGGATGAAAGATAGCTTAGTTTTATTGTTCTTCCAAAATAAAACATAGAAAAACCGCTTAATGTGATAAAAAAGAGTAACAATCCCTTTGAGATTATTTCGCCCCCAAAAAAAGCAAAGGGAACCAATAAAATGCGAAACATCCAATCAGAAGGATAGATTTTGTTTCCTATAGTTAAATCATAAAGCTGCAGGCCATCAAAAGAATATTTGGCATTCAATTCAGGAAAAGGACCGACAGGCCAATCATGGTACAAACCTATAGTACCTGAACTAACCATAATGTTTCTAGTGACAAAAAACGCCACCAACAAAAATATTAGAAAAAAGAAATAGTTTGATCTAATCCAAGGAAATCTTTCAAATAAAAAAGAAAAGTATTTTTGGATATTAAGAAATTTCAATTTTAGATTTCACTCTTATTTAATGACAGCATTATATTCAACTCTTTTTCTGCAATATCATGCCAATCATATTTTTTAATGAAAGAAATTCCAAATCGTGACAACTTTTCTCTCTGTTGATGATCGTTTAATAGTTTCAGTATTTTTGCGGCAAATACCTTTTTGTTACCTTTGGGGACCCATACTACTTTGTTTTCCCAGATTGATTTTATTTCTGGTAAGTCATAACAAAGGACAGGGATTCCTGCTGCCATGGCTTCCCCTATTACAATTCCCCAATTTTCTTCATAACTTGGTAAAGCGAACAACTTGCTAGAAGCTATTAACAAAAATTTCTGTGAGAAACTATAAACTGGACCTAAAAAATCCACATTTTTTTCAAGGTGATAACTATTGACCAAGCTTCTGAGTTTAGTCATTATATCTTCTGTCCCAAGTCCGATCATTCCGAGTTTCGCGTCTTTTCTTACGTTAGTTACTTCTTTCCATATTTCGATCATATCAAAAACACCTTTTGTACTGTTAAATCTCTTCATGAAAAGAGTATCATATTTCGAAATAGGACCCCGAGATACAACTTCACTTATTTTTTTGAAATCCACTCCTGCAAAAACTGGATAAACGTTATTTTTTATCCCAATATTTTCAATTTGTTTAGCAGTATTTTTTGAGACTGCAAGAACTACATCAGCTCTATTTTTGATATAATTAAAACCCAACCTTTGATTAGCATAGAAGAACATACTATTTAGTAAATTATTACCTGTTCTATGAAAAGGGGCCACAAAATGAACAACCGCAGCCCAAATACTATTATTGTTTTTCTTTTTGATTCTTAAAGCTGGAATAACATCATAGATGTGTTCAGAGGTGGAATATATTATTCCCTTAAAATCATGCAAGGTTTTAGGCAATAACCAAGACTTCAAAAATCTAACGGCGTAATTCTTAAGAGAATGAGAATTGGGGACATGAAAAATATGAAAAACAGATTTGAGACCCATTCTTCTGCATAAAGTTACTCCTGCAATTGATGTAAATACATGAATATGATGACCTGCTAATTGCCAATTTTTTGCAAGTTCAATTGCTCTAACATCACCTCCGCTTATTCCAGGTGCACCGTTTACAGAACCAATCCCGTTCATAACAAGCAATATATTCAATTATTCAGGCACCCTAGATTTCAATAAGTAGTTTTAGAATAATAAATAGAAACACATTTTTATAAATAATTTCAAATTTAAAATTGTTAAAATTTTTCATGATTTTATATCTTAATGTAGTTGTTCCTTTCATATCATTCGCTAAAAAGTTAATAATCACCTATTAATCTCCGCTATTAGAAAACCTAGTCCAGCAGCAGAATACCTAACTGTTTGATAAACAACAAAACCTATTAATAAAATTGGATGTTTCGCAAAATTGGTCAGATTTCTCAATATTGCTGGTCGCAAAGGACTGATTTGTCGTTTTCCCAGATCAGGATTGGCATCAAGAAAATTTTTCACCGTTTTGCCATAATAGTAATGTTTAGCAGCGATTTCTGCCAAATTCATTGGCTCACCTATATGGATTTCTTTGGAGGTTAAAAATCCAATCTTGAAATCATTACTAATTAGCTTGTTTTGCAAATCATAATCTTCAGCCACAACTAAACTTTCATTGAAACCCCCAATTAATTCAAAGACTTTTTTTCTTAAAAAACGTGCTGCTACATTCAAATTATCATGCTCATAACAATCTCTCTCTATCTTTCTTACTCTAGCCCAGAAACTAATAGTTGGATCAGAAGTATTATGAATACAAATGGCATCAAAGCCTTCTTTCTCACATTTTCCGACGGCTTCTTCAATAACTTGCGATTCTATAATGAAATCTGATCCAATATAATAGATATATTTACCCCTCGCATGCTTGACACCAAAATTTACCTGGCTACTTCGCTCTGGCCCTTTTACCAAGATTAAATCGGCATTCTTGTTCGCTATTTCTTTGGTTTTGTCAAGTGAATAGTTGTCTATGACGATAATCTCTATATTTGAATAGCTTTGCGCTTTTACGGATTTCAAACATCTCTCCAAGAAACGTTCTGAATTAAACGTTGGAACAACTACAGAAACCAGTGGTTTATTAGTCATCGGTTGTTCCTTCTAGAATTTTTATAAAATGTTCTGCTGATTTGTCCCAGCTAAATTCTTTTGCACGTTTAAAAGCATTTTTGCCTAGATCCATTCTTAAATTTTCGTTTTCTAAAACGGATATTAACGCTTTTGCTAACTCACTGATATTTCCATTTTCAACTAGGATTCCAGTTTTTCCATCGTGGATACTATCTCTTAATCCTGCCACGTTATAACCTATCGCTGGTGTTCCACATGCTGCTGCTTCCATAATAGTCATACCCCAACCCTCAACCATCGATGTACTTACAATTGTCCAAGAAGTTTTCATGAGTTGGATCTTTTCTTTTTCTCCAATTCTACCAGTGAAGACAACATTTCTTAAACCTATATTTCTACTCTTTTCTTTTACTTGTTCGATATAATCACCGTCTCCAACAATCAGCAGGTCTGCATTGGAGATTTTTGCTTTCACAAGTTTAAAAGCTGATAAAAGATCAGAAACTCTCTTGTAGTGTTTTATTCTTCCAACCCAAAGTATTGTAGGCTTTTTTGTTTTCTCGATAAATCTAAAAGAGTTTGAATCAACTCCATTAGGAATCACAACTATTCTACTAAAAGGAATATTGAATTGTTCATTCAAAGCATATTTTGTGGATTCAGAGACCGCTATTAGTCTTTTATAAAGAAGTGGAACCAACCTTTCACTTAAGGAAGCAAGTGAAGCAAAAAATGGAGATAATTCAAACCTGAGAATATCCCGATGTAAATGATGGATCTGACAAATCACTGGTTTTTTCGTGAATAAAGGAGACCCCCAAGGAACAGCATGAGCGATATCGTCTATCACAACATCATAATTTCTTTTCAGCCCCAGTGATAACAGAGCTCCAAAATGTACTCCAAATCTACCTCCAAATCTCTTTACTTTAATGCCATCTACATAATCGCTTTTTGGACCTCCCCTCCACCTTTCGCAAACCAACTCAATTGTAAAACCTTTGCTAACCAATCTTTTTCCAATTTGTTGTATACGAACTTCGGCACCTCCAGATTCTGGATTTAAAGGATCTCTATGATTTAGCCAGAGTATCCTCATATTACTCCACCAAAAACTATTTCGAACTGCATATGCTTTCTGCAAACGCAATTTTTCTGAATCTACTATGATAAATTCGGAGTTTTAATAAGGATAGAAACATGGCTAAACTGATGCTTGAGAGATTCTTTGTAATTTTGCTTTCATCGTCTGAGTGATGGTATTCTATGCTTATTTCTTCAATTGAAAAACCGTGATGCAAACTCGCAAGTATAAGATTTATATCGAACACAAAATCTTTGATGAATAATTCAGTGATAACGGCGCTAACAAGCTTTTTACTCAAAGCCTTAGCCCCACATTGAGTATCACGAATACCTTTCATCTCCGGAAAAAGACTTTTCGTGATTAGATTAAAGACTCTACTGAAAAAAATCCTACGAACGGGCAAGCTATGACTAAAATTAGAGTTTTTGAAATACCGAGACCCCGTGACAAAGTCACAGGACTTCCTAAGAGCTATGAATTTCTTTAATTCTGATGGATCCAAAGCACCGTCAGCATCAGTAAAAAAAAGTGTATCCCCTCTAGAGTGCTTAAACGCCTCAATTAATGCTCCTCCCTTGCCAAGTCGCACTGGAGATATAATAGGTACCAATTGTTTCCAATCTGTTGAAAGATTGAGCACTAATTGGACTGTTTGGTCACTACAAGCATCCATCATTACCATCACTTCATAAAAGTCCGGGAAAGATTTTTCTAAATATCGCTTCCAACAAATCAACGTATTTTCGATTCGTGACTCCTCATTAAAAGCAGGTATTATTACTGACAATCCAAGATGAGTACTCTCCATTTTACTCATTTCAGCATCTTCATTGGGGTTTAAACTGATTTTACTGATTCTTGTTTGTATTTTTTCTACCTCAATTAATGCTAATAAAGTAATATCAGAACTCTTTTTACGATAACTCTGATCTCTTTTAAAATATTAGAGTTTCGCACTTCTGGTAATCATCTTCCTAAAAATATTACTATTTGTTATTATTAATAAGTAATTTTTAAAAAGAGTGATAAAAGCAAATAAGTGAACTACTCTTCAAGCTATTCTAACAAATAAAAAAAGTTTGTTTCTCTTTAATTTTCTTCAGTCATTCAAAAAATTATGAGTAACTTATTAAACCTACATTTTAAAAAAACTTTGATTAAAAATAAAATTTAATATAAGTATTATAGTTAAGGCAGCCCAAAATCTGGAATGAATTTGAAGAGAGTAATATCAGCAAAAGAGTACTGTTGATAAAAGTTCAAAAAAGACCGATCACTGTAGGCTAGTAGATACGTTTGATTTATAGAAGTTTCATCCCAGACTGAAAATGGCGAGTTTCCATCACCATATCGGATAATTTCAACGTCAAGGGTACTTTGTTGGAGGTAGAATTGAGCCCAACCAGAAAATCGTTCTTCAACAAGTAATGTTGAATTTGGCAAAGCATTTTGATCGAACCAAGAAAGAACATTTTTAACTTCATCGATTTCTTCCCAAGGTATCGATGATTGAACAAGATGAATAGGCACATAACTATTGGGTAACTGGCCTACATAAGAAAATGTACCTGATGAATAACCTATTCCAATAATCAGTATCATTAAAAAATAAATAATAAAGAGAGGTTTTTTGAATTTTCTAAATTTTAACAACTTGAATCCCCTAATAGCATATATAGAGAAGGGAAAAACCAATAACATAAGCCAACGTTGGTAACCTGGAATGGCAAACCAAGGAAAAAAAAGTATACCAAAAGAAGCAAAGAGAAGCCAAACAACCAATGGAGTTAACATACTGTCTTTTTTAAAGCCCTTAAGAACTAAAGGCAATAATAACAGATAGCAGACTGCAGTAATAGACAAAATATCCTGCAGTACCCAACCATAATCTGTCATACCAAATGGGTTTCCAACAGAAATAGAAGTCCAACTAAACCAATTTGGATCAAATAATACCAAAAGAAACAAAAATGCAGGAGTCATGGTCATAAGGGATACTAATCTATCTTTTTTCTCGTTGAGTACATAGCCCCCAACTGTTAGGAACATAACCAGACCTATGTAATCTCTGGAGAGAACTGTTAAAACTCCAAGAAGCCCTAAACTCACCCATTTGGTGTTGGAATTCTTCTTTTTTAATACAACTAAAGAGACAAAAAAGAAAATTAGAGCTAGTACTGTCCGGTATCTATCCCAAGACAATCTTAAGGCAGCTGGTTGAAAAATCAGAATTAAGGCAACTAAAAAAGCGGTTTTAATTTCTAAATTTAAACCTCGTCTAACAAAGAAGTAAAAAGATATTGCTAAACAACCATAAAGAAGCGGGCCAACTATTTTCAACAAAACAAAAGCATCAACACTAAAAAGATCAATAATAGACCACATTAAGACATAGAATAGAGGACCGCTACGAAGAAACTGACCAAGAGAAGGATTTAGTACAATAAATTGGTTTAGAAAATCAGAAAAGCCTCCATTCATACCTACTGTAGAAGGAATCATTGCTGGAGCATAGTAGGTGATTGTCTCGTAACCTATTGGGTAGCTTGGAACAATTATCTCAGGCAA
>JAUWJK010000066.1 GCA_030607735.1 Candidatus Bathyarchaeota archaeon
ATCTATTGTGATTTATTTTTGGGAAGTGTACATATTTGATCCAATAATGACATTAGGATTAACAATATTTATTCTCTATAATGTGTTAAAAAATCTCAGAGAAACAGTGAATATTTTGCTCCAAGGTGTTCCAGGACATATTTCTCTTGTTAAAGTCGAAAAAGATCTTTTAGATATTGAGGAAGTTTTAGGACTTCATGATGTTCACATTTGGTCATTAGACGGTGAAACAGACATTCTTACTGGTCACTTAATTGTTGAGATCGACCATTTTGTATCCCCCACTAAGATCCGAAATAATATAAAAAAAGTCTTATTAAAACATCACATTGAACATTCTACAATAGAACTTGAACAAAAAGGGGTTTGTTAGGGTTTTGATTGTGTAGAATAGATAACCTTCGATGATAGTGGATATAAATATGTCCTAATAATATTAACCGTAAGCTTAAAGAACCAATGGTTCTTTTTAAAAAAGACAAGGGCCGGTCGTCTAGCTTGGTTAGGACATCTGCTTGACGTGCAGAAGGTCCCCGGTTCAAATCCGGGCCGGCCCACTTTTTTTACAAAAAAAGCTTGATTTGAGCTTGTTTCATTTCTTTGAGTCTTATTGAAATCCTAAGAATCTTAGACTTTTCACTAAGAGTCTTCAAGAAACCTGCGTCACTAAGAAGCATGAGTTCATCAGATAGAATTTGAACTTTTTTTCTTATTTGATGTTTCAAGAAATACTTGTAGTTAGAGTTGAAGCTTTCTGGAGAGCGTAAATATTCAATCTCTTTTCGACTAAGCATCTTCAATTCAGTCTCCGTTGGTTTATAGGATTGCAATTTGGGCTTAAAAAGCCTTTTATTATGTGTTATGAGGTTTTTTATTCAGATAAAGACCAGATTTTTAAGAATTAGAAGCTTTCTGTTTTGCATCAAATAACATTGCAACAGGTTTTCTTTGAAGTTCTTTAATTTTTTCTCTCTTTTCTAAAAGATCTGTTGCAGTGATAACAGAACCACTTCCAGCTATCGAAGAAATTATTCCAGCAGCTAAAGCTATTGGAGGATATGCTGCTGCGACAAATCCCATTGTTCCAGAAACCACTGTTGAGACAGTACCGAGTTGATACTTGCGTCTATATTTTTCATTTAAATCTTGGATTTTAGCAGAATGTTTTCGCATAGCTTGTTCAATATTATTACTTAACTTGTTGTCCTACTTCAAAAAATTCTTTATCTGAAACATTTTCCATATTCTTAATGTTACTCGATAATAGCTCTTTTAAGTCAGCTAATTCGCCTCTTTCTCTGAGACTTTTAATCTTATTAATTGGAACGTTTCCCAGCCATTTCAAATCTTCTTGTTGAAGTGTAGCAATGATTCCATTTTCTTTTATTTTTTTTTTCTCTTTAATTTACAGATAATTTTTTCACAAGGTTCTGCATTAACTATCTTTTCATTACGAGTAAAACGTGGATTTCCAAATATTATGCAGTAGCCCACCTATAATCTCACTGAAAGACGTTTCTTTTATTCTATTTCTTTGGCATAGCTGTGGCTTTCTTTGGTTGGGTATACCGCGTAAATAGAAACTATGAAGCCTATTCCATCCAAAGCAAAACCCAAAGGGTTGAAAGTTGCAAATATGAGATAAATACCCAAAATGGAGAGAACAAAGGAAAAAATAAAAAGATTTCTTTTCAATTTATTTTACCTATCGTTTAGCTTAAACTATTTTCTTTTATTATCGTTTTTTTGTGGGAATACAAGTATTCTGCGAAGGAAACAGTTAGTGAGATGCCTCCTAAGCAAATTAGGACTATTGTTGAAGTATCAACCATGCTATATCACCTTTAGCGTTCTCGACTAAAACACGCTCATAAACTTTTAGGTTATACTCAGAGGTTTTAGTCATTGTCGAAGAGCTATACTTAAGGCCTAAAAATAAATAGTTAAAGCAAAGCTTGGAGTTTTTTACACCATTCTTCTATTTGTTCAGTTTTTTCCTCTTTTTGTTCAAGAGCTTTGGAAACAGTGAGTCCTTCAATTTTTTTTAGATGAAATGATTCATCAACAGATTTTTTCATGTTACCCATCGCTTTTTCTGAATCGCTACTACCTGACGTTAAAAAGAAAGCTACTTTTCTGCTGGAAAAATCATTTTGCACAAGAAAAGTTCTTGTTGCAGGAGCCATTTTGCCAAACCAAACAGGTGAACCAGCAATCACAAGTTCATAGTTTTCAGTAGATTGAGAAGCTTCTATTTCTGTGATTTTTTCTCTTCTTGCATCCAGACTGCCGTTTATAAAACCCCATAATCCTTTTCGGTTCTTCTTATCCCGTATTTCACATAACTCAGCTTCCAATCTTTTAGCTATTTCTTGAGCTACAAACTTGGTGTTTCCAGTCTTTGAATAATACGCAACTAACGTTTTCACTTTTTTCACTCTTGTTTATCTTCTACCGTTCTGATTTTAAGTTTTTCTTCCTTTAATATTTTCAAGTTTGTTTTATCATAACTCCTCTTTAACCTCAACAGTCTTTTTCTGGTATAGTGCTTCGCTAAAACGCTTCTAGGCGCTCTACCTTGAAAAATGTCAATAAATCTATTCGGAACTCTTAACTCACCCATCTTAGTACTAAACCAAATTCTTAGTTTCTAATCAAAAAGTATGAATTATTTTTTTTAAAGATTACTTTATCATAATAGTGTCAATTATTCTTTTGAACCAGAGTTTCTATCCTTTGGGTATGTCTGTTACTCTGGATGATTCAATCAAAGTTTTCCTCCAAAAATCAATTAGGTTTAACTTGGTTTTGTATGCTGAAAACGAATTAGATTTTTTCTCTTAAATAAGATACAAAAATTAGTAGTCAAGTGTTGTTCTAATACTTGGTTTTATATAACGAAATATCTTAGGCTCCAAAAAAAGTTTCATATTAAATAGCAAAAAGGTTCCGTTTTGTGTAATATGTTGAAAATGAGAATGTGACTATTATATATTGACACATAAGATATGAATGGTGTATAATAAATGATTCAATTATCTAATGATCAGAATAGTGAACTACAATCACCTCAAGATCTTAAAAGAAATGAAGAAACCGTATTATCAACATTATACTCCCTTGGAGACGAAGAAAAAGAGCTTCTAACAGAGAAAAATCAGTTACTCGATATGGAAGAAACACTTAAAAAACGAATTATTAACGAAATCGAAACTAAGAAATCTAGAATCAAAGATCTTGAAACAGAAATCCCTGAACTTAAGCAAAGAGTTAAAGTTCTAGCAAAAACTCTTGAAATACCAATAGTTAAAAAAATTGTTGAAATGCCTATCGTTGAATAATCAGGTTATAGCACATTTATTCTAGCTAAACTTTAAATTTGCAGATTTGTTTTTTGATAAATCCTCTTCAATCTTAGTAATCTTTTTCCCGTGTATGTTTTGCCAATTCACTTCTTGGAGCTCTACCTTGAAAAAATATCGCGATACAATATTGATGTTAGGTTAACAATATTTATTAATTATTACGATACCATAAATGTCCAGGTTGATGCCGAATGGGTAACACATCTGAACGTGAATTTGTGAAAAAAATAAGCAAAATGCGAGAGAAGATGAACAAGAAATCTAGTGGTATCAAAAAAGAATTTACCAATCTTGAAAAAACAAAAGCAAACCTTTTGAAAAAAACTGAGGAAGACAGACACAAAGTTGAGTGTGAACTCGAAAAAATGGAGAGCAAAATATATCGCTCAAAAGATCTCGCGCCTGAATCCAAGAGAAGATTATATGTAGAAACTAATTCATTAAAATCGGAAACTAAGGATGTTTACTTTGATCTGAAAACACGAATCGCAGAAACGTTCATTCCAGCATAATCAAGAAAAAGGATCTAGAGAACTTTTAGGTTTGCTTTATCATAAATTTCTTTCATCCTTTCCGGCGAGTAATCCACGTAATGCTTAGCAAGAATGCTTCGTGGAGCTCTACCCTGAAAAACATCCATATTGTGGAACACCAAAACCATAGAATTGTTCTATGCTTATAACTTGGATACGAGATTAAGGAATGTATGTCGTTCCATTCCAGAAAATGTACTTGCTATAGTTGTCGTTCAATTCTAATTCATCATCATAGATTATGTCTAGTTTAGTCTCGTATTCTTCCAACCAATAGCCAAGATGATAACTTATTTCAAGTGAAAAAACGTCAGACTCCCACTGGCCCCAAATCTTATCAGCTGGCCCCCGAAAACCATACCCAAAACCATTTGGCAGCACAAAGGCAACTCTGTCACTCAAAAAATCATTATCTCGAGGATTATTATTAATGTAATTCCAGAAATCGCTCAAAGCCTCCAAATGTTCTTCCTGCAAAATTCCTTTGGTATAATTCTTATTTGTATCAAAAACCAAGATGTATTTAGCTCCATTCTGATAAGCTAAAACCAAATCGTTGTAGAGTTCTACGCCCGATTCAATATATGGCGGCTCAGTATATGTCCAAGTAATCATAATACCCCAATCCTTGTTTAGAACCGTAGCAGCACCTCTGTTCAAGGCAATATTTAGTTGTCTGCTGTAATTCCAACCAAACTCCGCAAAAACCACATCATATGAAGCTTTGTAGTCAAACCAGTAAAGAGCATAGTCTGAGGTAAACAACGTTAAGTTTCCAGATTCAATACAACAATCCTTGACATGTCTAAGGATTTCTGTTAATTTGTTAACGTATTTGTTTGCAGCATCAGTATAATTTTCAGACGTTTCATAAACCACTCTTAATTGGCGGTAATCAAGTTGGTTTCCACCTGGTTCATCGAAAGTATATAATCCAAGAAAACGCTCACTCCACCGTATTTTTGATTTTGCTACCCATTCACGCTGAACATCAAGAAGTTCTTCATTGAGATGAAAATAAATCTTAAAATATAACCCTTTATCGTAGAGGTATTGACAAGCTTCGTCGAGTTTGGTTTCATTATAGGTTATTCCCGTGCTTCCTATCACAAAGGTATTCGTATAAGAACTAGTTTCGTCTACAAGTCTCTTAATCGCATCAAGATCGTCGTAAGCTACGTCAATGCCCACAAATAAGTCTGGAGTATTTTTTTCTATCAGTTCTGTAACTATCATTTGTGATATTAGAACTGAAATTACAAGTAAGGAAACAAAAATTAGAGTGAAATATTTGAATTTCATTAATTTCAAGTAATGGATACACGTTTTAAGATATGAATCTTTTTAGTTTTGTTACGCTTTTAATACTAAGTCTTTATTCACCTAACTCAAGAATCCTGATTTGGGCTTTTGATAAATCCTCTTCAATCTTAGTAATCTTTTCCCAGTGTAATGCTTCGCCAAGACACTTCTTGGTGCTCTCCCCTGAAAAACATCAACAAACCTATCAGCAATGCCTGGAGGATTTGAAAATAAAAAGACGATAGTACAACCAAAAAAATTGGATACTGCTACAAATATTGTAATGTAATTTTCAATATCTTTATTCCCTTAATTTCATGCATAAATTACAGAGATCCTTCATTACCTCGTCGAGATTAGATTTGTTATTTGCAATTTTTTCCGCAGATTCACAAGCCATAGAATGAATGGTAAGAAAATCATCTCCCAACACTTCTCTACATTTTGCTGCGCGTTTAGAAGAATTATAATTACTTATTGCTCCCTGACTCATTCCCAGTTTATCTGCTGCTTGGATTTGAGTAAATCCATGTTTGGATAAAAGTTCTGAAGCGATGATGCTTCTGAAAGCTGGAAGTATATTTAGGACAGTAAATTGACAGTCAAATTTCAATTTTTTCCCTAAAAAAGTAATATATTTATATGCTTATAGTTTTTTGTATGGTATTATTTTATTGCTAAAAAGAATAATGCCGTATATCTATTAGAAAGCACGCAATTTTGGTTTTCTAAATCAAATTATCTTCAAATCTGCTTTATCGTAAATTTCTCTTAGTAACCGAGTTCCTTGAGGCGTATAATGCTTCGCCAAGACACTTCTTGGTGCTCTCCCCTGAAAAATGTCAATGTACCTGTCAGGAATTAGGGCTTTACCCATCTCCTGACTAAAGAAATCCCTCAAATCTTTAGGCTTCAAGCAAATTCCAGACTTTTCTCTTGTTCTTTTCCAGATTCTCAAGAATCTTTCATGGCCAATAACGAATAATCTATCCTGTTTATTTTTAGAAACTTTTACTTTCTTCAAGTATTCTTGCAAAATCTTATCAGCTTCCATGTTGTAGAAGCTTATTCCAGTTTGTTTAGTTTCTCCAGAATGACAATTCGCGATAATACATCTAAGCTCTCTATTAATTTCACTTTTTTTAAGATACAAAACTTCACTTTTCCTTAAACCTGAACTAGCTAAGAGAATAGCGATACACCTGACAGTCAAGTCATCTATGGCTTCGATAAACCGTTTAACCTTTGTTTGCTCTATTTCATCTTTAAACTTTAAAGGACTTGATGGATGCTTATACCCGTTCATAAAAGTTAATCCTTTGTAGCCTCTGAAGTAAGCCTTGAAAGCAGAAATTATGTTAGAAACATAGTCCAGGCAGCATTCTCGCTTCTTTTTCTCAATATACTCTTGAATGTCTCTATCTGTAACGGTTTTTCTATTCAGCATGAATGTGCGAATCTTGCTAGTATAATGATAGACTGTTCCTTGACTTAAATTCAATTTAGCCTTAGAAAAAAGCTTGAAACTCTCTAAATCCCTTAAAAATTCCTTGTTATTGGAAAAGCTGACTGTTGTCGCCGGTTCAAACCCGGCCCTCGGCACATTAGTTTCTTTCAGAAAACAATTTATGCTAAAAAATTTTGAGGCATCCGATTCTGGTTATCTGTTTTTGTTGGAGTTAACATTAAACTTGGTTAATAATTTCAGTTAATGTAATTAACAACTTTTCCTTCTTGGGTAACTTTGTAAAGCAATTTTCCTTGTTTATTTTGTTGTTCTATGCAAAAACCGTTTTCAAGTACACTAAGATGCCACTTTAGAGTAATTTCATCGAGTTCGGTTTTAGATACTAATTCTCCAAGAGTACATTTTCCTTTATTCAAAATGCAAAGTATCTTTCTTCTTATTGGATTATTTACCGCTCTTAGATAACGTTCATGAAATAGTCTTGTTTCAACCTCAGAATTTGTAGTTGTTTTAGACTTTTTCTCTGACAATAAGCTATCCCAAATAATTATTTTTCTTTGTTTATTTATTTAAAAATTCTTGTTTAAAGTTGAAATATAATTGAAAATCTAGATTAGTTTTATCATTAATCCTGTTTTATCTCATCAAAGATTTCTTTATAGAATGCTAGCGGGTGATTATTGATTATGGAGGTGTTGTGTTGCCTGTGGTTCAAGTCTCTGCTTGGGCAGGAATTAGTGAAGAAAATAAGAAGAGGGTTGTGGTAGGGATGACAAAAGTGCTAGAGGATTTGGGGATCCCAAAAAACGCTATTACTATTATTATTAATGAAGTCCCAAAAACAAACTGGGTGATTGGTGGAATCTTAGCTTCTGAACTTAAAGTTGACGGATTTATTGCCCCCTAAATTCTATTCTTACTCCCAGTTTCATTCACTTTTTTATTAACTATATTGCTGTTTTATCCTAGATTATATAATACCTCAAAACTTTTTGGAGGTTCTTTGGGGGTTCCATTAATTGTCCTAATGATCTTAGGATCTCAGGTTGGCTCCGACAAATATCCTGCAAGTTAACTAAACCAACCAATCGATTTTTATAGCTAACTGGAAGGTTCTTTATTTTTTTTTCAAACATAAGACGTGCAGCCTCCTTCAAATCCGTTTTGGGTCCAATAGTAACCAAAGGACTTGACATGATATCCTTCACTTTTGTCTTTCTCGCATTTTTTCCCTCTGCAACTATACGTTTTATGATGTCTCTCTCAGTTAAGATTCCTTTTGTTTTCCCTTCAGCAGTTACAATAATGGCACTCATGTCTACTTGAGCCATGATTTCTGCAGCTTTCTTGACGGAAACACTTTCATCCAGAATAACGACTTTAGTGATCATCACATCTTCAGCTTTGATAGGAATGAAGCTTTTTTCTTCTAAATTATTAACAGGTTCCCCTTTAGCCAATAAATCACCATTAATCAATTATTAAAGAGGTTTATAATTAAAAAGGTACACTCATTATTTGGGAATAAGTGTTTTTTCTTTCTTGTTTTTTTATTTTGACTATAATTATGGTGTATACCTGTTTTGTAATCTAATGATAAATTTATTCACTACAATATTTTGTGCGAACTCCTATAAGACGCGAAGTGCAAGTTAAATAAAATGCATCCCAATCAGCAAAGAAACCAAATCAAGTTGGGGACTCACGTAAAAATAATTTTAAAACAACACCAACGAACTGGTAAATTAACTGAAGGTATTGTCAAAAATATTCTCACCAATAGCTCAACTCATCCCCATGGAATCAAGGTTCGCCTTGAAGATGGTAAAGTCGGTAGAGTGCAAATAATAATCAAATAACAAAATTATCGAAGTTAAGCATATACCACTTTAATGTTTTCAAACCTACATCCTATATCACATATGTATACACACAATTTTTTAAAATATTAACACATACTTACTAGAACAACAAGTTCTTAAATCGAGATACTATTAATACTACAAGCAAAAATGTTTATTTTGAGGTAATTTTTTGGTAAAAGCAATTTGGAATGGAGAGATTATAGCTCAAAGCGAAACCTTCGAGAT
>JAUWJK010000126.1 GCA_030607735.1 Candidatus Bathyarchaeota archaeon
TAATGGCCACTAAACGTGCGAGGAGAAGTAGAAAATGACAAAACCTCAAAATAAAGAACCTGTTGAATATTGGCGATGGAAAGAATATCAACGAGTTATAAGCGATAAATCATGGAACAACAAAGACATAATAACTGCAGGGGTTGATGTTGGTTCTGTTGGATCAAAAGCTGCCATACTAATTGATGGAGAAGTTTATTCTTGGGGTATTACTAGAACCGGATCAAACAGTCCCGAAAGTGCAAGAAAAGCTCTTGATTGGGCTATTAAAGGAACTGATTTACGACTTGATGATTTAAAATATGTTGTTGGAACTGGATATGGGAGAGTTAATGTTCCAATGGCTAATAAAGCAATAACCGAAATAGCTTGTCATGCAAAAGGAGCAAACTACATATGGGGTCCAAAAGTTCGCACAGTATTGGATGTTGGTGGTCAGGATATTAAAGCAATTCATTGTGATGAAACAGGTAGAGTAACCTCCTTTTTGATGAATGATAAATGTGCTGCTGGTACTGGCCGAGGTATGGAAATTTTTGCAGATTTATTGCAGATATCTATTGAAGATATTGGTGAAGCGTCAATGAAAATTGACGAGGAACCTCCACCGGTGAGTTGTACTTGTGTTGCCTTTGCGAAAACTGAAGCAGTGGGTCTCTTACGTAAAGGTTGGTCAAAAGAAAAGGTGTTGGCCGCCTATACAAGCGCAATGGCTGTGAGGATGAGTAATCTTGTGAAAAGAGTTGGTCTTGAAAGGGAGTTTGTAATTACAGGAGGCCAATCAAAAAATATTGGCGTCGTGAGCAGAGTTGAAAACGTACTAAACGTTAAATGCCTGCCTTCTCCCGAATGGAAAACAGGTGGTTTAGATCCTATGATTGCTGGTGCTATTGGAGCAGCATTATTTGGGAAAGCATTATATTTAAAAAACCAGAAAAACTAGATTAGATGAGTTGATTTTTATTATCACTTATTATGGTTACACCGACGGTTCAGGAGAATTCTATATTGTTATTGATTCAACCAAATGTACTGGCTGTGAAAAGTGTATAGAAAAATGTCCTCAATCAGCATTAGAAATTATAACAGAATTCATTGATTTAGAAGATAAAAATGTAGTTGCCGTAAACGAAAAAAACCGCAAAAAAATAAAATACACCTGTTCAGAATGTTTGTATGACGGTAAAACTGCTCTTTGCATTAAAGCCTGTGAACAGAATGCGATTTCAACAATTTGGAAAACAACTTAATCTACTTAATTTAGTCATTTTCTAATGACGGCAACTTCCCTAAAGAGTCACCCGAAAAAAGTTTCTTTTATTTTTGTTCTGGAAATAAGGTTTATTATCTCTAAAAAATAAATCTAGTTTACTATTAATGAAAAGAAATCGTGATTCAAATAACTGTCTTTACCCGTAGAAGTGTTGTGCATATTGAGAATACTTATGGTTATGGCTTTACATTGATATTATTTGGAAATTCGTTATCTTTATTTATAGTAGGCTCTTATGGGTAAATTAATAGCCAGGGATAAGATAATGTCAAAGAAACCACACTCAAGGGACGAAGCTTTGGAAGCTCTAGACTTTATAGTTAATGTTCTGAAAGAACATGAAAATGATCTGGACCGACTAATTGGCGAGTTAGGAACAGTTACTGGACAGTTAGGTGAAACAGGAGAACTAACAAGCAAAGTAGAAAATATTGAACAAAAAATTGGTGGTTTGCAAAACGAGATTAGTGGTTTAGTTAATTATTTATCTCAGACCGAAGATCACAATCCTCCAGTGATTAAAGAAAATTGTTGTGAACCTACCAAACACAATATCGTTCAGGGTCCTCCTGTAATTCTTCGATGCAAGAAATGGGATGATTTTCAAACATTAGCATATAAAGCTCAAACTTTGTCTTTTATGTTTAAGGATGTTGAAAAAACTTTTCAAGCTGATGCTTTGAAAGGAAATCAGATTATTACTTATAGTGGACCACTACCCAGTTATGAATCGCTTTTAAAGATGTGGTTATCCAAGCAATTGGAAGTTTCTGAAAAACAGATCTTAGAAGGCGTTTTAGCAATCGGCTAGTTTTTTTATTTTTTTTATTTTTACGCATTATTTTGAATTCAGAATACTTTTATAATTGTATTAAATCTTAAGTCTCATGATATGAGGGTGACTGAGGTTGAGTGCAATACCTGAACAGCCAATAAAATTTTACCGTTCTCGAAGCCTTCTCCTTTCTCCTCGATAACGGATTGGCTCTCAGGTTGCCAATAAACAATGACATTCACCCTCAATCAAACAAAGAAAGATGCTGAAATACTATGTCACAAAAAAAAATTATCCATAGAAAAGCAAGTGAAGAAATAGCAAAATTTCAAAAAACAATGGAAGAACTAAAACTTTTAAAATATGTTTCACAAGATCTTGAAAATTATCGAAAAATGATAACAATAAAAAAATTCGATTAACTAAAATTCAAGACTATAATTAACTCATTTTAATAATTGTGTTGTTTTATTCTAATCTAGCCAAAACATTGAAGTTGTTAAATGATTTAACATACACTATTGACGTTGGTAATTATGGTAGTGAAAATAATTGAGTTAATTGGTAGTTCCCCTGAAGGTTGGCAAAAAGCAACTCAAAACGCGATAGATGAAGCTGCAAAAACAATCAATAATATAAAAAGTGTACATGTAAAAAGATGTACCGCAAAGGTAGAAAAAAACAAAATTGTTGAATATAGAGCCGTTGTAAAAATCGCTTTTTCAGTAGAAAGATAACAAAAAAATAAAAAAGCACAAATAATTTGTTAATAGAGCTTCTTTTGATATCTTCTATTAACGAAAACCCTTATTTTTAATCATAAAAGTCGATATCTTCTGAAAATCAAACTTTTAATGAATAATTTGATTATTTTAAAATACTCAAAACATATCTAAATGAATTGTACTTGACTTTCTTTATATTTCGTTGATTAAATATTAACTCAGACTTAACTTATTTTATACGTTTACTTTTTTGCATATTATTTTGTTTAACATTAAGTCTAGAATTTTCCTCCATTCACATCATTTTCGGGCA
>JAUWJK010000026.1 GCA_030607735.1 Candidatus Bathyarchaeota archaeon
CCATCTACATCAGTTATTATAATTATGTTAGTTATTTTAAGATTTTCAGCAAGGTGAGCAGCTATTGAATCTGAGGTAATGCTCCAAGAGTTTTCTAAAGGATTTTCTCTGAACATATATTGAGATGGCATAAAAAGTGGAATTTTATTTGAATTTAATATTTTTTTATAATCATCTAACTTATGAAATGAATGTGAATTTGGAATAAGCTCTTTTAGAATAAACCCGAATTGGTCCATACCTAAAATTGCTATTTTATGAGTAGTTTTGCAAGTTAAATTATATTTCTTATCAAAATATCTAGCAAGATCTGCGAATTTACTACCACCAGGAACTATAAATAAATCATGATTTTTTCCAAAAGATCCAATTTTATTACATAAAGATTTGAGTGTTTTAGGATTTGCAGCTAAACTACCCCCAATTTTTATTACTGCTTCCAATTTGCATTTCTCCTAGCAAGTTTATCTGAAACCATCAAAGCAACACCCACTGCAGGTGATGCAATATATGTTTTGAAATCTAAAATCATACTTATGTCAAAAATTTTTTCTATTAATAATTTTTTAGCTGCTTTTCTAGCAATAAAATCTTTTCCAATACCTGTAACAACAACTGGCATATCCTCTTTTCCACTAAGATTAGCTTGAGAATAAACTTTTTTTAACCCCTCACTGACTTGATCGATTTGTTTAGAGTAAATATGCTCAGCCATGCGATAAATTTCGTTTTCCTCAATTATTTCTAAATCTCCACAAATAACCCTAGCCAACCTTTCCATAGCATTATTTTTTTTTCTTCCTCTATTATCAGGAGTTTCTGAGCAATATTCTTCTTCAACTATATTTCCTAAAATAAGATGAATATCGCCTGATTGAGAAAAAAGTTCTGATGAAACTTTAATCTGACCTTCTCTAAAAGGAATTGAATTTACTATTGTAGCGATATTTGTTCTTAAACATCCAGTATAAACTAATTCTCCAACCATTAATTTTTCTAAATCATTTTTTCCCAATGCTGAAATTTTCCCGTTTATTATAGGGATAATACTTGTGCTAGTACTTCCAACATCTATCACTACACAATTTTTTATTTTCTGCGAAACAAGCCATCCCGTAGCAATCCAGTTTGCTGCTGCTACCTCTAAGGGATTCATTTTAGCTTTGCTAACTGAAATTAGTTTTGATTCAACATTTAGAACTAAAAAGGGAGTCTGATTAAACGCTTTTATTGCTGAATTAAGAACATGATTAACACCCTCTCTTTTTGTACGATAAATATCGGATAATTCAGCAGTCATAGTTAATCCCATAGCATCCGGTTGAGTGCTGCATAATCTTTTTTTTATTTCTGAAAGACGTTCTGCAAGTTTATTTGGTTCTTTCCATATTGGAAAATATTCTTTGATAATTTTTATCGATTTTATTAAATTTTTTTCAGTATGAATTATCGCTGCTTTTATGTTTGCACCGCCTATATCCCATCCTATAATCTTAGTCAGATCATTTACCTCCTTTGATATGCCTCTTAAGATTCTTTTTGACTTTTCCAAATTTCTTAACTGTTTCTTTTTTTGTTTTTCCTTTAACTGAAATAAGTGCCCAAACGGTTTTGAATCCATATATCTTTACCAATCCCGATATTATTTCTTCTGATTGCATATTTGATATAAAAGGTTGAGCGGGTGAAGTCTGAACTTTTATTTTTGAAAAAAAAGAATATCCATACGTTATTATCTGGGAAGGAAGTTTTTTCTTAAAATAACAATTAATTAACTCTTGAGCTAAATTTGTTTTGATAACATTTCTTATTCCTACATATGAAGTGGTTAATCTTGGATTGATTTCTATGACTACAACATTATTATCTGTAAGAATTAGATCTATTCCAACGTATCCTTTCAAACCTGGAAAGGCTGTAATAATTCTCTTAGCAATTTCAAAACATTGTTTCTTAAGATGTGTCTCATATGGAACAAAACCCCCCTTATACATAGAATTACTGTCGGGTTCTGCAAGAATTATATTCTGCTTATTTAGACTGATAGAAATTACTTTATTTCCTGTCGAGAGAAGACTTATGCTGACCGAATTACCTTTTATATATTCTTGAGCAAAAAAATTATTACTTATAGTTTCTTCTTTAATTTTGGTAATTGCATTTCTTAGGTTTTTCTCATTTCTAACAATGCTAATACCTTCACAACTAGTTCCTTGTGAAGGTTTGATTACTATGGGAAAGCAAAGATTTTTGGAAATCTTGGTTTTTACGTTTGATAAATTTTCTGATAAAGAAAATCCAATAGTTTTAGGAGTATTTACGTTTATTTTTTTTAAGCTTTTATTAAAAGATTTTTTATCAGATACTTTTTCAATTCCACTAATTGAACAATTTAAGGAAATTATACCTGCGTATTCAATTATTTGTAAAATAGATTGAAGGATTCCATTTGTTTCAGGTGCAATAATATACGCTGCATCGATAACTTTGGAAAGTTCAATTATTGCATCTTGAAGATTTGTAAAAGATGAAAGTGGTATAATCTGATTAGCTTTTATTGATGACAAATTAAGTTTGATTATATTAGAATCAATAATTGTTGATGTATGGTGTCCAGCAGTTTTAAAATCTGAAATTAAAGTGTTAAGCATTCCCAGTCCTTCACATAATATGCTAAGTGAACAGGAATCACTTGTAAAGCCACCTCCAGAAAAGTACTCATAAACTAATATTCTCATTAGCGCCAATCCTTAGGTTAAGAAAATTTTTATTATAGGTTTTCTATTTTTTTTGGGTGTTAAATAATTCAAATATGAAAGAAGATATTACTATTTCCTTTTATTGTGTTATTCAAGATTTCAAATCTGATAAATAATCTGCGATTTCAGTTACTTTTTTTCTGGTTATTTGACCATTTATTCTATCTCCAAAACTACATGCAGCTCCTCTAATACCTATAATATCAGAACCTATTGTTTTGATTTTTGATAGTTCTTCTTTTTTTAAAGACCCTGCTAACGCTGTTATCAATTTGTATTTATGTGACTCATGAACAAAATTATTTAGTTGTTTTTCACTAAGATAATGAAAAAGACTATTTCCATCTTTTATAGCAGTGTCAATCATTGCGACATCCGCTTTAGTTTTAAATGCAATTTTTGGAATCATTAAAGGATTTATTGATCCGATTTTTTCAGCGTCAGCATATCCAGTGATTACTACTTTTATTTTTGAATTATAGTCTTTAATCGATCTAACAATATTTATCATAAAATCTATTGCATCTTCAGTTTTTTTTAATCCTGCAAGACCAGCTTTAATGTAATTTACGCCAATAGTTGCAGCTCCTCTAGCTGCTAGACTTATAGATCCTGGACAATTTGACATTTCACCAATTGTACAACTTGTTTCTATGTTTTTTGGAACAATTTCTATAATATCCTTAATAATCCACGGAAAATTTGCTCCTAATGGACCCTCTGAGGGATTTTTTACATCTACTATGTCTGCTCCTCCCAGTATCGTTTCAATTGCTTCTTTTTTATTCTTTGGACTTATTAGCAGTTTCAAATGACTTCAATCAAAATGCGGGGCTTCTAACCCTTTAAAGTTTTTGTTGAGAATGAAAAGACTTATTGATTAACAAAAAAGTGAAAAAAAACTGTATAGTTTATTGACCTGTATATATAACTAAATACCGAATAAAAAATGAAGATTATTCCCGTTATCGACATTCTAAATAAAAAGGTAGTTCATGCAAAAGGAGGAAGACGAACTGACTATCAATTCCTTAAAAGTCCACTATTTAACTCCAGCAATCCAATAGATGTAGTAGTTGCCCTTGAAAAATTGGGATTTAAAGAAATTTATTTAGCAGATTTGGATTCAATTGATAAAAATCAAACAAACTTTGAAATTTTAGAGAAGATACGAGACAATTCAAGAATTGAGTTGTTAGTCGATGCGGGTGTTAAAAATAAGGAACTAGCTACTTGTCTTTTTAATAGAAATGTTAAAAAAGTTATTGTTGGGACTGAAACTTTGACCTCCATAAATTTTTTAAAAGAAGCTGTTAAACTTTTTGGAGAAAATAGAATTATTGTAAGCCTTGATTTAAAAGGGAACAAAATATTAAACAATTTTAATCTCAAAGAAATCCATAACCCATTTATTTTTTTGAAAACTATTGAAAGTTTTGGAGTTTCCCAAATTATAGTTTTAGATTTAATGAGAGTTGGCAGTGAAAATGGAGTGGATATTCAATTAATAGATAAAATTATGAAAAAATTTAAGTTTGATGTTTTTGTAGGTGGTGGAATAAGAGGTATGCCTGATTTGTTTGAGCTAAAAAATCTTGGTGTTTCTGGAGTTTTATTAGGAACTGCATTATACGCAAATAAGATTAACTTTACAGAATTAAGACAAAAGAATTTGATGACAATCTAAAAAATATTGTTTTTTTAGATTTAATTTGTTTTTATTAAACAGACTAATCCTCCTAATTGAGTTAATCTTTTGCCCGCAGGTAACTGATTTAATATTACTCTTGTTTTAACTTTTTGATTTTTTGCAATTTGTAAAATTCTATTTAGTTGATTTTTATATTTACAATCCTTTAAGTATCTATCAGTTAGTAGAATGTATTCCGGTTTAGAATTATTTTTTTGTTTATCAAAGAATAGTTTTCGGATCTCTTCAAAAGAAAACAAGATTTGTTTTTTTGAATTAGAGGAAGCAAGATTTCTATCTAAAATTGATATTAGATTATCTGTTTCTTTAATAGCTGTTTCTGAAATAAGTTTTTGAAATTCGTTATTTTTTATTAACGATCCTACTTTCTCCTTTGTGCTAGTTGATCCCACTATTTGTGAGAAAGAAACCTTGTTGTTTCCATGGTTTAGCCAAGAATGGTGTATTTTTATATGCGAAATTAAAATATCAGCATATTTTGTTTTTGAAGGAGTTGAAATAATTATACTTTTAATTCCCTCTTTAAGACTTGGTCTTATAGTGTCTATTAATGTCTCAAAAAAGTTATAATTAGATTTAGCATCTTTTTTAAATCCTTCAAAAGGAAAAACTTTATCGAATTTAGCAATTTGACTAAATATTTTCCAAATAGTTACCTGATTATCTTCAATCCCTATCAGAAGGGCAACTGGATAACCTCTTTTTTGTCTTTTTTTTCTAGCCAAATTTTACATCTCAAGTTAACATTTGTTGTTAGTTTTGTAATTGAAGTTATGTTTCATTTATTTGCTTTAAACAATTCCTTTTTGAAGTATATCGAAATTGGGAATAGTGATTATTATATATTGATATATTAGATATCTATGGTGTAAAACAAATGTTTGAGATATTTCAAGATCAAGATAACGAATTTATAGAAGAGCAAACTAAAAGCAAAAAAATTAAAAAACTAACCAAAAGTCTAAGACTTAAAAACAAAGAAAACCCTGATGGAAAGATCAAAAGAAACGAACAGACAGTATTTTCAATGCTAGAAACACTTATTGAAGAAGAAAAAGAACTTTTAAATCAAAAAAATCAGCTTCTTGACATGGAAGAAACACTTAAAAAAAGAATTATAGACGAAATTGAAGCCAAAAAAACTAAAGTTGCCTATCTTCAAAATGAACTTCCGACAATAAAACAAAGGTGTGAGCAATTAGCCAAAGTGCTTGAAATACCTATTGTAAAATAATTAAATAATTTCTTTTTTCCTTATATTATTTTTTTTTAAAAGTCTGTCAACACATTTAAGAAGGTTAAATCCATCGGTATTTTTGAGATGCTAATATGATTGAAGTTAATCGAAAAATTGATTTTGATAGCCAATTAGTAAAAAATAAACGAATTTTAGCTTTGTTTTATACATCCTGGTGTCCATTTTGTAGAAGATTCATGAAAATTTTTAAAGCTGATGCAGAAAAAAAACCGTTTGATATGATTCTTTGCGTAAAATTAGATGATTATTCAAATCCTATTTGGGAAGACTACTCTATCGAAAATGTCCCGACAGTATTATTTTTTGAAAATGGAAAAGTAGACAAAAGATTGGATGGAAAAGCTGGTTTAGGATTAACCAAATCTCAATTTACTGATCTGTTAGATAACTGTTGAAAAATTGGTTTATCAAGATTGAATAGTTATTGTTAACAAATTCAAATTCGGAACATAGCCACGATTATTGTTGCTGCTCCTTCAATTCCAGGTACGATCTCAGAAATTTTTGAGACGACTCTTTTCAAATCTACCTGATCTTTTGCTCTCACAAGAGCTATTAGATCATAAGGACCAAATACAATATCCGAAGAGATAACTTCGTTAATTTGCAATAATGCTTCTTGAGCATTTTCTAACTGTTGATGCCTAATATTCATAAACATAAATGCGAAAGGCTCTTCAGCAAATGATACACCTTCCTTAACAACTATGAAAGTCATTGTTTTTGTTATTACATCATCTTTGCAACAGATCATTCTGATTGGTGTAAACCATTTTTTTGAGAATTCATCAATATCTTGAAGTTCCTTAAATTTAATCAGTATGTCCATTGGACCGAAAAGCAAGAATATATCTCCTTTTGGGATTTTTAATTTTAATAATTCCTCTAAAACTTTATTATAGGAACCTACTTTGCAAGTTAAACTCATATAAGCTTTTAATGTCTGGCAAAAGAATATTCTTTGTATTAAATAAAGAACTTCTGTGTAATTGAATCAATATTATCTTTATTTATGATTAAAATTTATTTTTTTTAATTTATATTTTAGAATTGTTTATTATTTATTATTATCACGTTCCAACTAATATGGTGGATACTTTGTCAAAAAGAATATTTTTTGCTATTTCCGCATTAAAAATTAACAAGAAAAAAAATTGGTTATTGATACTTAGGGGGGATTAAATTATATTTTGACTATTCTAAAGAAAAATAATTCTAATATCAGTGAGAAAAAAAAACTTTTGGCAATTTTTAAAAAAATGTGGCAAAAAAGCAGTTCTCCTTTGCATAGAATTTATGCCTCTTGGGAAGATCTTGAAAGTCATGTAGAAGTGGAAGAAAATAAAACTGAAGAAAGTGAAGTTACAATACAATTATGTCCATATTGTAACTTTAGTCAACAAATAAAAAGGTCTGCAAAAGGATTATTTCCTTACCAAAATTGTATTTCTTGTTTAAAATCTTTTTCTATAAATCAAGACTATACCCTTAGGAAGCTTACTTCTGGAGAAAAAGAAAATATGCCATGCTCATGGATACAAATTATTGATGGATTAGAAAAAAAGAAATTATCTATTGTTTTCAAATTAGATTAAATCTCTAATGAACTAACCGAGAACTTGGATAATCTATTTGCAATGTTAATTAACACATAATCTTAATCTGTTTTCTTTTTTTTCTCAAGTTTTTTTGGTTTTTTTCGTCCATCAAGTAAATGTTGGAATGCCATTCTTGGATGATGTAAGATCATTCTTGGTCCTGCATATTTCATTACTTTTTTAGCATGTGCTCTTTTTTCTGGTTCATAACAGTGAATTGGACATTTTCCACATGTAGTTTTATTTTCTTGGAAAGGACACTTGCTAAGACGATATTTTGCATAATCTAAAAGTTCGCTACATTCTGTACATAGCTCTTTTAAAGTGCTGTGATGGTTTTTGCAGTAAATGTGTACCATAGCATCCATTGTTTTTTTTTCTCTTTTTATTCGAGGGTGATCAGGTTCTATTTTTTTTTCATGTTTTTCTTGCATTAATTATTTCCCTACATTTTGATGCATATTCGCAGTATTCCAGGCAAGAAGCGTTTTCGTCTGGTTTATTCCATTCAGCTCCACAACTATCACATGTTGTTGAATCTTCGTCACTCCAGATCTCTATGTCACTTTTACAAATATGGCATTTGACATAACTTGGTGTGGGTCTGAGGAAATCACGTAATCCTGGACATGTTTGCGGGTTTTTTATATTTGTTTTTTCGCTTATTTTATTTCACCATTTATTCCAATCATTATGTTTTGTACTGGAATTTTTTTATTTGATGTTTCTACTGCTTTTTGCGCTATCCATTTAAGTCCTGAGCAACATGGCACTTCCATATGGGCAACTGTGATACTTTTAATGTTGTGTTGTTTGATAATTTCTCCGAGTTTTTCTGCATATTTTATTGCATCATCAAATTTGGGACATCCAATTAAGATTGTTTTTCCAGGAGCAAGTTTTTTATGAAAATTTGGGTAGGTTGCAGGTACGCAATCGGCCACAAGAAGAATATTTGAGTCATTAAAGAAATCTGCGGTCGTTGATACTAAATTTAGCATAATAGGCCACTGTGGTTTTGCAATTTTTTGATCTTTATTTTGTATTTTTGCTATATGTAATTTAGCTGATTCTTCATCAAAATTATCTGCTTCTCTTTCGACTATGGTTAATGCACCTTGAGGGCAATGTCCAAGGCAAGCTCCCAAGCCATCACAATAAGAGTCTTTTACTATTCTGGCTTTTTTATCAACTATTTGAATTGCGCCTTCAGCACAGTTTGGTATACATTCTCCACATCCATTACAAAGTTGTTCGTTAATTTTTATTATTTTTCTTGTTATCATGTTTAATCCTCTTTAATTAGACATTTTCCGCCTTTTGGACAGTATTTTTTTGCGTGGTTTTTTACTATTTTGAATAATGCTTCCATTGTTTCTGTGTTTAATGAATAAATTCTTTTTTTTCCATGTCTATTACTTGTTATTAAATTGCACTCGAGTAAAGGTTTTAGGTTGTGGGATATCATACTTTGTTCTTCGCCTAATGCATTAGCAATTTCATTGACGCTCATAGGTTTCTGTATTAGTTTTTCTATTGCTGCTAGTCGCGTGGGATTTGAAAGACAAGAGAAAAACTTGTAGCATATTTGATTTAATCCTTTTTTCATTTTAACCACACAATATGAATTATTATTCATATGTAATATAGTTCATATAAACTTTTCTGAAATAAAAAAAATTACTAAAATAAAACACTATATATTTTTACGTTAATCCAGTTAAATAGTGATACTTTCGTTCCTCTCCGGAATAAAAACTTCTGTTAATTTAGAAATTTTATCTGACAATATTTGCGCTTGATCCAAATTACCATGCACTAATATTGTCTTTTTTGGTTTTACTAACTCAACTAATTGAATTAATTCTTTTTGATCAGCATGTCCTGAGAGTTCAATTTGTTCAACTTCAGCTTTTACATCAATAGTATTTTCTTTATAATTAAACACTCTATCTTCTTTCGCGTGAGTAAGTGGACTATTTGGTGGAAGATACCCAGAAGTTATGATAACAGAATCATTCTGATTTGATGCCCATTCAGCTAACAAATGAAGACTAGCTCCTGCATGACCAAATCCTGAAGTGCAAATAACTATCGCAGGTTCTCTGATTTGTGTAGTCCTAAAGAGGTGCTTAACATGTTTATATTTGAAAGGCTTTTCTTGTTGTTTAATTTCTTTTCTAAAATAATCTTTATTCTCATTAAAATATCCCGTTATTCTTTTAGCCAACGGACTTATGGTGTAGACCTTATACCGAGGTATACGACCTTTTTTCATAGCTTGATCTATTCTTTTAGCCATTTCTTGACTTCTATGAAATGCAAAAGTTGGAATTAGTATATTGCCTTTTCTTTCAATTGTAGAACGTATTTTTTCAAAGAATTTATCGACTAATTTGGTTCTATCTTCTCTAATTTTTCCACCATAAGTTGATTCAGTAATTAAAGCATCAGGTTTTTTTGGAAGCTTTGTTATGTCACAGCCATCTAAAATTTCACTTGAATGAACACAAAAATCTCCTGTATATAAAATATGCTTTCCTTCAGACTGAACATGAGTCATTTTAGCTCCTGCAACATGTCCAGCTGAATAAAGATTTATAGCCATTCCCGGCAAAGCAGCTGAATTACGACTCCACCAGTTTCTTCTAATAATTTCAACATCCTGATAATCATGTGAGTAAATCTTTTTCTTTAGTGTTTGAATTTTTATCATATCTAATAGAAGATCCATAGTGACTTCTCGAGTCATCTTTGAACCTATTATTGTAGGTTTTTGTTTCGTTAAATTTAACAAACTACCTGAGTGATCTAAATGAGCGTGACTTATTACAACTGCATCAAAATCTGTTGGTAATTGTCTTTTAATTTCTTCATCAATTTTGATTCCATAGTCTAAAGCTATTTTGCAATATTCAGTATCAACTTCTATGCAGGACCCGCCGATTTCTTGGGTACCTCCATGTAGTTTTATTTTCAAATGTTTCTCTCCTTAAATGAGTTAAATTGTTATATGTTTTGAGAATTGAATTAAATACATAGACTTTTGACAATTTTACTGTTAAAGTTGTGTTATTTAGTACAATATTTGGTTTTATTTAACACTGGAGTGTTCGATATTAATGTATTGACTATCTTTTCAATTTATCTCGATTTTATATTACAAAATTGATATTTTTAAACCAAATTATTTGTATAATTTACTTTTTTTTCTTAATATTTTAACGAGAGCGATTTTAGATATTTTTCATTTATTTTGTTAGTTATTATTTTTCTTTTTTTTTCATTTTATTTGTTTATCAGTAGAAACTTTTAATTTATGTTTAATCATAAACTATTTGGTGAATTAAAATTGGCACAAGCGTTTGTATTATTTAATGTAGGGTCTGGATCAGAAGATGAAGTTTTAACTGAAGCTAAGAAAATTAAAGGAGTACAAGAAGTTTATGTTTCTTATGGTGTTTATGATCTATTAGTAAAGATCAAGGCAGACTCAATGGAAGAATTAAAAGAATTGGTTACTCATAAACTTAGAAACATCGAAAATGTTAGATCCACTCTAACCTTAATACTAACAGAGGATTAATTACTAAAAGGAAATATTGATTCCTTTTTAATATTATTGATCTATTTTTAAGATTCATAATTGTTATTAAAAGCTCAAGAGTGAGATTTAATCAGGTAATACTCTTGACTGAATTAGTTTCTACCAATCCAATTGTAACATCTTTAGATTATTCATCGTTAAAAGAAAAAATTGTTAAAAGAAAAACTATCGTTCATGAAGTAAATCTTGATCCAACGATGATTAGACTTTCAGGAGAAAAACTAAAATTACAGCTTTTTGCAAAATTTGGTTTTTTTAAACCTAAATCAGATGAAATTCAATTTATTTCTTCTGAACTCTATTATGAACCCTATGTAGTCATTAATGGAAAATACTTTATTGATTATTTCCGGAAATGCACTTATTCGATAAAAATTGATGAAGAAGTTAAAGAAGTAGTTCTCTTTGAAAAAACTTTTCACCCTAATTCGTCAAGTTCAGGCAAGAAACATATGAAGATAGAGATTAATGGTGAAGAGAGGCTCACCAGTGAAGCTAAGGCTTTTATGGTCTTAGATAAGGATGGTAAAAAAGCAATAATCGACAAAATACAGTCAGCTCCTTCCTCTAAGAATCCTAAAACGGTTATTAAAAAATTTAAGATAAAAGAACTACCGAAAAACTTTGAAATAAATCTTGTAAAAAATAAAATTGCAAAACGCCCTAAAAATTTTAGCAGAATTATTACAGAGATTTTTGAGGTTAGTGAACGGACAGTTATTTATACTCCAAGATTTAAACTTCATTATAAAAATACAAAAACAAACGAAGAAAAAATCTTAGTTCTAGATGGAGTAACTTCCCAAAAATTGTAGCTTTTCTATTTTTTTCTTTATTCAGATTTTAGGTTGAATACTTTTTCTATAATTATTTTGTTGTATCATTTCAATTATTGCAAGTATAATTTTTTGTGTTAACTCATCTTCAATTACGATAATTGTGTCATTATCTCTTATTTGTTCAAAAATGTTTTCTAATTTTTCTTGAATTTCCTTTGCATTTTTTTCTTTTAAAAATGGTGTTATTAGTTGCAGGACATTTTTTTTATCCCATTGATCAAAAAGTTTTTTGGTCTTCAAGTTTTGTTCGATTTGGTTTCTTAATTCAATCCATGTGTAGGGTTCTCTAAGTTCTGAGTTAATTAAGACAGGTTTAAATTTTATAGATTTAACCATTCTACTTCCTCCTTTTAATTTCAATAGATCATTTATGATATTTTAAATCTGGTAGGTTTTTTGTTCGCTAAACTTGCAGTGTTATTTCTTTTAACAAATAGTATTTCAAATGTTTTGGTACCTCTATTTATACGTTCGATTGGATGTAAATATTTTATCAAAATTATTTAGATTTTAGATCTATTAATTAATTTTTATTGAATGTTTTCCGGCTTAATACTTTATATCTAAATAGTAGACAATTTGGAATTTATTTTTTTTATTAAATCCAGTTATAAAAGATTTTAGAAAAAGTTAGATTACCATTTAAACGAAGGCGTTTCGATTGATACCTTTTTTTTAATTTAATTATATTTGTAAGAAGTTAGTTAAAATAATCTTTCTGGAATATGGTTATTGAACCAAGAATCAGGGTTTTGATAGTGTACTTGTGGTCCTCTTTGCCAAATTAATGTATAGAACTTGTTAAATTCTTCTCGTGACATTCTTCTTTTCATTTGTTCAACCTTAATCTATAGAGTCGCAAGAGTTAATATAAATCAAATTTCTGATTAAGAAATATATCGAAAATCGATATCTCTTTATCTAAATTTGCCGATTATGTACACTATAGCAAATCATATTCTAAAATAGGCCATCAGTTAAGATTAGATTTTATAGTTAGTAACATATTTTACTTACAATCATAACGATTCCTACCAATCAATCTTTTTATTTATAAACCATTTCATATTTTTATTTAACTGCAGTTTATATGGAGCTTTTTTGAAGATAAATGAAATCTGAGCGAGATTTCCATTTCTAAAAGTAGATACCGTAAAAAGAATTCGTGATACAAAATTCTTTATACACTCATTTTTTGAGAGAATTTTAATTTCAAATCCATATTTATTTAGTTGTTCAATGTAATTGCGAACTTTAATTAACTCAATTTTTTACAGATAACATTATGAAAAAATATGTTTTATTAACAGTTGGATTTACTCAACCAACTCCAAAGATTATGAAATCATGGACTCAATGGTTTAAATCAATAGAAGATAAAATTGTAGACCAAATTGTGCTTGGTAATGGAAAAGAGGTAACAAGAAAGGGTACTGCAGAATTACCAATGGATAAAGATGCAATAACTGGTTATGTAGTTATTAACGCAGAAAACATGGATGAAGCCATAAAGATAGCTCAAAGTTGTCCAATGATAACAAGCACGAAGGTCTTTGAAATAATGTCACACGAGTAATTTTTGATTGAAAAAAAGAACGATACTAAAAAATAAAAAAAAGAGATTTCATATAATTTCCTTTGAGGGTTTTTAATGTCTGAAAAGATTAGAGATAATTTTAAAAAACTAACAAAGTACAAAAGAGATAAAGTTGGAGGATTCTTGGATTGGTTTAATAAACTTAAAATCTACAAGCAATATCCAAAAAATAAAAAAATAATGCTTGTTTTTGATGAGATTTAAACTCTATCTTTTGACCAAACCATTAAAAGTCGAAAAAGTATTCGCAATTATTCAAAAAACCCTTTAAGCATTAAATAAGTGGCTTATCTTTTGTGGTCTAGCACTGGCATTCAAAGAGTCCAAAGAGACTATAAATTTAGAAATGCACCCTCAGCTGGAGCACTATACCCAATCGAGACCTAACTATGTACCAAAAACACAAAAAAAACATTCACACCGGATTATACCACTACAACATAGAATCAAACTCGCTTGAAGAACTTATCCAAGAAGATCTTTCACTTCAATTATCCAAAGCTTGTCCGGATCAAAGTATGCCATTTAATGCCCTAATCACACTAATATGGACCGCAATATTTCAAAGATCAAAATGAAAATATACACAAAGAGCCTACAGCTACATCTACCTCGACGCTGGTCATATCGCTCAAAATTTTGCGCTTTGCGCTACAACATTGGGTTTGGGGTCTTGTCAAATTGGAGCATTTTACGATCATGAAATTAACAAAATCCTTGGATTAGATGGAGAAAAAGAAAGTACAATATACTTAACCACAGTTGGATACCCAAAATCATGCAATCTTCCTAGATAAACTATTTGAAGAGGTCATAGTCTTATCAAAATATAAAATCAATTAAAAATATATTTAACAACACTAGGTTGAAAGGACCTTTGATTAAAATCTCGTTTTATTACAGTTCTAGGTACTAAGCGGCAACCTTATCACTTAAAACACTTGACCTGTGAACAATCTTATTATCCAAGTAAGAATCTTCCAACTCTTTTCCTATAATCTCTTCAAATTTTGATATAACAAGAAAATATTTTTATAGGGTAGAAAGACCTAAATTATGCTATATATAAAAAATTCTCCAAGTTTATGAATAGACTTGTGTTATGAAGATAACAGGATACAACATTTGTTATCTTGGTAGTTTCCGTAAAAAACCTACATTAAAAAACCGGTGGAAAAAATGAATAATAATTCAAAAAATATTTCCCTAATTGCAATTTTTTCAGCTCTATATGCAACTGCAGTAATTGTTTTAGCACCAATTAGTTTTGGTATTTACCAAATTCGATTAGCAGATGCATTGCTTCCCCTTTCAATAATCTTTGGAATCCCTGGAGCAATAGGTTTTGGACTCGGAGCGTTTATTTCAAATTTATATGTTAATATTAGCTTGTTGGACGTTATTGGTGGCACGATTGCAAATTTTTTAGCTTGTACGCTTGCTTATTACTTTGCCAAAAGAATAGGAATTATTTACAGATTTATAGCGAGTATAATTGAAACAGTTGTTATAACGTTAATTGTTGGGGGCTATTTATCCGTTATATTCAATGTTCCACTTGAAATTTCTTTATTAGGTGTTTTTGGGGGATCTATCGTGGCTATAAACTTGATAGGTTTTCCTATTCAAGAGACAATTCGAAAAAGTTCAATTTCTAAAAAAAATTAATTTAATATATTTTTTTAATTTTGAAAGATTTTAAAACTTGATAGTAGTCATAGTAACTGAACTAATATCTCGCTAGAATTCTTGAATTGCACTTTGGACATTTCGCTATAAAAGATCAGTATTCGACCATTTACTTCTCTTCCAAGAATATCCACTTTTTAAACATTTCATTTTGTTCATTCATATTTTATTCTTTTTATTATCAAATAGAATCAAATATTCTATTTAATCTACTAATTTTTCTTAGAATTAACTCTTCTTTTCTTCACTTTTGATAGCTTCTTCGATTTTTTTAAGTTCTTTTTTATGATTTAAGAGATAGAGATCATTTTTAAGAAGATAATTATCATAATCCAATTGTTTTTCCATTAGCGCTATTGTCTCAATTTCATATTTTCGTTTAATTTGAAGAAATTCAAGTGTGCTCAATTTATTACCTTTCACAAATTTCGCCTGTTCCACAATCTACAAACTTTTTTTGATATATATACCACTTGTCGCGATCAATAAATTACTTTTTGAACACTAATAAAAAAAGAAAATAAATGTTTTTTTAAAAAGAATTTAATTATTGGTAAATCATAGAATAATTGGTGGATAATAATATGAGTGAGGATAGAAAAAAGAAGCTGAAAATTATTTCTGATCAATTCAACGAAGAAATAATTAAACTTGCTATCATGACTGAAAAAGAAATCCAACAAATGGTTGACGATTCTACAATTGCATTTGAGAGTATGTTTGGTAGAAAGTCAGATCCGCTAAATGACTTACTAGTTTATGAAAATTTAATACTTAATTTTATTCATAACTTGCTTGTTGCCAGAGACGTTAAGAAGAATGAATTTTTAAAAAGAGCAAAAACTTGATTCTTTATATAAATTGCACAAACTATCTTTTTTTTCAAAAGTAATCCTAGACAAAAGTATACCGATTAAAAAGGTAGTTTGAAATTTTAATCTACTTCTTAAGAGAGTAGTTTGTATTTAATCTTTTTAAAATAATGATAAATAATTAGATAGATAAGAAAAGGGATTTTCTCGACTTTATCTATAATCTATTTTCTTTTAGAGAAAAAACTGTGTTTTGGCGATGTTTTTATATACGCTTTATCTCTGACTTACAATTTTAGAGTGGGTTGGCGTCTTGGAAGTAACCCGCCTTCTGTGCAGTTAGACAGTGTCAGATTAAACAGTAAGTATTTATTTTTAAAAAACGGAATAAGGTTTTGTGGTTTCTTGATTCTGAATCTGAACTCGCGATAACATTGAGTCTCATTTGGAATCCATAATCGTTTATAGTATATTCTCCTAAACATTACGATAATTTAGTTTGAACTTGTAATTCATGGAGGATAAGGAAAATATCTAAACCTGTTCCTAATTCTAAATCGTCACCCATAGCTTCTGTAGGGGTTGTTGGAGAGGCAACTATTCGCGTTTTGCATGTGGATGATGAATCCAGCTTTCTTGAAGTTTCTAAACTTATCTTGGAGCAGCAAGGCTCATTTCATGTTGAAAGTGCGTCTTCTGTTGATGAAGCTTTTGTGATGTTGGGGAAGAGAGAGTTTGATGTTGTGGTATCGGACTATCAAATGCCAGTTAAAGATGGCCTACAATTCCTAAAGGAACTAAGAGTCAGAGGCATGTACATCCCATTTATTTTGTTTACTGGGAAGGGCAGAGAGGATGTATCGATACAAGCTTTGAATTTGGGTGCTGATTACTATTTCAGCAAATTAGGTAAACCCGAAACTGTTTATGGTGAACTTACTCATGCTATTCGTCAAGTAACGGAAAAGCAAAGATCAGAACAGCGTTTTATAGAGAGTGAAGAAAAATTCAGAGCGATCTTTGAAGGAGCCTCTGATGGCATTCTTGCAGTTGATCCGAAAAATCAGAGATTTATTTTTGCAAATCCCAAATTCTGTGAAATAACAGGTTATCCACTAAAAGAATTGATTAAATTATATGTTAAGGACATTCATCCCAAAAAAGACTTGTCGTATGTCAATGAACAATTCAAAAAACAATTAGAAGGAAAAATAACTCTTGCAAAGGATATTCCTGTTTTGAGAAAAAATAGCCAGATTTTGTATTGTGATGTTAATTCGGTGCCAATAAAAATTGGTGAAAAACAACTTTTGGTAGGATTCTTTAGGGACATCACTGAACGCAAGAAGGCTGAGGAAGCGTTGAAAAAAGAGCGGTGTGAACTTGACCGCATTGTCGATTCTTCGCCAATCATAATTTTCTACAAAGATAACAAGGGAAAATTTTTGCGTGTTAATAGTACGTTTGCTGACGCGCTCAAAATAAGTAAAGAAGAATTTTTGGGAAAAACAGTTTTTGACTTGTATTCTCCCAAGATTGCACATAGCATGACAAAAGACGACTCGATGGTTTTAGAGTCAGGAAGCCCCAAATTTGGCATAATAGAGCAGTATGAATCTGCAAGTGGTAGAAGGTGGGTGCAGACAGATAAGGTTCCAATTCTTAACGAAAATGGCTGCCCAATTGGTTTAGTAGGCTTTGCACAGGACATCACAGAAAAAACGAAAGCTGAAGAAGAGTTAAAAATTCAGATTAAAGAATCTCTGGTTTTATCAGAGTTGCTTTCGTCTACAGAGCAACCTTTTGCTGTTGCTGGTATTGATGGAAGTTTAATTAGGGTAAATCCAGCATTTTGCAAACTTACAGGTTACTCTTCAAAGGAATTATGTGAACAAAAGGATGTTTGGACCAAGAAATTAACTCCTGAGAAATGGAGAAAAATTGAGGCGAAAATACTTGAGGAGCAACTTAAAACAAAAAAGCCAGTAAGGTATGAAAAAGAATACTTGACAAAAAGTGGAAAGATAATTCCTGTTGAACTCTTTGTTCAGCCAAAATATGATGATGAAGGAAATCTTGAGCATATCTTTGGTTTCATCACGAATATTGCTGAACGCAAGAAATATGAAGAAAATTTAAAGAAATCAAAAAAAGAGTTAGAGCAAATATTTGACTTATCTGTTGACTTGGTGATGGTTTGCACTACTGAGGGTGGTTTGCTCAGGGTTAGTCCTTCTTGTGAGAAGATTCTCGGGTATACTCAGGAAGAGTTGTATAAGATTGGCTGGGCTGGTCTTGTTCATCCAGATGATGTGGAACTTACAAAAAAGGAAGTTGAGAGGCAGTTAAAGGGTGGTTCTGTGGCAAATTTTGTCAACAGATACCAACGCAAAGATGGTTCTTATGTTGTTTTGGAGTGGCAGGCATCTTTTGCTATGGAAGGTATTGTTCATGCTACCGCAAGAGATATCACTGAGCGAAAAAAAGCAGAAGAAAAAATAAAGAAGACTGTTGATGAGTTGGGTTTGGTTAATGAGAAGTTGAGTGTTGTTGGTAGGTTGACTCGTCATGATGTTCGTAACAAGTTGTCTGCGGTTGCTGGGAACATTTACTTGGCGAAAAAGGCGCTTTCAAA
>JAUWJK010000046.1 GCA_030607735.1 Candidatus Bathyarchaeota archaeon
ATGTTTAATTTGATTCAGATTTTTAATTTCTAACAAATTTGTAGTCTAACTATCTATTATTTTTTTTCTATTTTATTATCAAAAAACCGCTATAGTGGTTTTGATAAAACATTTTAGTTCTTATTTTAGTCTGTTTTAATTCTTTTTAGTTCCTACACCTTTTTTTCTTTATTATGTGATGGTGAATTAAGTTGATTCAAATATGAATCAACCCATCCCAATTCTCCCTTTAATAGAAAGATAGGACGATTTGCTACGCTAAATCGATAAGATGGACATTTTGAGTCCTGTAAAAATTTTAAAAGTGCTCCATATTCCTGTATTTTTTTTTCCAAAGTTAACCGATATTTAACCAATGCTTCTTGAACCTTTTTCTCTGAAATCAAGTTAAGGTTATAAATTCCGATGTCTATTTGCCATTTCATATGTTCTGGTTTACTTAATAGAGATTCAATTTTTTTCTGTAATTTCTTTTTCCCGGTGATACTTAATGTGTACAGTGTATGTATACGATTTTCTGAACTAATTTCATTTTCTCGTTTGACTAACTTGTTTTTTTCAAGTTTGCGGAGCAGCTTATAGATGGACGACATTGACAGTTCAGTCCAAAATCTCATATCGCGATATTTTACTTCTCGTTCTATTTGGTATGGGTACATGGGTTGTTCTGAGAGTAGGCCTAGAAGTATGGCTTCTGCATTTGATATTTCAACCATTATTTTTACCACTACAATATTATATTAATATAATATTGTATAAATACAATATAAATTTTGTTTGTATCCCGACCATTTTAGTGTACAACTCTCGTTTTATTAAAAAATTGAAATTAAACAATAGATTAAAACACAAAAAAAAGAAAAATAAAGGGAAGTTAAGATTAGCATGAATTTTTTTCTTAATATAAAGTGAAAACTATTTGAATATTAACTGCAACATATAATTATTAATTAAATTAGTGAACTGGATGTACCTTTAATGAATGCAATTATTCACACTGATAACTTGTCAAAATACTATGGCAAAGGAAACATAATAAAAGCCGTAGACGAACTTTCAATAGATGTTTATGAAGGGGAAACCTTTGGTTTACTTGGACCAAATGGCGCAGGAAAAACCTCCACAGTTCGTTTATTGAATTGTATAATAAAACCAACAGGTGGAAATGCAACTGTAAAAGGATTTGACATTATTAAAGATGAAATAGACGTAAAACGGGTAACAGGATTGCTCCCAGAGTCTCCTGGATTATATGAAAAGTTAAGCGCCTTTGAGTTTTTAGAATTTATGGGCTCTCTATATGATGTTCCACATAACATTTTACCAAGAAGAATTGAGGATTTACTTAAATTGTTTAATCTCTACGAACGACGAGATTATCTTCTAGAAGGTTTTAGTCGTGGTATGAAACAAAAAGTTTTGATCGCCTCAGCAATCATTCATGATCCACCTATCCTCTTTCTTGATGAACCAACATCAACGCTTGATCCACGCGCTGCTCTTATGGTAAAAGATTTAATAAAAACATTATCTGAAAATGCAAACAAAACCATTTTCATATGCAGTCACATTCTACCCATCGTTGAAGAATTATGTGATCGCGTTGGGATAATCAATCAAGGCAAACTTGTTGCTATAGGAACAATAGACGAAATTATAACCAAAGCCAATAAACAAACTCTAGAAGATGCGTTTATCGCATTAACAGGCGGGATTGAAGAAAAGGAACTTCTATCTTGGAGGCAACAAAAAAGTGCCACTTCCTAAGTGGCTTTTAATCGCCAAGAATGAATATCGCCTACGTATAAACAGGATAAGGCAGATAAAATCATTTTTTCCATTTTTAGTTATTGCTTTATTAGCAGTTTATGTTGCATATATTGCACCTTTAATAGCAAACTTGTTCATTGATGATCTTTTAGCTTTCTTTTTATCACAACTTGCCTTAGCAATGGTCCCAGTTTTGTTATTCATGATTTTTTTCTACCTTACAATTCTTCCAATTACATATACTTTGCAAGGAATGCAAACAGGACAAGTAGAAATATTTTTAGCAGCTCCTATAAAACCAAGCGATGTTCTACTAGGAGAATTTCTTGGTGTATTACCTTTTTATGCAATATTTATCACAATTATCGCTGGTTTTTTCACAGCTGCTCTAACTCCTTTAGGTTTGAGTTTGCTGCAGATTTTTATTATTGTTCTAATTTTTGCAATTATATTTCTTTCTGCCCTATGGATGGGTACAGTTATTGCGGCAGTGATTCGAACTAGATTTGCAAAATCTGCCCGAGGAAAGGATATTGGAAAAGCTCTTTCTCTCGTCATTGCTCTACCTATGGTAGCCATTATGTACGCAATAATAGGAGGCGGTTTTACAGAAGCTCTTACAGATCCAGGAACAAATGAACTAACAAGATTACTTCTAGGTTTTCTTCCAAGCTCATGGGGTGCTGATATTATTCTTGATTTTGCAGCTAACCCAGCTAATATTGGAATTGTAGGTTTTGAAACATTAATTAGAATAACCGGACTTATCGTTTTCTTTGTTTCAAGTTTGTGGATTGGCACAAAACTGGCTAGTAGAATTTATAGTATTGAACCAACTAACTTCAACGCATCAAAGGTTAAATCAGATGGCTTTTTCTACAAAACAATTAGGGTTTTTGGAGGCAGTGGTTCTTTTAGTAATCTTTTGGTATCAGTGTTTAAAGATTACACTCGAAGACTCGAAAACCTCTCACGTCTCGTTTACATTTTAGGCTTACTTGCGCTAATCAACATATTCCTAATGGAAGAAAGTACAGACCCAGGAGATGCGTTGATTATGGGAATATTTTTGTTTTCTTTTCTCGCAGTCCTAGTTGTTGGTCAAATTGCAATGGGAGGCAAGGAAAGCGTATTTATCCATAAAAAAGCCCCTTCAGGAATTAGTAGACTTATTAAAGCAAGATTAATACAAAGTTGGTTAGTCGCAATTCCAATAGGTGCAATAGTTACATCAATTTCTTTACTTCAAGTTCCCTTTATCGATTTATTTACTTTAGTAGGCTACACTGGACTTATGGCACAACTTATTGCAGCTAATGTAGTTTTAGCTCTTGGTTTAGCTTTATTAAGACCAGAATTTTCAGAAAACTCTCGAGAACAAATGATGGGACTGATGGTTAATGCACAGATAGTTTTGTTTTTATCTATAGGTATTTTCATTGGAGCTCAAGCTATTCTAAACATCAGTTTTTTCTATACCTTTTTGCTTCAATCTATTGTAATTTGGATAATAGGATTTGTTGTCCTTCAATTAGGAAAATCAAAGCTAACTAACATCGAATAAAATATTTTCTCAAAAATATTATATACTCAAAAAACAAAAAAAATAGGTGCTAAAACTTTGAACATTTTCCTTATTCAATTTATTTTGTGGAAAAGGTTTTTTTGCCACATCCTCAAACCTTTTAACTACAAACAAATAGTTACGATTCGAGGAATTAAACAAACAGTTGTGGCTAATCCAATTTCCATAAGTTGATTACATATCACTAAAATTTGGATGAAATTTGTAAAAGTAATTAGCATTTAAATAGTGTATTTGAAAGAAAATGGAGAAAAAGTATTTTGACTCAAAAAACAAATTCAGGCTATCAAGGAAAGGTATTAGATATTATTAAAAATGCTGGATGCAAAGTTGGAGACATTATACTTGTTGAAAAAGAAGATAGAATTTATGAGGGTACTCTTATTCCACGCTCAGAATATAGTGATAATACCCATATTGTAATCAAATTAAAGAATGGATACAATCTTGGAATTAGAATTACATTAGAAACTAAAATTAAAAAAATTGGTCAGGGAATAAAACCATCTTTTACAGTACCTCCTCTTCCTAAACAAAATCCTAACCTTCCAAAAGTTGTTATTTTAAGCACAGGAGGAACAATAGCTAGTCGTGTTGATTACCGAACAGGCGCAGTTAGATCAGCACTTTCAGCAAGCGATTTGTATGGTGTAGTTCCGGAACTCTCAGATATAGCACAGGTGCAAACTGAAATAGTGTTTGGCATTTACAGCGAAAATATAACTCAAACTCATTGGAGTGAACTCGCAAAAAGAATTGATGAGCACATTAACCAAGGAGTTGATGGAGTAGTTGTAGCTCATGGTACAGATACAATGGCTTATACAGCTGCTGCTCTAAGCTTTTCCCTACAAAATTTGCCTGTTCCAGTAATAATTGTTGGAGCACAAAGATCTTCTGATCGACCAAGTTCAGATGCTGCAATGAACTTATTAGGTGCAGTTCAAATAGCTGGCAAAGCACCTTTTGCAGAAGTTGCAATAGCAATGCACCAAAACCTTTCAGACAATATTATTGCCATTAATAGAGGAGTTAAAGTAAGAAAATGCCACACAAGTCGCAGAGACACATTCAAACCTGTAAACACATCTCCACTAGCAAGAATAGTTAATGGCAAAACTACCATGTTAACAAAAAATTATTCAAAAAGAGATCCAACAAAGAAAACAGTTTTAAAACCAAATTTTAGCAAAAAAGTCGTTTTAGTAAAATTCTATCCAGGCTTTAACCCAAAAATAATCAACTATCACATAGAAAATGGTGTAAAAGGCATAATTATTGAAGGCACAGGATTGGGACATGTTAGCAAATACTGTTTTGAAACAATAAAAACAGCTATTGAAAACAAAATAGTAGTTGGTTTAGCTTCCCAATGCATCTGGGGTAGAGTTAACATGAACGTTTACGATACTGGTCGTGATTTACTAAAAATGGGCGTAATACCCTTAGAGGACATGTTTCCAGAAACAGCTCTTGTTAAGCTAATGTGGGTTTTAGGTCAAACTAACCAAATTGAAGAAGCAAAAAAGATGCTAAAAACTAATATTTCAGGAGAATTCTCTCAACGAACTCTCCCAGTAGAGATCTATAAACAAGGAGATTTCAAAGATGATAACTGATTATTCAAAACTAGGATTAAAAATCGGACTAGAAATCCATCAACAACTCAATACCAAAGCTAAACTTTTTTGCGAATGTAAACCCCTTTATTTCAAAGAAGAACCAGAATTAACTTTTCTACGAAGACTTCGTCCAACTCAAAGCGAATTAGGACAAATAGATCCTGCAGCTTATTTTGAATTTCAAAAAGGACTAATGCTAAGATATGAAACTAATACCACAAGTACATGCCTAGTAGAGATGGATGAAGAACCACCACATTCACTAAACAAAGAAGCAGTAGAAATTTCGTTAACCGCCGCAATAATGATGAACGCAAAACCAGTGGATGAAATCCATATTATGCGAAAAACTGTAATAGATGGCTCAAATACAACTGGTTTTCAAAGAACTTGTGTTATTGCAATGAATGGATGGATAAAAAATGGCGATAAAATCGTTCAAATCCAACATGCAAGCCTAGAAGAAGACGCTGCCCGAAAAACAGGTAAAGAAAAAAATGGAAAAATAATCAATTATCGCCTAGACCGATTAGGTATTCCATTAATTGAGGTGGCAACCGCACCAGTTATTTATTCTCCAAAAGAAGCCCAAGAAGTAGCGTTAATTCTTGGACAAATATTAAGAGATACAGGTAAAGCAATGAGGGGATTAGGAACAATTCGTCAAGACCTAAACATATCTCTTACTAACGGAGCCTTAATTGAGATTAAAGGAGTCCAAGAACTTGACCTCATATCCGTAGTTTTGGAATATGAAATTAAACGACAAATTAATCTAATAAAAATTAGTGAAGAATTAAAGAAACAAAACTTGAAAACCAATTCTCTGACAAAGAATTTTGTTGAAGTAACCGATATCTTTACTAAAACAAACTGTAAACTAATAAAAAAATCATTACAAAAAAAACAGAAAGTTTTTGCAGTTAAACTTGAAGGTTTTGCTGGTTATCTAAAACGAGAACTTATGCCTAACTTTCGTTTAGGCTCTGAACTTGCTGATAGAGCTAGATACTGGGGTCGTGTTGGAGGCATATTTCACACTGATGAAATGCCTGCATATGACATTACAACTGAAGACATTAATGTTCTAAAAGATAAAGTTAAAGCTTCAAATCATGACGCAATAGTTTTTGTTGCTGATTCACCTGAAAATGCAAAGGACGCATTAGATGCAGTAGTTGATAGAGCAAAAGAAGCAATAATAGGAGTTCCAGAAGAAACAAGAAAAGCAACTTTAAATGGTCTTTCTAGTTATATGCGACCAAGACCTGGAGCCGCAAGAATGTATCCAGAAACAGATATTCCCCCACTTCTAATTACAAAAAACTTTCTAAACAAAATCAAAGCCAATCTACCTGAACCAGCAGAAAAAAAGATCATCCGATTAATAAAAGAAAATAACATTAACAAGAAATTAGCTACCCAGATATTAAACTCTGATTATTGTACATTGTTTGAATTTATTGTTAAAAACAATAAAGTAAATCCTACTACAGTCGCGGTATTTCTAACTGAAACCATAAAAGCTTTAAAGAGAGATGCAATAAAAGTTGAAAAAGTCTCAGACAAACAAATAACCCATATTTTCAAAGGTTTAAGCGAAAAAAAACTAACAAAAGAAGCGATTGAAGACATATTTATATGGTTTTCAAAAAACGACTCAGATAACCTAATAGAAGCTTTAACTTCTCTAGAGCTAAAAATGTACTCCAACAAAGAAATTATCAATATTATAGATGAAGTAATTGCTAAAAACATAAAAAATAAAGAAGAACTTGGCAAGAAATCTTTTAGAATGCTAATGGGAATCATAATGAGCAAAGTTAGAGGAAAAGCAGATCCTAGTTTAATAAGCAAAATAATTAGAGAAAGAATTAATGAATAAAATTTTCTACTTTTTTTTAATTTGACCTTTAATAATTATAGCAAAATCATGTTTTTCTCGTTTGGATATATCTGCAAGCTTAATGATCGGGCTTCTCTTTTCCATGTAAAAATATTTCTTTGATCTAAATCAAGAAAATCTTTCACAATATCACAAGATAATTTATAGATAGCCTCTATCATCCAATTTTTTTCATTTATGAAAACTATAAAAAGATAATCAAACATTTCTATTTGAATTCCATCAAAAGTGCTTTCAAAATTAGTATCCACTCCAATTCTACTCACGATTTTAACTTTTTCTTTAAATCTTGAAAGACCACTTCACCCAACTTCCTTATCGTTTAACTTCAAATCATACTTTTTCGCACAAAACCATCTAGCATAACCATTAGTTATTTCATCTCCCTTCCTAATAATTCCAAACTCCAAAAGCCGTTTTTTTGATTCTACTATCTTTAAAACTAGTTCTTTTGTTTCTTCAAGATTTAATTCCTTTTTGTTAGCCACAAAACAACAACTTCTTAAAAACTATACTACATTCTTAAAATTTACAGTTTACTCATAATCCCAATACTCCAAACACAAAAAATACCTGAATTTTCTATGTTTTTTTGGTTTAACAATTAAAAAATCTTGGGAAAAAGATAGTAAACTACTAATTTCATATTAAAAAAAATAACTATTGGTTTATAAGCAATTTGAATATTATATCACCAATTGAATTCACAACATGATTTGGTACATAATCAAAAAATCTAGATCATGTTAATTTGTAATAAAAAGAAGAGAAACAGTTATGCCAAAAAAAGTTCAAAAAAAACCAAAATCTACAGGCAACCCAGAACCTTTTGCATTTCGTGTCAAATTGGGAAATTATGAAATCGAAATTACGGGAACACACGAAAATGTTACCAATACAATTGAAAAACTTCCAAAGTTAATCCCAAATATTCATAAAGCTTTTGATAGCGTAAAACCAAAAACAGTAACAACATTTACAGTAAAAACAGACCCAACACCTTCACAAACCAAAAACAAAAAAGTACCTCAAAAATATCCGACTATTAAAAAAGCAAAAAGTAGCGAAGATGCAATTTTAAGCTTTTTAGAGACAAATTGGGGCAAATGGCGTCCAAGAACAATGGAAGAACTCAAAGATGCCCTAACTTCCAACGATCTCAAATACCCTAAAACAACTCTAACCCGAACCATGACCAAACTTGTTAACAAGGGTATGGTTCGACGATGGAGTACAAACGCAGGTTTTGTCTACATTCTTGCAGAGGAGAAACCTCTTCCTAGAGGCGGCAAGAAGAAGTGAATCGAATTAAAACACTAATTAAAACTCCATTTGGAGAAGTCATTATTGAAGGAGAAACGCCTCAAGAAATACTTGAAGTACTAGAAAAGATGCCTAAAAACTTTGTAGAATCAGTTTCTGATTTTGTTTCCAATAAAATGAACCCATCAGGTGCACAACTAAAGGGAATAGTTGAGTTAACAACTGAAGGTCCAGTCATAGTAACTAGAATAAAACTAACACATTATGAAGCAGTCGGCTTAATCCTCTATGGATCAAAAGGAAAAACAAAAACCGCAGCAAAAATAACAAAATTGTTAGAATCAAGTGGCATAAAAAGTATGGTTCCTGCAAGACTAAACGAAATGACAAAACGAGGACAAGTTTTTAAACCCAACCCCAATAAACCAGATTTTAAACTTACTATCCAAGGAGAAAAATGGATTGAAGATGATGTCATAACGAAAATTAGAGGAAAAATGGGATGACTGAAAAAGTCATCATCAAAATAAAATATAAACACATAGAAAAAACTATAACAGCTTCACCCGAAGAAACATGGCGTTTTCTGAGAGGTTTTTTTAAAGAATTTATCCCATCCTATAAAATTGCTGAAAAACTAACAATTAATGTTAACATACAAAAAATTGCTAAAGAGTGCGAAGGATTAATTGTTTATTTATCTGACCAACCAATTATTCTAAAACCAAATAAAAAACTAACAGATACTGAGACAATTCTTCTGTGGCTTTTAGCCTACTATTTAGGAAATGAAATAAACATAATCGAATCCAAAAGTATATCCACAGATTTTTTTCAAAGTAAACTTAAAAAAAGCAGAAAAATTATAATCACACGATTAAACGAACTTGCTAAAAATAATATGATAAAAAAAATAAGTGCTTCTGATTATGCACTTACTTATCTTGGAATTTCCTTAATGCAAAAAGAAATATTATCGAAAATCAAATTAAAATACACCTCAAAAAACCGCTAATTTGCCATTTTGCTCATAAATACCCTTTGAAAAAGCCAAATTAATTAAAAGAAAGCTAATTCTTTCAATAAAACTTTTATATCTGATGGCTTCTGGATATGCATATACTACCCTGAGGAAACAATGCTATGATAGAACCAAGTAAAAAACCATTAAACGTTCTTATTAAATCGTTGCATGGCAACATTGGAGTTGTATTAAAAAACGGGTGTGAATACAAAGGACATATGATAAAATGTGACGGTCATATGAATATCCTTTTAGAGGGTGCAACTGAATGCAAAGCCGAACAATTACTCACTAATTATGGAAATGTTCTACTTCGAGGAAATAATATTTTATACATAATTCTTGATCCCACAAAACACTAGACACAACTTTCAAAAAGTTTCAAAATATTTTATCAGGTAACTTATGTTACCTTGTTTATTTTCAAAAAGTAATGTAGCCATATAAGAAAATTTTTACGTGAAATTAGCAAACAAAGAAAATTTTTTTTTAAAAATTCAAAGTAAACCTATCTGGGTAGCTGCATAATTGCAAAAAAAGTAATCACAACTTACTCATTAAGAGTTAATAAAGCAGATAAATCACTCCCATATAATACTATTAACAAAGAAGATATTGAATACCTTGGATGATAAAAAAAGATGCTACTTGTTAGTATTGTACTATACTAGAAAATTGATGATGTAGGTAATAATCGTTGGAAAAATCATTATTATTGGGCTGCCCTGTTTGTGGAACTAAATTAGATATTGGAAATATGAAAACTAGACTTGAAATTGTGTGTAACAATTTTTGGGGAAAAAAATTTTGTTTTTGTAGCAAAAACTGTAAACGTCACTTCTTTGAAGATCCAAAAATTGCATATTTCTCAATGGAAATTGGAATCACCAACGATATTCCCACCTATAGCGGCGGATTGGGTGTTCTTGCTGGAGATATAGTCAAAGCTAGTGCAGATTTAAAATTACAAATGGTGGCAATAACTTTAGTTAGTCGGAAAGGCTATTTTAAACAAAAAATCACAAATGAAGGAGAACAACAAGAATCGCCAAATAGCTGGGATCCTTCAAAACGTCTTTTTAGAGTCCCAAAAACAACAACAATAACACTCGAAGGCCGATCTGTCGAGATTCAAGCTTGGTTATATGAACATCGAAGTCAAAACGGTGGCTTAATACCAATATTATTTCTAGACACCGATATTGAATCAAATGCTCCTGAAGATAGAAGAATAACCGATTTTCTCTATGGTGGTGATAAAAAATACAGATTAAAACAAGAGATAATTCTTGGTATTGGAGGAACAAGAATTCTTGAAGCATTATCCTTCAAAATTAGTAAATACCACATGAATGAAGGACAATCAGCACTTTTAACACTTGAATTATTAAATAAAAATAATCTAAATTCAGAAAAAGTTCAAAACCAATGCGTTTTCACAACACACACACCCATTGAAGCTGCATTTGATCAATTCCCATATCAACTTTTTCAGGAATTACTAGGAAACCAATTCATGCTTTCAACCGTAAAACAATATGCTGGACAGGATAACTTGAATATGACCTATTTAGCATTAAATTTAAGCAAATATGTTAACGGTGTCTCAAAAGCCCATATGAACTATTCAAAAAAAATATTTCCAGGACACCACATAAGATCAGTAACAAATGGTGTCCACTCTTTTACCTGGACTTGCTGCTTTTTTAGAGAACTCTATGATAAATATATTCCCAGTTGGGCAAATGAACCAGTTCTTCTAGTTCGAGCCAGCGAAATTCCCAGCCTAGAAATATGGAACGCTCATATGAAAGCAAAAAAAATTCTATTTGATTACATAAAAAACACAACTTCCACATCGCTAGACCCTAACATATTAACAATCGGTTTTGCAAGAAGAGCCACAGGTTACAAAAGATCAACTTTAATTTTTTCAAGAATCCAAAAACTATTAGAAATAAACAATAGAGGAAAAATTCAAATAGTTTTTGCTGGAAAAGCACATCCTAGAGATGTTGAAGGCAAACAATTAATAAAAAAAATTTTCCAATATGCCCAAGAGCTCAAAGACCAAATTAAGATCATCTATATAGAAAATTATGACATGCAAATTGCATCGAAACTAACTTCAGGTGTCGATGTATGGCTAAACACTCCAATTCCACCACTGGAAGCTTCAGGAACAAGTGGAATGAAAGCAGCACACAATGGAGTAATTAATTTTAGCGTTTTAGATGGATGGTGGATAGAAGGTTGCATAGAGGGAATAACTGGTTGGGGTATAGGACCTCATCCAAGTGAATTAGTTAGTGTAGAAGAAAGGAGAAAAAGAGAACTCAACGACTTATATTCTAAATTAGAATATTTGATTGTTCCAACATATTATAAAAATAGAGACGCTTGGATTACTCTAATGAAAAACTCTATAGCTAAACTCGCTTACTACTTCCAAACTCAGAGGGTACTTAAACGCTATATAACAGAAGCTTATCTGCTTTAATCTTCCAAAACTTTTCTAATATTGTTCTATCCAACGAATATCTTTTGAATCAAAGATAACGTTTGTTGGTATCCATTATTTTCTCTCAGCGGGTTTATTCTGAAGAAGAGAAGAAATTTAATTAATGAGATAAAAAAATATTTAATTAGTGAAAAATGGTTTCAATTAAATTTCATTTTATAGAGATCGATTGGGTAATAGTGTTGTGTTAACCCAATGTATATTAGCATGTATTATATGTCTGTAAATTTATTAAATTTAAGACGTATTTACTTATCTGATTCAATTACAGAATATTAGTAATTTTTAACAAAATTTTCCTAAGTTTTTTAAGGAAAGGGTTCAGCATGGTTTTTAGTTAAGTTTAAAAAAATTAGTTTAATGATATGCAATTACATAAAAAATAGGTTGGTCAAAGTTTCTTGACCAGAACCAGTCAACCTTTCTTGACCAAAACAGACTTCTTTAGTCAAATTAGCTTTACAAAAACCCTTTTTATCCAATTTAGATCAGTAGTAAATGGGGTAAGCATTGAGCAAGAGCAAAC
>JAUWJK010000115.1 GCA_030607735.1 Candidatus Bathyarchaeota archaeon
TAAGGACTTTTTTCATGAATTAGTTCATTTGGTTTCTTTTCTTTTGGAAATTCTCCTTGCATTAACTCAGACTCCAAAAAATGTTTGAAAAAACCTCATTTATTATTAATTTATTGCACCATAAATATCATTTCTTCAACTAAGATCTAGTTATTATTTAATAATTTGTATTGATGATGAAAATTAAGGAATATTCTGTCAATAATTGATTAGAAAATTGCAGCTCTGTTGAAAAACTTTTTTTTGCTTTTTTAAAGTCACTAATTATATAAGTTTCGCATTCGAATTAAGAATTATGCAGGCAAAAATTGGAATTATTGGTGGAACCGGTCTGTATGACCCAAATTTGCTAAAAGATACAAAAGAATTAGCTGTCGAAACCCCTTATGGTTCTCCTTCTGACTTAATTACTATAGGCGAGCTAGCTGGAAAACGCGTAGCTTTCTTACCCCGACATGGAAAGAAACACACTATCAGACCAACAGATGTTAATTCTAGAGCAAATATTTTTGCTCTAAAAAAACTTGGTGTTACACAAATATTTGCTCCTGCAGCAGTTGGTTCATTGAGGGCTAAATATGAACCTGGTGATATAGTGTTTGTTGATCAATTTATTGATAGAACAACTAAACGTGAACAATCCTTTTATTCCAAAGAAAAAGTCTGTCACATTTCAGTTGCTGAACCAATGTGTAATACTCTTAGAAAAATTTTGATTACTGCAGCTAGTGATCTTAAAATAAACTTTCACGAAAATGGGACTTATGTTTGTATTGAAGGTCCTAGATTTTCAACGAAAGCCGAATCCAGAATGTTCAGAACTTGGAATGCAGATGTAATAGGTATGACACTTGTCCCTGAATGTGTTTTAGCCAGAGAGGCTGAATTATGTTATGCATCTATTTCAACTATTACCGATTATGATGTGTGGAAGGATCATCCTGTGAGTGCTGAAGAGGTCGTTACAACAATGAAGGCTAATATTGAAAAAGTAAAAAGCATACTTTTGAAATCAATAAAGTATTTACCTGCAGGACCTGATTGTGAGTGTAGAAAAGCTTTGAACAACGCGTTTTTATGAGGTAGATTACTACAATGGAAAAACAAAATAATTACACACTTGATCTTAAATCGAAAATACGTCGTATACCTGAATTTAAAGGTGTAGTTTTTTGGGATATTACTCCTTTATTAAAAGATAAAATACGTTTTAAGGAATGCATTCAACTTTTAGCTGATCATTATAGGAAAACCCCTGTTGATGTTGTCGTTTCCAATGAAGCTAGAGGTTTTATTGTTGGGTCTGCATTAGCTTATGAGCTTGGAGTTGGTTTTGTTCCAATACGAAAAAAAGGAAAGCTTCCATACGCTTGTATAGACCTCACTTATAAAAAGGAATATGAATACGATTGTATTGAAATACATGAAGACGCAATTGAGCAAAATCAAAAAGTATTATTAATTGATGATTTATTGGCAACAGGTGGTACAATAATAGCAAATATCAAATTGGTTGAAAAGCTAGGCGGAAAAATAGCTGGAATAGGATTTTTGATCGAATTAGATTATCTTAATGGTCGAAAAGCAATTGGTGAGAAGTATGATGTTTTCTCTCTTATTCATTATGAAAATACAAAACACCATCAATGAATCTTCTAATATGTAGACTCAATTAAAAATAATTCTTTGTTCTGGCTTTTTTCTATTTTAATATTAACTGATTTCTGCATAAAATACTGTGCAATATATCGTATTTTTAGGCGCTCTAATATAAAAATATGCTTTATTTATAAAAAAAAACCCAAGATAGCGCTCTTTCGGATGTTAAAGCTTTTCTCCCCCCAAGTATACTTAAGGTTACTATTTGGGATTGGTTTGAGTTGAATATCGAAGAAGCTAAAGCTATGGAAAAGACTCTGAAAGAGTTAAAAGAACGGTATATTGATTTTGGAAATTCAATGAAAGATACTGCCAATGCTGTAGGATCAACAAAAAAACTTTGGCGTGAGGGAAACAAGTCACGATTAATAAAACTTGGGTTAACTCTTGTTTGTTTTCCAGAACCTACTCCGATAAGTGAGAGTATAGGTGCTTGTTTTATAGCAGCTGGTTTAGTTCAGAAAGGAATCCAAAGTAAAGCAATTTATCTTGAGGATATAAAAAAAACTTTTAAAACTACTTTAAAAGATGTGTTAGACACACAAAATTCTATACGCGTTTAATAATTGTAACTATTTTTTTATTTTATAAAAGTTAGTGTTAATTCAGGATTTACATTTTTGATTTCATATTGCTGTTTTAAGATAATTTATGATTTTTATATCTCAAATAGAATTTTTAACCAAATCAAAACATTTTGATAGTGCAATAGTGATTTTTCCATCATAGTTAAATAACAAGAACATAGACTGAGTCTTTATAGAGTCTAAATTGGAGAGAAATGTTTTGGTCGACTCGTATCGAGATCAATTTGTTCAACGTTTGATCCTTAACCTGTTAGATGTTCATCTTTTAAGACTAGTTCAAAACCAACCTCTATGGGGTTATAAGATAAAGAAAGATATTGAAACAATTTTCAATTTAAAAATTAGGCATGGACTTCTTTATCCTACATTGAACGCTCTTGAAGAAAAGGGTTTTCTAAAAAGCCAAAAGCAAACCAAAAGTGGAAGAGCTAGAAAAGTTTACACAATAACTGAGAATGGGCAGAAGTACATAAAAAGCTATTATGCTGTTATTGGAGATCAAATTGACAGTAACGATTTGACTTGATTTCCTCTAATAATTTTAGTAAATACAAAAAATTTTTATTATTTATAATGTGAAAAAATCTGAGAATCTATAACCAACTGAACTCAAAAAAAAATAAGTCTAAATTAGGTTATTCAAGGATAATTCTTGCGTCCACTACTTTTAATCCTTTCTCATAAACTATTACTGGATTTAGATCGAGTTCTTTGATTTCTGGGTTTTCAATAATTAATCTTGAAGTATTTATCAGCAATTTTGTTAAAGAATTTATGTCAGCTGGTGGGGTGTTTCTATACCCCTTCAATAAAGGATATGCTTTTACCTCGCTAATCATTTCAGCGGCATCTTCTTTCATTATTGGTGCAACTCTAAATGTTACATCTTTTAGGATTTCTACAAAAATCCCTCCTAGACCAAACATCAATGTTTGACCAAATTGGGGATCTTTTATCGCTCCAACTATTACTTCTATAGCTGGTTTAGCCATCTCTTGGACCAAAACCCCTATAATTCTAGCGCTTTTATCATATTTTTTAACATTTTTCATTATTTCCTTGAAAGCTTTTTCAACCTCACTGGTGCTCCTTAAATTAAGTTTTACGCCACCAGAATCAGATTTGTGAATTATATCTGGTGAAACAATTTTTAAAACTATAGGGAACCCAATTTGTTGCGCAGCAATAATTGTCTCTTGGCAAGTTTTGGATAATTCAAATTTAGTAACGGGGATACCATATTCTGCACATATTGTTTTAGCTTCATTTTCTAAAAGTGATTTTCTTGATTCATTATATGCTTGGTTAATAATCTTTGAAGTATTATTCAAGGTAACAACTTCCATGTCGATTAATAAGACAAACATAATGAGTTTAAAATCGTTTTGATTGAATATGCAATTAATTAAATAGACTCAATTATCAAGAAGCTGAGTTTGTAATATTTATAACTATTAGAATTTTTCACTATTTTTTGATTCTTACAATCTTTTTGTGTAGCATTTATGTTTTTAATAATATTTCATATTCCTTTTGAAAAAAACAGAATATATTTCGGTTTCGAGCAGCTTAAATATGAACTGTTCTTTTATTCATTATCCTCAACTGGAGATATGTGGCTTGCAGGATAGAAAAGATTGGCAAAACATCTATACACTAATGAAACTTGCGGAGATGGGAGCCCACAAAAGAACAACCAAAATCTCAACTGAGTCTTTTTCGGAAAATCTAGGTTTTTCTCAACAAACTGCTTCAAGACATTTAATAGAACTTGAACATAAAAAATGGATCAGAAGAA
>JAUWJK010000009.1 GCA_030607735.1 Candidatus Bathyarchaeota archaeon
AACCACTTGAAACAGCTAATAACACTTTTTTCATGTTTAAAAACAGAAAATATGGTAGATTCAAAAGATAAAATTAGTGGAAAGTGGGCCGAGCCGGAGTTGAACCGGCGACCTTTGGCTCGTAAAGGCACCGTATTATCTTTTGAAGATCAGGAAGATATGTTTGGTAAGTTTAGGGATTTTCAGATTGTTGAGTTGAAGGGTTTACATATTTAGAAAAATATGTTTCCCAATCTACCTTAAACATAATTATTATAACTATTATCATGAGAATCAGGCCAATCAGAGATCCAACAAGAAGAGAACTTCCTTTACCTTCTAAACCAAAGAGAGAGCTAATAAGTTCTAGAGACCAACGACCGCTATAAGCAATTATTAGATTTGAAAAGAATTTTCCAAGTAAAGCTGGAATAAAAGCACGAAGTAAACTATAACGCATTACACCCAGTGGAATAAAAAGTAAATCATCAGGAAGAGGAGTTAACGCGAAAACAAAAATAGCTATAGGCCCAAACTTTTTAAATACTTTCATTAAAAAATCCATTTTCTTTCGATATTTATCACTGATTACTTTTCTGCCACCAACTCCAATAAGATAACCCGAAAACTCACCTACCGAAGAACCTACACCTGCAGCAACTGCAATCCATATTGGTTCAAAACCAGACATGCCACCCATAGTAAAAATAATAATGGGGTAAGGTATAGGAACAACAACGGACATAGAACCTATAAGACTAATAAAAAAAATGCCTAGATAACCATACTGAAATGCAAAATCTTCCATCCAGGTATAGATGCCGTCTAATAGCAAAACCTTTCAAACCTTCATTTACGTATATAAAATACGCTTAAAGAGTTTATGATGGTAGAATACAATAGCAGTCTGTTTTTTAATCAATTTACGCAAAAAACAAAAATCAGATTATGGATACCTTTAGTTGAAAAAGCATTTTTATCAAAAAAGTTGTAGCATATTATCGAAATATCTTTTGAGGAAAGAGACGAGATATTCAAATAATAGTTTGGCTGGGAATGGTCACAGTTATTTTAACCCCCGATTGAATATTTAGCAGTTTTCCAGCATTGTTTTGATTAGCCGAAATTTCTAGAAAACCATGACTTCCAATAGTAACCAAGAGTTCACCGAGTTGTACTTCAGAGTAGGTTTTGCAGAATTTTAGGATTAATTTGGAAGATGATATGTTGATTTTCAACATTTTGCCGTATAGGTCTTGATATGATGTATCGAGATCTATGTTAGTGATTATATTACCAAAATCATCTACGTGCATTACTTGACCAAATAAGCTTTTTTGGGTTTTAATAACTTTTGTAAAAACAGGCTTGTTTAATTCATTCGTTTGGGGTCCAAAAGTCAAGGGAGCAACTCCATTTAGCAAATATGCCGCAGCAGGAGCAAAAATATCTCTTCCATGAAATGTGTTAGAAACTCTGTTTAACATTAATTTCTTATTAGTCAATTCATGAACTCTTTTTATACCTTGTTTCTCTGCGGCTAAAATTAAAAGCCCATTATCTGGACCAATAATAAAACCTTTGTTTGTTTCTATCAACAATGGTCGTCTATGAGACCCGACACCAGGATCAACAACTGCTACATGAATTGTGCCTTTGGGAAAATAAGTCATAGCTGAAGCAAGAATGAAAGCACCCATACGAATGTTGAATTTGGAGATATTGTGGGTGATATCAACTATTCTCGCGTTGGGAGAGATACTCAAAATTACTGCTTTCATTTCTGAAACATAGGGGTCCTCAAGACCAAAATCTGTGGTTAGAGTAATTATTATGTTAGCCTCCATGAATAAATGGGACAAAAACTATTTTATCGCCGTTATTTATTTTGGTTTTTAATCCGTTTAATACACTTATCTCTGTTCCATTTATTAGTATCAAAGAATTTATTCTGAATTCTTCATTTTGTTGAACCATTAAATTTTTTTTGAGAGCTGGAAGTTCTTTGATGATCAGATTTATTAAGAAAAGTAAAGAAATGCCATTGGAACAGTCAAATGTCTTTTTATTTACTCCGGCTATATTCCGCAGAGCACCTATAAATTTGACATCAACAGTCATTTTTTTCTACACAACCTATCTTATGAGATTAATAAAGAATTAATGTTAAAATTCTTCCTGATCTTAACCAAAAAAATAATTACAAACTCTTAAGTTTTTAAGAGAAATAAATATTGTTCTGAAAAGAATTCATTAAACTGTACTTGATTATTCTTCAGTAAAAGTTTCCACAATATCTGTAGCTACCTTAACTAATACGTCAGCTTGATTCATCATTGCCTCGTCATTAACTTCCTCTATTTGAGATAGTTGCTGAACAACAGATTCAAGTTCAACCAAAAAACGTAAGATAGAATCATTCGAAGGATTACAGTTTTCTGCTTCCTCGCGCAAAAGAATTTCTATGGATGTAGGTTCACCTAGACTATAATAGATTGCATTTCTCGATTTCCTAATGGATTCTAGTACAAGACTAGATGACATATAAGGTACAGTTCTAGCTGCTTCTAGCTCTGCTTTAGCTTCACGAAGATATCGTAATGCCCAGCCTTTCCTGTATTCATCCATCATAGAAATTCTCTTCTATAGATCAATCTAGACTAATAATTCATGGTCTAATTCTTCTTCAGAAGATTTAGAAAAAGCCAAAGAGTTAGTTCGAGTTATATAACCAGCTACTTTGTTTCTAACCTTTGTTGTTGTCCCTTCTGTTAACTTGTCTACCATCTGCTTATTCTCATCAAAGTTTCTGGAAAATTTTTCTGGAAAACGTTTCATTAATTCTTTGCCTAATTTTTTAATCTGTTCTGTCTTTACTTTTCCCAAATGTAGGAATTCCTCCAATTTTTTTGTCTTTTTCCTCTATAGCTTGAAAGCATAAAGGCAACTTCGTATAGGAGAAGAGACTTAATTTAAGTTTATGCTTTAATTAATTATCCTTTTGTTAAATTTAAATTATTAATTCAATTGACAAAATTATAAGTATGAAAATACAAAAAGAAATAATGCAAAATTGAGGTTGAAGATTTGCCTGCACCTAGAGTTAAAAAAGGAAAATGGTCAAAAGAGAGAGAGACCGAACAAAATCTGGAAGATGGAGGAAAAAACGGTCAAACGCAAACCAACCTAGAAAGGTAAAGAAGTCAAAATTAAAAGCTGCTCTAATAGCAATAGGGATAACAATCGTTGCAGTAATTATAATAATGTTTTATTTCTTCTTCCCAAGTATTATTGGATTTTAATTATTGACTTGTTTTCAGATTTAATCGATTGTGAATAATACGATCTCCAAATATCAAATAATTTTATTTATTAAGTAACAAGCCAAAAAATTGTTTTATTGTTATGTTTAAAGGATTTAAAGGTGACTAAAGAACCACAAAGGCTAAATATAGCTTTAAAAAGAAAAAGAAGCTACGGAGAAGTCTTTATGACCAATTCAGAATTAGCTGTAGCTCCAATGCATAGATTGTGTAAAAAAGCTGGAGCAGATAGAGTAAGTGAGGCAGCAGCAAAAGAACTCGCCAAAGCTTTGGAAAGTATTGGAATAAAAATTGCAAAAGAAGCTTTAGATTTTGCTATGCATGCAGGACGAAAAACAATAAAAGCTGAAGATATTGAGATAGCCTCAAAAAAAGTTATGGAAAAATAATTTTTTCAAAAACTTCCCTTTTCTTTTTTATTTAATTCCCCCAATGATCAGAATTAAGTTTGTATTGATGAATCCCAGAGGAATTGAAAATATTCACGAGCGAACCCAACTAGGCCTATATGATCACTCCAAACAACCAAACTGGGTTTATCTTCACCCAAAAAGAGCAGCACTTCTTTTCCATCGGCAATTACGCCACCACCGAACATAGTAGTTCTAGTTCGAAAAGTATCTAATCCAAAAATTTTTTTTATAAAAAGCCAATTCGCTGTTTTTCCCGCAACCATAAACTTGATATTTACTGATTTATGCAAGTTGAGCATTATTGGATCTATTTGTGAAATAATATTTTGCGCAAATTTTGGAACAGCAAACATTAGCTCTTTTGTTGCCTTTTTAAGAATTTCTTCAAGTTTAGCCATAATAGCTTCTTGTCCACGTAATATCAGCATTTCTGGATGTTCTATTAGTTGCCTGTTTTCGTATAAGGGCTGTAATTCAGTAGAAATAACCATTTTCCAATTTTGATATTTATCTTCAAGTCGCAGTTTTACTGCAGTTATAGCTTCAATAGGAGGAACTGGAAAATATTTGAATGGACGACTTTCAGAACTTTTCAACCAGCCTTTCTCTTTGAGGAAATTCAAAACTTCATAAATTTTCGAATAAGGGATAGTTGTTTTTTGACTTATTTCCATTGCAGTCATCTCGCCACGTTCTAGAAGTACAATGATAGCCTCTATTTCGTAAGCGTTTAATCCCATTTCTTTCATAATCGATCGTGTTTTTTCACTGACAGACAATTAAGCTCCACCTCAATCACCGTAGTAGTTGTTTGGAAATATTATTATTTGCCTGTGATTCTTAAACCCTCCACACTAACAAACAGAAGGTTTCATTTAATGAAGAATATCAAAACTACTCAAAGTATCTGTCCTGAATGCTTAAGAACATTGGACGCTACGATTTTTGAGAAAGATAATAAAGTGTATATTAAAAAACAGTGTCCTAAACATGGTTCTTTTCAAGAGTTGTACTGGTCAGATTATAATCAGTATATGAAGGCAGAAAAAATGAGATACGACGGTGAGGGCCTGAATAATCCTCATACAAAAAAGGAAAAAGGGTGTCCTAATGATTGTGGGATTTGTACTGAGCACAAATCACACACAGCTCTCGCTATTATTGACATAACAAATAGATGTAATCTTACTTGTCCAGTATGTTTTGCTAATGCTGCTTCAGCAGGTTATGTTTATGAACCTAGTAAAGAGGAAATTGTAGGTATGCTAGAAAACTTGCGAAAAAATGATCCAGTTCCGGCTACAGCATTACAGTTCTCGGGTGGTGAACCTACAATTCGAAAGGATTTATTCGAATTAATTGAAAAAGCCAAAAAAATTGGTTTTCGTCATGTAGAGATTAATACTAATGGAATTCGACTTGCACAAAGTGTGGATTACTGCAAGAAATTAAAAGAGGCAGGAGTTAGTACAGTATATCTACAATTTGACGGATTAACTTCTGATGTGTACAAATTTATCCGTGGAATTGATCTCCTTGAAAAAAAGATGAAGGCGATCGAAAATTGTCGAAAAGCAGGGCTTCATAGTTTGGTATTGGTTGTCACTTTAGTAAAAGGTGTAAATGATAGTCAATTAGGGGACATAATAAAATTTGCAGCTAAAAACTTTGATGTTGTACGATGCATAAATGTTCAACCGGTTTCACTTTGTGGGCGACTTCCTCAAGAAAAGAGAGATAAAATGCGCATTACAATTCCTGATTTTACTAGACTAGTAGAAGAGCAAACAAATGCGGAAATTAAAATTTCAGATTTCTATCCTGTGCCCACAGTTGTTCCAGTTTCGAAAGCCATTGGAGCTCTAAAAGATAAAAGATACGTTGAGTTTACAGCACATCCTCACTGTGGATTAGCCACATATCTTTTTATAGAAGGCGAAAAAATTACGCCTATAACTCGATATGCTAACACAGATAAATTCATTGCAAGTATGAAAAAGATTTACGACTTAGCTGAGAAAGGCAGTAAGAATAAAGCTAAACTACATCTTCTTACAGCAGCTAGGCATGTAAAATTTGGTTTTCTGAGAAAATATTTATTACGAGTTCTAAAAGAAGGAGATTATAAGGCACTAGGTGATCTGCAAAGAAATACTATTTTGTTATCATCTATGCATTTTATGGATCCTTATAATTTTGACCTGGAACGTGTTCAGAGATGTGTAATACATTATGCTATACCAGATGGAAGGATAATCCCGTTTTGCACAATGAATTCTATTCATAGACCAAATATTGAAAGTAAAATGGGAATTCCACTTAAAGAGTGGAAAAGTAGACACAAAGTTGAAATAACTGAGCCCTTTTAATTCATAAAAATATAGCAAAGGAAGACAAAACAATGGGCGGACAAAAAAAACTCAGTCTAAAACAAATCGAGCGTGCGCAATCTAGAAGAAGTGAAGAAGACAAAGCCTCAGATAAGAAGAAAAAAGATAAAAAGACATTTACAAAAGAGAAAAAGATGGTAGGCATAACCCCTCCTAGTGTAAAAAACAAGAAAATAGTTAGTGAAATAAAGAAGATGAAGGTACTGACACCTTTTGCAGTTTCAACGCGATTCAACATAATAATAAGTGCAGCTAAAGATTTCTTGGAACAACTCGAACAAAATGGAGCAGTACAATTGGTATCAGGTAATAATTCAATCAAAATTTACAAACCGTTAGAAGAATAGTTATTTATCTCTCCGCTACAAAAGTTCCAATTCTACTTTAACTATATTGAGGAATAATATTGAAATTTCCTGAAAAAGTTTATACTACAGATGAAGTAGAAAAAGCAAAAAAACTCATTGATGAAGGTTACAAACATGAGTTAAAAGTTGAAGGAACACCCGAATTTACAGAAAAAGTTAACCAATCTCTTGATTTGTTAAAAATTGTGGGATATTATGAGTTACTAAGAACGTATATCAGAGAAATAACTGAACTAGATGGTTTAACACAACTTCGAGAGACAGAAGCAGTTATATGGGCAAACAAATTTGCAGTTGAAAATCCTGTTGATGCTGCAAGTCTTTTCATTCAAAAAGTAAATCATATGAAAGAATACCTTGAAGGCAAAGAGTATTATGGTGGACAAGCAGAGAAACGTTCAATAGATAAAAGAATAGGATTTTTAGAGAAATTAGAAAAAGAGAGCAAAAATAAAAACATTAAAGATGAATGCAAACGTTTACTACAAATGTGGGAAGACGCTGCTTTAGTTTACTAAACAAATAATTCAACTTTTATAACGTTGCCATTCTTTATCTGCTTGAATAGTTCTAAATTGTTAGTTATTTTTCCTAATATAGTAACAGGACTATAAGGTTGGGACTGCCCAAAAAATATACAGAAAGCACTTCCTATGGGCCAAAACGCGATAGCCCCTTCTTCTACCTTTGATTTCGGCTTTTCTAAACCTAGTTTAACAGGTATTTCGAAATATACTTCTTCTTTCCATAAAGTTGTCCTTCCTTCAAAAGGTAGTTTACGAAGTATTGCATCTATAGATCTGGGAGCTAAAAATCTTGCAAGTTCACCTTCGGCTTCCCCTAAATCAGTAATTGAAAAACGAATTTTAATTCTCGCGATGTCAGTATTCTCAGTCATTATTTCTTCTTCCCCATAGAACATCAGTATCAGATGCGATCTAATAGGTTGAAATAAAAACTTAAGAAAGTATTTAACTCTTGCAGTTTGTTTAATCAAACATTATTTTATTCAATAAAATTTTATAATAAATTGATTAAAGTTTGAGCGATGTATTCGATTTGAGATTCTTGGAGACCTGGATGAACGGGTAGAGAAAACACTTTTTTCGCAGCTTTTTCAGTCTCAGGAAGAGTATACAAACCAAAATTTTCTCTATAAAAAGGCATAAGATGCACAGGATTAACATAATAAACTGCAGCACCAATACCATTTAGTCTAAGTGCACTAACAATTTTATCTCGTTCTTTTTCATCTGAATTTTTGATCTTAACAGTATAAAGATTCCAACCGCTAGTCATAACTTCTGTATCGAAAGGTAGTTCTAAACGCTTTTCTTTTAAGAGAAGGTTAGTAAGTTTTTTTGCATGAGCAGTACGTTTAGCTACAAAAGAGGGTAATTTATTTAATTGGACCAGCCCTAAAGCTGCTTGCATTTCTGACATGCGATAATTATATCCCAGTGTCAGTGAGGAGTATTTCGATTTTTCTCCATGTGTCCTTAACAATCTCAAAAATTCGGCCATGTCATCATTATTAGTGGTAATAATACCACCTTCTCCGGTCGTCATATTCTTACTAGCATAAAAGCTCCAACATGTTGCATTAGATAATAACCCAACTGGTTTTCCAGAATATTTTGCGCCATGCGCCTGAGCGGCATCCTCGATTATAACTAAATCTCGATCTATAGCTATTTCGCGAATAGGATTTAAATCAGCAGGTAAACCAAAAAGATCGACAGGCATTATGACTTTAGTCTTAGGAGTGATTTTTTCTTCAATTTTATTAGGATTAATATTGAAAGATTTGGGATCTATATCAACGAAAACAGGTTTTCCACCCGCCATCACTACAGCTTCGGCGGTTGCAACAAATGTAAAACTTGGCAGTATTACTTCATCTCCCGGTTTTACACCAGCTGAAACAATAGCTAAATGCAAAGCTGAAGTACCAGTATTAACCGCTATAGAATATGAAACATTAGCAAACTTTGCAAATTCTTTTTCAAATGCAGTAACTTTGGGACCTGTACCCAGAGCACTAGTTAACGGACCATTCCTTAACACTTCAACAACAGCATTAACCTCATCTTCTCCAATTATGGGCATATTAATTGAAATCAAATTTTCGTTCTTCCTTTATTAATTATTTTTTCATCAATTGAATATTTGAACTTGTCTGCAGTTATTATCAAGTCAATAATAAAATAAGGTGTTTATCATTCAACTTTTATTGTATGTTCAATTCCATAATCAGTTATTACTTTAAGGTTATTTGCTCTAAATAAATCATCTAATTTTTGATCACCAGTATCAACTCTAAGATGATGTAAACCTGATAATTTGCTTTTAGAAGATACGACAATAATATTATCCAAACCTACTGCTTTGATTACAGTAGAACTTATCTGTTGATTTCCTCTACCAAACACAAACCCTTGACCTCCAATCGGTGTCACTATTATTTTTGCTTTTTTCCCAATTATCGCGTTCAATATGTTTTTTTCAGTCACATCTTTGGCCATAATTTTTTTATTATAGAAAAGATCAACACCTAGAAGAGTTTTATTTGCGTCCAAAAGATCAGTTATCGTTCTGGTTGTAGTTCCCGGACCAATAACATAGATTATATTGTCTACCATTTTTTCAATAACATAAACTGATATAGCAGCTTGATTACGCAGTTCACTTTCTGTTGTCGGGCTCCCCATCTTGTTTCCTTGCAATAAAAGAGGTTCATAGGGAGACAGAACATAACCAAAAAGATGTGCAGACAAATAACCATTTCTAAATGCATTCTCATCCACATCCATAACGTCTGTTTCTTTTACAGGTACTTTACCAGTCAGAAACTTTGCCACGATTTTGGCTGCAGCGCGTGGATTTACTGCAAAAACACCACTATGCATTTTCACTCCTGTTGGAACACCTAAAACAGGAATAGAAAGATTAACTGCTTTTTCTATATCACGAGCTGTTCCATCACCGCCACAAAATACAATAAGATCCAAATCCAACTTGGACAGAGCAGAAGCAAGTTTTATAGTATCATCTGAAGTTGTTGATTGTTTAGCTTTTCCATAAATTCGGTATTCAAAAACAGATTTTTTAGCAGTATCTTCTCCCATATTACCTCCTCCAACAAAAAGTTGCAAATTTGGTATAAGAATACCCAATTCTAGGAGAAATTTTTCGGCTCTTTCTGAAGCAATTGGCTTTGCTCCCAGTCTTATAGCTTTATTTAGAATATCATGTCCATCAGTTCCTTTAAGGCCTACAGCGCCACCCATTCCAGCTACCGGATTAATAATAAAACCCAAAGTTTTCAATTTACCATCAATTCTTGATGCGATCTGTAATTATTTTTCTTTTGACATAAATAAACTAAAAGTTCTCAAAATAATTCTTTTAGCATAAAAAGAGGAAAACAGAAAACTATAGCAAAAAAGATTATGTAAAGTTCAACATCAGTCTTTTGCTATAGTTACCTATTTTTTTAGATATATTTTTTATTAACTTCGTCAAGCCATGGATAACGGTGTTTTAGTTTTTGCATAGCTGCTGCAACTTTTTCTGCTGGATATTCATATGGAAGAAGATTTCCTGATAGGTAAGAATCGTACGCTTGCATGTCAAAGTGACCATGACCACAAAGTACAAAGGCGAGGGTCTTTTCTTCACCAGTTTCTTTACATTTTAGTGCTTCGTCAATTACAGCTTTAATAGCATGAGAGGGTTCTGGAGCAGGAATTATTCCTTCAGTTTGGAGGAAAAGTTTTGCGGCATCAAATACCTCTATTTGATTGTATGCTTTGGCTTCTATCTGGTTTTCGCTACGCAAAACACTTAACGTAGGTGCAATCCCGTGGTAACGCAGTCCGCCTGCGTGAATTGGAGCGGGTATAAAGTCATGACCTAGAGTATGCATTGGAACCAATGGAGTTATTCCTGCAGTATCACCATGATCGTACACATATTCGCCTTTTGTAAGTTTAGGACAAGCTGTTGCTTCTATTGCTACAAATCTTGTTTCTTTCGGTGCTTTGCCAGCTACTTTATCGTAGTAGAAAGGCCAGAAAAATCCTGAGAAACTGCTACCACCACCAATACATCCGAAAATCACGTCTGGATAATCTCCAGCAATTTCAAGTTGTTTCTTAGCTTCTAAGCCTTCAACGGTTTGATGGACTAAAACATGATTAAAAACACTACCTATAGTATACTTGGCTTCTTTTTCATTAATAAGTGCGTCTTCAACTGCTTCACTTATTGCTATACCTAAACTGCCTTTGTTATCTGGATCTTCCTTCAGAATGTTTCTACCAGCTTCGGTTCTGTTGCTGGGACTAGGATAGCATTCTGCACCAAAAGATTCCATCATGATTTTTCTGTAAGGTTTTTGGTCATAGCTCGCTCGGACCATATATACTGTGGCATCTAATCCAAAAATATTAGCACTAAAGGCTAATGCAGATCCCCATTGTCCAGCACCAGTCTCTGTGGTTAGACGTTTTGTTCCGGCTTTCATATTATAATAAGCTTGAGGAACAGCTGTGTTAGGTTTATGACTCCCTGAAGGGCTAACTCCTTCATATTTATAATATATTTTAGCAGGTGTTTTCAAAGCTTTCTCTAAATTTATAGCTCTAAATAGTGGAGTGGGCCTCCATAACTTATAGACCTCTCTTACAGCTTCTGGGATATCTATCCAACGATCTTTGCTTAGTTCTTGACCTATGATTTCTTTTGGAAATATCCTAGGAACTATTCCTACTCCCGGTTCCCTTGTTGCGGGATCTATGAAAGGAGGAAGAGGTTTTGGCAAATCTGGGGTTATATTATACCATTGTTTGGGTATCTGATCTTCATCTAGAAGTATTTTTCTGCTGGGCATACTAATTTCTCCTAAATACAAAATATAATTTCTGCAAAAATAGAATATTAAGTCTTGTGTATGTTTTTGTACATGATGTTAACAAAAATGTGCAAAAATTGAAATAACCAAATATTAAACGGTTTTACTTCAGAGAATCAAAGCAGCATATTTATACTAAGATGAACAAAAAGATACATAAGGAAAAATTAATGTGGAACAATATAAAAAAATATTTGGAGCAATATCCCGAACGCCTTCGAGTAGCGCGTGTTCTAGTAGAAAATGGACTATGCACAAAAAATAATAAAATATACCTCAACCAAATTGAAATTCCTCCAATCAGAATTGCTCGAACTGCCAAAGTTGATAGACGAACAGTAAATGAAACACTAAAAATAATCAACGCAAACAGAAAATTGAGATTAATCTTTGAGGAATTAAGACCAGCTGGGCACTCATTAAAAAGATTAGCAAAACATTTGGATTTAGGAGTAGTCGAGATTACTCCCTTGGACGCAAAAAAAACTGGAATATTAGCTAAAGCAGCAATGATTCTAACTCAAAATGCATTAAGTATCAGACAAGCAATTGTAGATGATCCAGAACTTTCACCTGAACCAAAACTTACATTAATAGTAGAAAAAAAAATACCGGGAAAACTAATTCCTGAATTACTAAACATTTCAGGTGTAGACAAAGTAGCTATCTATTAACTAAAAACCAAGCTATTTAACCAGAAAAAAATAGTTAAATTTTAAAAAAAAGGATCCAAAACACTAAGCAAAGTCTAACATTAAGCCTAAGAAAAATTTATATTGGCAACATGTTTTGTTGTTGTGCGCATTAAAGGAGATTATGGATAATTTGTCAGTTCCAGTTATGGTATTAAAAGAAGGATCAAACCGATCTCGTGGAAGAGAGGCACAACATGCTAATATAACGGCTGTTAAGATTGTTGCTGAAAGCGTGAGATCTGCCTTAGGACCAAAAGGCATGGATAAAATGTTAGTTAGCAGTTTTGGGGATGTAACTATAACAAGTGATGGTCGCACAATTTTAGATGAAATGGACATTCAACACCCTGCGGCAAAGATGCTTGTAGAAGTTGCAAAAACACAAGACAATGAAACTGGCGATGGAACTACATCAGCGGTTATAATAGCTGGGGAGTTACTAAGCAAAGCAGAAGAACTTATTGATAAAAATATTCACCCTACAATAATTATAGACGGTTATAAAAAAGCTGCCTTAAAGGCACTTGAGACTCTTGAAAAAATTGCTATACCGGTAAATTTGAAAAAAACAGAATACCTAATTAAAGCTGCAATTACAGCTATGGCAAGTAAAACTGTTTCTGAAGATAAAGAATTCTTGGCAGAAATGGCAGTTAAAGCAATGTTATCAGTTGCAAACAAAGAAGAAAAGAGCTACAATGTAGATGTAGAAGATGTCAAAGTTGAGAAAAAAACTGGCGAATCCTTGAAGGATACATCTTTAGTAAATGGAATAATCCTTGATAAAGAAATTGTTCATTCAGGAATGGCCAAAAGAGTAGAGAAAGCCAAAATTGCACTTCTCGACACAGCTCTAGAAGTTAAAAAAACCGAGATAGACGCAAAAATCAACATAGAAACTCCTGAACAGATAAACGCGTTCCTTAATCAGGAAGAAAGTATCATCCGAGGGATGACTAATAAAATTATAGACGCAGGGACTCAAGTTGTGATATGTCAGAAAGGAATTGATGATATGGCACAACATTTCCTTGCGGGAAAAGGAGTGATTGCAATTCGCCGAGTTAAAAAGTCAGATATGGAAAAACTCGCGAAAGCCACAGGAGGCAAAATTGTAACAAACCTATCAGACATTACATCAAAAGATCTGGGCTATGCAGCTTTGGTAGAGGAAAGAAAAATCGGAGAAGATAAAATGATCTTTATTGAAGGATGCAAAAATCCAAAAGCGGTTACAATTTTGATTCGAGGAGGAACCCAAAGATTAACTGCGGAAGCTGAGCGTTCATTACATGATGCTTTGTGTGTAATAAAAGACATATTAGAAGAACCTAAAATTTTAGCTGGAGGTAGTGCTCCTGAACTAGAAATGGCAAGTGTACTAAAGAAGTATGCAGAAACTTTGCCAGGAAGGGAACAAATAGCAGTGAGAATTTTTGCTGAAGCCTTAGAATCATTGACAATCGCATTAACCGAAAATGCTGGATTAGATCCTATAGATATTTTATCAGAACTTAGATCAAGACACGAAAAAGGACAAAAATGGGCAGGAATTGAAGTTCTTTCAGGAAAAGTTCAGGATATGTCTAAGATGGGAGTTATTGAACCAATTGCAGTCAAAAAGCAAATAATAAAATCAGCAACTGAAGCAGCTTCATTAATTTTGAGGATAGATGACATTCTCGCAGCGAGTAAAATGAAAACACCACCAATGCCTCCAGGGGGAGCTCCCGGAGGATACCCAGGCGCTGGAGCATATTAATCATGTCAAAAAAAGAAGAAATAATTATTGGACCTCCAAAAATAACAAGGTTTGAGAAAGCTAGAATAGTAGGAGCTAGATCACTTCAGATTTCCATGGGGGCCCCAATATTGATAGAAGTAACCAAGAATGATACAAACCCAATTGATATTGCAATTAAGGAGCTTAACGCTAAAACTTTGCCAATAACTATACGAAGAACTTTGCCTGATGGCACTTTTCAGGATATACCACTAAAATGGCTTTATAGCTAGAGTTAAATTTTTTTTAACTCTACAAAGTATTTCAGCCCGATTATAATAAAAAACATAAAAAAATTTGGCTATGTTTAATAGATTTTGATAAAGCCCAAAATCTCCAATGAGCATAATATAGCTTTCTTTTTTTCTCTAAAAAGTTTATTTCGATCTTTTACATTCAGCAAAAATAGCATATCATAAAATATGAAACCACATTGTTAGTTTCCTAAACATTGTATCTAAAAGTATTCTCATTAAAGATTTCTCTTTAAAATAGTGCCACTACCCATCTTAGCAACAAGTCTTTGTTCATCCATAACTAATAAGCCATTAACAAAAGTCTTCACAGGAGCTCCTTGAACGTCCCAGCCATCATAAGGTGAATACTTGGCTTTTGAATAAAATGATGAAGCGTCAATTTTATATTTCTTTTTAAAATCGATAACTGTAAAATCAGCATTTTTTCCTTTTTTGATATATCCGAGATTATGCAACTTGAAAATTCTCGCTGGATTTTCTGAAAAGAGCAAAACAAGGTCCCCAACTGTGAGAAGACGATTTTTTATCATTGTTAACATTAAAGGGAGAGACGTTTCTAAACCAGGTAAACCAACTTTTACATCCCAAACATTAGTGTTCATCTTTTCCTCCACAGAGTGAGGAGCATGATCAGATCCTAGTACATCAACCCAGCCACTCCTTAATGCTTTCCATAAAGCATTTACATTATCCATGCCACGAAGAGGCGGCATCATCACCAACATTGAACCATAACGATCAAAATCAATGTCAGATAACAAAAGATGATTAGGAGTTACTTCACAGGTTATCTTTGGATTGGTTTTTTTCGCATTAATTATAGAGTTTAAACCTTTCATAGATGAAACATGACAAAAATGCAAACCACCAGTATCACCATTTAACCTAAGTAAACGATTAATAGCAACATATTCAACTTCTTCCGAGTGGACTTTCAAAAAAGCTTTAAAATCAGTTTTGTTGGAGTTTTTCAGTTTTTTTTCGTTCATCATCAATAAATTTTTGTCTTCCGCATGAACTGCAAAGGGTAAATCCAACTCATTAACTTTAATAAGAGCCTCATGAAGATCCTGATCGTTATCAATATTTAAACCCCCAATTTGGCGAGCCAAGAATAATTTAAAAGCTATTGCACCTTCTTTGACAATTTCTGTAAGTTCAATTAGATCTCTAGGAAATTCTGAGTAGAATCCAACATTGACTAGAATACGGCTTTCAGCTAGTTTGACGCGATTTCTTAGTGTTTCACAGCTAAACGTTACAGGGAGATTGTTAGGCATATCTAAAACAGTTGTGAATCCACCTGCAGCTGCAGCAGCAGTCCCAGTGTAGAAATCCTCTTTATAGGATTTTCCTTCACTACGAAGATGAACATGAGGATCAATTAATCCTGGTAAAACAAGAAAATTTTTTAAGTCAATTTTATTGTCTGATTTAGGCATATGAGTTTCTTTGGAAATCTTGAAGATCTTACCATTTTCTATGGCTATGCAACATTGAACAAGTTCTTTGTTTATATACGCTTTCGCATTAGTCAAAACAGAATCAACAATCAAGGTATCTCGCTTCAACTAAAATAACCGGTATTTCGACATAAAAAAGTATTCGATTCAATTAGAAACTGTTTAAACTTTAATAAGTTAAATTATTCTGACACTTATTCTTCCAAGTCTATACGACAGTCGTCGCAAACGTTTTCGCCATTAATTAATTTCAGGTTTTCAGAGTAAACATCACAATTATCACAATATCCAGACATAGGAGCCAAAGGAATCTCCATATTTTGATCGATTTCTGTAGAACAACCAATGAGAGTTTTCTCTTGAATTATTTCAATTAATTCAGGCATAACTCCTAAAACATCTTTACTAGTCACTATCCCATTAAGAGATCCCTTGTAAATTACGCCTAGCCGCCTAATGTTTAGGCTGTTCATTTGTTTTGCTGCTTCAGTCACTGTAGATTCAGGAGAAATTGTGACCAAAGGTGATGTCATAATTGATTTAGCTTCAATAGTATCTGGAACCAGATTTTTTGCTAAAACTCTTTGAACAAGATCACGCTCAGTAATTATCCCCACAGGTTTCCCAATTTTGTTGGTAACAATGATACAACCAAGAGCTTTTTTAGCCATTATTTTTGCAACTTTGTTGGAAGTTACAAATTCATCCAATGTCACTACTGGACTTGACATTACGTCTTTCACAAACATTTTTGAAGTTAATCCAATTTCTGACATGAGTAATACATCTCAATCCAATTTATCCATATGCTGGTTTTCACAAATCAAGACCAATAATCGAACATTTAAGAGTTCCTAAAGGGGGATTAATAGATAATTTAAAGTTAGAAGGCCTATAGATATTTTATTATCCTTTGAATTGCAATTGCATCTAACAAAAAGAGGGATATAAGTGATAAAAACAAACGCTAACAAACTTATTAAAATATCAGTTATAGGGGAAGTTTCTAGTCCTGTAGTAAGTAAATCAGTCTATAGAATTTCAGCTAATGGAATACCATTAATTTTTCCAGGGGTTGGAGGGATAACATATAACCTCAGAGTTGGAGATCTGGCATGTGGTTGGGAAGCTGATCATGTTGAACCAGGAGTAAGTTTAGAAAATAAAGAAAATGATTCACGATATGGAAATGCAGCAAATACAGCATTTAACGTTTTTTCATGCATCGGAAATACAGCAAGGATTGTAAATGGAGATGCAAAGGGTTCTGTGGGTGTTGTCACTGGTAAACATGGAGGAATAGAACATGTTTTAGTTGACTTCCCATCAGATACTTTAGAGAAATTGATCCCAGGGGATAAAATTCTGATAAAATCTTTTGGGGTTGGACTGAAATTAGTAGATTATCCAGAAATCAGAATGATGAATATGGATCCAAAGTTTTTGGAGGTCTTGAATCTCCAAGAAGTTGATGGAAAAATTCAGGTACCGGTGACACATATTATTCCAGCGGCTATAATGGGTTCAGGATTAGGAGCTAATCACGTTCATTCTGGAGATTATGATCTCCAGATGTTTGATAAAAAAATGATAAAGGATTATGGTTTAGATGATTTAAAACTCGGAGATTTGGTAGCAATAAAGGATGCAGATCATTCTTTTGGGAGAATATATCGTCAGGGAGCTATTTCCATTGGAATAGTAGTTCACACAAATTGTGTTACAGCAGGTCATGGCCCAGGAATTACTAGTTTAATGACCTCAGCTTCAGGAAAAATAATTCCAAAAATTAATAAAAAAGCCAACATTGCTTATCTCTTGAATCTACGATCAAATATATAAGGCAGTAAAATTACTATTTCAAGTTAGAGCTAAAAGAGGACAAAAAAGTGCCATTTAAGCGAAAAAGCCGAGGAAGATCAAAAGGAAGTAAAGGAAGCGGAACTACAATCCAATGTGGAAGTTGTGGGCAAGTGGTACCACGTGATAAGGCAAAAAGATCAACCAGAAGAGTTTCTTTAGTGGATCATCAATTGGGTAAAGAACTGCGAGCCCAAGGTACATATTTAGCTTCTTGGACCGATACAAAATGGTATTGTATATCATGCGCTGTTCACAGGGGAATTGTAAAGGTCAGATCTGAAGTCGATAGACATTCACGAGTAAGAAGAAGACGCTAATTTTTAGCTACTTTGTTTTTAACATTTTATAAGTATATAATCCTCTTTCTAAAACTGTAAGATTGGATAGAATAGCTAAAGCTATTATTCCAATATTTAGAGCAGGCAACCAAAAGAAGGCTATAATACTTGAAGCCATTAAAAGAATTAAACGTTCAGCTCTCTCCATTATCCCTATAGACATCATTTTTATTCCAATAGATTCAGCTTTTGATCGACTATAACTAACTAGTAATGAGCCGGTAAGAGCGAGAAGCCCCCATAGTGGATCACACAACCCACCTATGATTATTCCAATATAAACAAACGAATCAGAGTATCTATCTAATAGCGAATCAAAAAAACTGCCAAAAACGCTTTCTTGTTGATAGGTCCTAGCTAGAATTCCATCTAATATATCACAAAAGCCTGAAATCAAAAGAAGAGTTGTAGCAAGTAAGAGAAACCATCTTTCATTAAGTGATACCGAAAAAAGAATAGCTGAAAACATAGAAAAAAAGATACCTAATACACTCACAATATTTGGAGTCAAACCTATTTTATGCGCTATTCTCGCTTCAGCAAATAACAGAGTTTGAACTTTTTCTTTTAGTTTGGAAAGCAATTTTCTCCCATAGTTTGTAAGTAATAATTCATTATTTAAGCTGGCCGATACCAAAATTGTAAATTAATAATATAACCAATAAAAAAAGTCGCATTATTTTTAGAGGTTAAGTAATGAGTAATTAATATTTTATTTGAGTAGTATTTTTTCTAAGAGTAATAATGGGAATTTCAACGAATTTATAAGTAGGATCTAGATAATAGGAGGCAGTAACGTACTGTCAGAGACAGAAATATATAGTAGATAACGTTACAAAAATTGATAACAAAAAGGAGTGAAGAAAATGACTGAAAACACAGATGTTATATTCGTTGGAAACAAACCCCCCATGGCCTATGTTTTGGCTATAATTACCAGTCTATCCCAAGGAGATCTAAAAGAAATAACTCTAAAAGCACGTGGTCAAGCAATAACTACAGCTGTTGATGTAGCTGAAATTACCAAAAACCGGTTTATTAAAGACTTAAAGGTAACCAAGATAGCCATTGGTACAGCTGAAATGCCACCAAGAGAGGGAGAAAACAGATCCAGAATGGTTTCAACGATGGAAATAACAATGACAAAAACTGCATGAGTTGCATCGTGACAAATAGTAGATTAAAAAACCATATTTTCTTTTATTTTTTCATTTTTAATAGGAATTAACATTATTTCTTAATTAATAAGATTAATAGTAAAAATATTATTCAGACTAAGAACAGATAGAATGTGATATAAATGTTGGACATTAAACTTATCCGAGAAAATTCAGAATCGGTAAGAAACAATCTTTTAAAAAGAGGTAACCCAGAACACACCAAAAGGTTGGATAAGTTAATTATTTTAGATAAAAAATGGCGAACGAACTTAACAGTATTAAATAGCCTTCGTCACAAAAGAAAACTGGCTACAAATGAAATAGCTGAAATAAAAAAAATGAAAAAAGATGCTAAAGAGTATATTGAAAAAGCCAGGAAAATTGAGATCCAAATAAAAAAAATTGAAAATGAAGTTATGAGTGCAAAAGACAGTATAAACGAATATCTTTTAAAAATTCCAAATTTGTTACATGAATCTGTACCTATCGGAACAGATGAAAAAGGAAATATTGAAATAAAAAAGTGGGGAGCCATTCCAGAGTTTGATTTTCCTATTCAGAACCATATTGAACTAGGGACAAAACTGAAAATAATTGATATTGAAAGAGCCGGAAAAGTGGCGGGAGCTAGATTTTTTTATCTAAAAGGAGCAGGAGCACTTTTGGATTTGGCATTAACGAATTTTGCGCTTGAAGAAATAGGTAAAAAGGGATATTTGCCAATTGAACCTCCATACCTTATGAAAAAAGAAGCATATGAGGGAGTAACTTCCCTAAGCGACTTTGAAGATGTGTTATATAAAATTGAGAAAGAAAACTTGTATTTGATTGCGACATCTGAGCATCCTATGGCAGCAATGTTTATGAAAGAGGTGTTAAAAGAAAAAGAGTTACCTCTTAAATTTGCCGGTATAAGTACATGTTTTAGAAAAGAAGCAGGGTCTCATGGAAAAGATACACGAGGAATTTTCAGAACTCATCAATTCAATAAAATAGAACAATTTATTTTCTGTACACCTGAAATGTCGTGGAGACTTCACGAAGAACTCATAAATAATGCTGAGATCATAGTGAAAAAAATTGGTCTTCCTTACCGGTTGGTTAATGTTTGTACAGGAGATATTGGAACTGTTGCCGCAAAGAAGTACGATATAGAAGTTTGGATGCCAGCCCAACAAGCTTACAGAGAAGTTGTTTCGTGCAGTAATTGTACAGATTACCAAGCCAGAAGATTAGATATAAGATATCGAGAAAAAGAGGGGGCACCCACAAAAGGATTTGTACATACATTGAATTCTACAGCTGTGGCAACAGGAAGAATAATAGTTGCAATATTAGAAAATTTTCAGCAATATGATGGATCAATTTCTGTGCCTAAAGTTTTAAAAAAATATATGGGCAATATAGAGAAGATAAGTCTTTAACGGTAAACCTTTTAATACAACTCTGAGAGTGAGTTGGCACGTTTGGATGATAAAATTGTCTTCAAAAGGAAAAAAGGGTAAAAGCAGACATGTTCGCGATAAATGGCGAGGAAAATCATGGTACATGACGTTAGCACCTTCATTTTTTGGAAACATTGAATTAGCTAATATACCCGCAGCAGATCCAAAACAGCTAATTGGAAGAACTGTAGAGGCAACACTCTATGATATTACAAGTGATTTTTCCCATCAGAATCTGAAGATATTCTTCCAGATAAACAAACTTGAAGGAAAAACCGCTTATACAATTTTTAAAGGTCATGAATACTCACGCGATTACATGAGAAGCCTCGTTAGAAGAAGAACAACAAAAGTGAGTGGTTTGTTTAATTTAGTTACTAAAGATGGATATAAACTTAGAATTTCAGTTTCAGCATTAACACTTTCAAGAATAAAAACATCTCAAGAAAAGATTATTCGAGGAATAATGGATAAAACTGTGAAAGAAAAAGCGTCAACATTAAATTTGGATTCTTTTATTCAAGAAGTTGTTTTAGGAAAAATAGCTTCAGACGTATACAATGAAGCAAAAAGAGTGGCGCCTCTTAGACATGTAGGAATTAATAAGTCTAAACTATTAGGTCAACCAGATCAACCAGATCAACCAGATCAACCAGATCAACCAGATCAACCAGATCAACCAGATCAACCAGATGAAGAAGTTATTAAAGAATAATAGACACTTTCTTCTGAGAAAAAAAGTCTATTTTCTTAACTTTTTATTTTAATTAAACTAAACTTCTTTAGAAACGAAAATATTACTCTAAACACATATTTTTAGAAAAGAGGGAATTTACTTGAGCTATCAGGCGGGGGTCCATCAAAAAGGAGATTTTTCAGTTATAGATTTAATCAAAAATACTTCTAAGAGTGAAAATTATTCAAAAGCCGGAGCGATAGCCCAATTCATTGGAATAGTTCGTGGTGAAACTATAAAAGGAGAGAATGTTCAAAAACTCAAACTTGAGGCTTATGAAGAAAAAGCAAATGAGGTTTTATTGAATATTTGCAGGGAGTTATCCCTAAAAAAAGGGATAATTAATGTTCAAATTCACCATTTACTTGGTGAGTTTGAAGTAGGAGAAGATTTAGTCTATGTTTCTGTTGCTGGTGCTCATAGAACTGATGTTTTTCCAGTTTTGCATGAAGCTGTAGAGAGATACAAAAAAGAAGTTCCCGTGTTTAAAAAAGAGTTAATAACAAAATTGAACGGTCTCCAAAAAGAATATTGGGTTTCAGAAAAAGGAATGTAGATGAAACCATCAAATAATGTATTCAACACGGATTCATTGATTTAGTTGTTAATTGAGGAGTTGGATTCTTTGGAAAGAGAAAAGTATGGATGGTTTGAAAAAAGAAGAAGAACAAAAGGATTAGAAATTGCCCATAATCAAATAATTAAAGCTTTTGATACAGTGATATTGCTTAATAAAGCAGCAAAAAGTCTTGCTGAAAAGAACATCAAAGAAACAAAAAAACACTTAAAAAATCTTTACAAAGCTGAAGAAGAAGTAGACCAACTACGAACAAAGGTTTTCAGAGAGTTATCGAAAGGCGCCGCACTCATATCGGATTATCGAGAAGATTTACTGCATCTTGTTAAGAGATTAGACACTCTAGCAGATCATACAAAAGATGCGGGAAGATGCTTGGAGATGTTATCAGAGTCAGAAATACCAGAAGAATTAAGTAGAAAAATGGTGTTTATGACTTCAAAACTGGTAGAAATCGCTCAAAAACTTCAGACAAGTATTGAAAAGATCTCTGATAATCCAAAAATTGCGATAAGTAGATCAGAAAAAGTTGGGATAATTGAACATGAGTTAGACAAAGAATACTTGAGAACAAAGATGCTGTTTGTAAAATATGGTAAAAGTGTGAATCCTGGAGCTTTGATTATTTTTGACGATTTAATCGAGTTTATTGAACATGCTGCAGACATGTGTGCTGATACAGCAGATTACATAATTATTCTTTCAAGCAGAGAATAAGATAAAAACAATCGCCATTTTCGTTATCACTTGAACCTTCTTTCCAAATATTAAATTCAATCACTAGATTCTATCATAAAAAATCAGATTAACATGTCCTTCAAATGTGGTTTTTTAATTATTAGAAATAAAATAAATAGTTAGAAAATATTTGATGTAAAAATACTGGATAGTTACAAAAGGGGCAAATATCCGAAACATTATAATCGTTATTTTGTTTCTTTGCATGAGATAGGTGAATAACTTGAGATTTGGAGCGTATGTTTATGAACCGGAAAAAGCTGAAGGTTTTGATTTTCATGTTTTACGAGTTAAACAAGAAACAGGTAAAAGAATTACACCTGTACAAGACATGAATAGCAACATAGCAGTTTTTGCTGATAATGTAGCTGCTCAAAAAAATAAAAATTGGATTTCCCAATCGCTTCTTGGCCCCGCCCAGTTTGGGAATTACAAATATAATATTTATTGGGATATGGTATGTGCAACACAACCTGAACATAGAGCGGAACAAATAAAATATATTGAAGAGGTTGATCGACAATCACCGGGAATATGGCTTAATAGCCAATATTTTGCAGATCATGGTCATTGCACATGTCCACGATGTAAGAAACTATGGAAGAAAAGTGGACTTGGTTGGTTGGAATGGCGACGAAAAGAAATTACTGGTTATATTTCACAAATTAGAGAACATGTAAAAAAAGAGTTAGTTATGTGTATTCAACCTGATCCGATTACCGCTTATGAACGCTATGGAGTTGATTTTGATGATCTCGCGAAATATGCTGACGCATTTAATGTTGTGATGTTAAGCAAAAGCTATGCAACTCCCTGGTATTGGGAAATGCTATCTAGAGGTTTCAAAAAAATCCTAAAAAAACCTGTTTATATTAGCTTATATGTTTCATGTCCTGGGGATAGCCCAAAAGATGTTCCACCGCCTACTGAATTATTAAATACTAGTGTTCGTTGTGCACGAACGGGCATTGATGGTATTCTCTATTTTGCTACTGGTGCTAAAAAGTTATTAGATTTTCAGAAGGGAGTAGTAAATAATTTTGAGCTTCGGAGACGATTAAGAAGTTATGGGGGTCATCCTGTTCAAGAAGTTCTTGACTTAGTTAATAATTGGGAACAACTAATTCAATAATTCAGCATGACTAAATAATAAAGTAAAAAAAAGAATAATCGGTGGCGGGCCCGCTGGGATTTGAACCCAGGGTCTCCTACTCCGCAGGCAGGTGTCATAATCCGTGCTAGACTACGGGTCCTCAAGTAGGGACTACGGTATTACGTTCCAAGATATGAAGTTTTCATTTTCCTAAACAACTTTTGGTCTTCATGGTCGGTGACGTATTGGAATCCGGCTTCGATTAGCTTTTTCGCTTCCTCAATTGTTGTAGCTACCTTGCAAATATACTCCTCATTTTGAGGAAGTACAATTAATTGTGTATATCGCAGTGTAGTTTTCATGCTTCTATGTCCAAGCAGTCTTTGCACATACAATAGATCTTTTGTTTTCGCATATTCGGTGGTTGCCTTCCAGTGACGTAACAGATGAAAATGAATTTTTAGCAGTTTTGGGTTTTGAAGTTTAAACGAGATTCGTTTTTTTTGCCTTCTAAAGGATTTATCCAGATTGTCTATGTTTGCATATTGCCATATCCTACCGGGTCTTTGTGAAAGAGTTCCTATCATTCCTGCAAGTTTTGTTGAGATCCTAAATTGTCTGGGAAGACTGCCTTTTTCAGGGGTTATTGTTAGCTGTGTTGTTGCTAGATCGATGTCTTTCCAGTTCAGGTTGAAAGCTTCGCCTCTTCGTGCACCTGTTTCTTTTAGAACTTGAAGAAATGTTGCTACTTGCTTGCTACATCCAGCGATTAGTTGGTCTATTTCTTTTTCTGTTGGTATGAGGGGTGCTTTTTGGATTGGTTTGTATCTTGGTTTTTCCCATGTCAGATCTTGCATTTTCAGAAATAGCGTGTAAGCTTTAACCACGTTCCATTTTCTTCCATTGCCCCAGGTGCTCTGTTGAAAAATTACTTCTTTGACGCTTTCTGGATCTTTAAGATCCGCATTTTTTTTGTGTAACAGTTTTATGATAGAAACATAGGTCTGAACTGTTGTTTTTGCGTATCCTTGTTTTTTCATGTACCAGAGATATTCGATTATTTTTCCTTTATTGCCTTGGTTGTCTATTAGAGATACTCCCGCAACAGTCTTTGTTTCTGTTTGCGAGTCCAATTTTTTCGCCTTCTTTATAACGCATAATTGGTGATTCCTATTTGTCGGACATACTTTATATGACTTTTCGCTGAAACGATAACCGCAGTTTCGACATAGATAACGCTGTATTTGCCCTTCATTCGCATAGCGCAAACCATCCTTGTAAAATCGATTTGAGTTACACTCAGGACAAGCCAAAACAGCAGAAGTCACGTTAAGAAGACTCCTCCTTGAATCTCACTTTGTAATCATTAATTTCAAGATTCATTCGAGTTTTCTGGAAGCAGTTATTACAGAAATAATACGTTTTTCCATCGTTTTGTACTTTCCATTCAGCTGCCAAACCACACTTATCATTACAAGGAAACGCCTTGTTAGTTCGCTCAACATAAGCAACAAGTTCACCATGATCTAACAAGCTTAACGAATCGTCTTCGTCTACTTCAGGACTGTTTTCTCCAGATAAATCACCAGAATCAACCTTATCTGATGTAATTATATTATTTTGGACACCAAGGACACTTGTTTGTTCCTGGTCTTTTTTACTATCTTGTTTCTCACCATTACCTATGATCCCGATGATCTCATTGATACCACTTTTAACAGACATGATACTATTTTTTTCTTCTTTTGTAGTGTTTTTAGTATAATCTAATAAATTATTTTCAACTTTTTTACCTATATGATCATTTAAATCGAGATCATAGGTATCATCGGGATCACCATCACCAGATTTTTTCTCTGGTTTAACAACAATAACTTTTATTGTTTTGATCCAGTTTTTCCAGAACTTAACTCCTTTAACCGTAAAAAAGTAGCCGTCTTTACTGCTTTTCGTTATCCCCAAACCCTTCATAGTTTTTGATCGTCTTTTTATGGTTGGCTCAGAAACACCTAAAGAAGCTGCCATTTCCTCTAATGGTATTGGAGATTTCTTTGCAATCTTTTCCAAAAAACCGTAAGTCACTGTTTCCTTTATTGATCCTCCACTGTGCATATCTGATTTAACACCATCGTTAACCGTTTTCTCTAAAATCAGATATTCTTCTTCTTCAAGCGTGTTTTCCTCTTTATACAAAGCAGTATACTCATCCAACTGGATGTCAACCGCACAATCATACAACCATTGATACGCTTGTTGGATATGTCGTTCTAAAGGGTCATCTTCACCCTCAAACAACGCAAAGCAACTTGCTAATGTAGCGATTTTATGAGGGATCGATCTTAAAAGTAATGGGATCTCTTCATTTCTAAACTTGTTTTCTAGTTGTTCGCTGAGAATCATTATTTTAGACCAATGCTCTTTCTGAACAGTGTATGTCCTCTCCAGGCTTAAATTCCAAAGCAGAACATTTTTTGTGCATTTAAGAAGTAACTCGTCTTCCTCTGTAAGTTCAGTAATTGTTGAATCATACCGATCTTTAGTTGGTACTCCATAAGTGAAAATGGCAAAAGTTAACCGAGCAATCCACTTTTTTGAGTGCATTTTTAGAGTTGTGCATTTTTGAACGTGAGAGTCAACAGAGATTTTAGGATTTGCCAATAGTTTAAGGCGCGTTCTTGCCCATAACTCAGTATCTCCTTGAATTGAGTTTACCATTATTACTCCATTTCTTCTGCTCTCAACAAAAGCATCTAGAGCTTTTGAAAACATATTATCTAATATAACAAAAGACAAATCAAAAGAAGGTAATAATCCTTTTTTTGTTACCCAACCCATGCCTTCAATCTTTTCTGATCCTGCAGCTATTCCTGCAGTGGTCATTTTTCCGCTTCCATATTTCCCTGCTTTAAGCCACTCGATTACTTCTCTTACTCTCTGACTTTTTGCAGTAGTTGTTTTTCCGATTTCACTACTCGTCATGCTTAAGTTTCGTGGCCCTTCAGGAGTTTTAACCCATATAGGGGAGGCTATTGTAAGAAAGTCCGCTTCAAAACCTCTTGTTATTTCTTCGCCTTTAAGGTTAGATTTTCTCTGGAAGGTATCGGCAATCTTTTTTATTGTTGGTTTATCTTCTGTGGTTATTTTTTTCAAATACAGTTTTGCTTCAATAATTGCGTCTTCATCAGGTTTCATTACTTCACTTTCTGTGACAAACTTTTGTACCAAAACGCCTATTCTGCCTTTTAATCCTCTACATAACCAACCTTTTGCTAAGATCCAGTTAGGCCTCTTTCTTAAATCACATTTATCTGAGTGAATAAACCAAGCTTTAGCTTCATTGCCGATTCTGTCGCTAACAATTGTTTGTGTTATTGATAGTTCGTTTTCCCCTTTTGCTTGAATCTTTTTGCATCCTGTGGTGATAATGTCTTTCTCTTTTAGAATTGTTAAAGCTATTTTTGGGATATTTGTGTCAAAATATGTTGCAAAAGCTGAAGCATCAAATTTTTTTTTGAAATTTAAAGTAAAATTTTGAAATCCGCATTTAGCACATCTATCGCTTTCTTCTCGATAACATGTGAAGGTAAGTTTGGAATATCGGCTTTGCGGATTTCCAACACTTTTTATTTGTATTCTTCCCTTAAATTCTTGATCGCCACTATAACCGAAAACATCGCTAACGTCTTCACTTATTTTCTTGTTTTCTTCATTAATTATTGTTGAGATTTCTCTTTTTTGGTCATCTGCGTTTTTGTATTCGAGAGCATTGTTTACCATACGTTCTAGTTCGCTGTTATCCATAGGAGGAGTGCATAGGTTATTCCAACGTTGCATCTCTTGGACAGCTGTTGCTCGGTCAAACTTGTGTGTTCTAACCAGAAAACAAGCGTACTTAAAACCTGTAGTGTTGCGCTCTCCTTTGGAAACTCCTTTCTTCATTTGTTCCAAAGTAAGTTTTTGACTACTGATTTTTCCAAGAAAAGGAGTAATTGCTTTCATAAAATCGTTATAATGAATTACCGCAATCGGCCGGTCTTGCGTAACTGTGTATGTTCCAATTTTTTCTTCACCAGTTTCCAAGTCGCGATATTTTATTGTTGATCCTGGGGCTACAAGATAATAATTATTGGCTCTTACTTCTCCTGAACTTTCTCCTTTCAATTCATTCAAGTATAATAATTTGTTTTGTACTTGTTTCCCTTCTACTGCAAAATAGAAGTGTGTAAGTTTTCGGCGTGGACTTCTAACTTCAAAAGGTGGCGGCATAATTTTTCGCAGTATAGTTTCCATTTCTTTATTGTCAGCGTCTACTCCGACTAAACCGTCTTTACAACATATTCCAAAACATGAATACTTGAACCATTTTTGTTTTAGTATTTCTTCTGGCGTGTATAGTTTGTTTTGCCACTCTTTTTCGAAGGCACATTAACTTCATATACCTATTTAAAGTTGATGTCAGATTACAGCTTTGATATTACATTTACATCGTTTCCATGTTAATTTCTTTGCAATAAAATCTGTTATATTAAATAATATTTGTAGAACATACATATATTCTCGCATCACTAATTATGTAATTCCAAGTTGAGGAGCATGCTCCCGCATTGCATCAGATATTGTACACCTCGATTTAACCAACCAAATAACCAACTCATGTGCCAAAGACAATATCTTGATGTGTTGAACAATGCTAAAGCGTAATGCGACTGGTCATTGAGCACAAAAGCATAAAAGGCGAAAAGCTAAGTGCGACAAAAACAATTACCTAACGGGCCTAACATGTGCCAGGGGCTTAGACTCAATTTGGATTTTTAATTTTTATCACAACAACAAATGTTTATATTTTCTATAATTACAACTTCAGTTGACACAGTTTTATGGTAGAAGAATCCAAGATTCCTACTACTCGATGGACAGGGGCAAATGTAAACGATAATATTATATGCAGCAAAAAAGAATGCAAAATTACGATAAATCTTCCATAATTTTTTATGGGAAAATACAACCTCAATATTTAACTGTCTAATAGGGGTATTTTGTACTTTATCGAGTTTTAAAATTATTGAACACTTAAAAGCAAACTTTGAATTTTGTTCATATAGGCATCAATAGTTAGAAAATCTGCACAGTTTATCCACATGTCAATATTCGGAAAAGTAGGGCAATCATTTTTCAAAAGTAGAAAGAATTCCTTTAGGAACTTGTTCTGAATTATTACCTGATTTTCAATTTTTTTTGCTTCTTCACTCTTTATTGAGTGTCAGGTATATCCACATCCCTTGGTTATTTTATCGAGATGTGTTTAAATAAGTAAATAGTATTACTATTTTTCAAAAACGTGTTACCAGAAGTGTAATAATGGCGTATTTTAAAACTACAGAAGTAGCAGCAATATCCCTATGCGCAACTTTATGGGGAGTACTAAACACGCTTTTTGCTCCAATTTTCTTTCGCATGTTTGGCCTTCCATTCTTATGTGACCTGATAGGTTTCTCAATACTTATCCTAGCTGCTTGGTGGATAAGAAAAATGGGGGCAATAACAATAATTGGTCTTATAGCTACAGCAATAAATTTTGGACTTGGAGGAGGCTTTCAATTTATAGGTTTCACTGTAGCAAGCATTTTCTTTGATTTTGTCATAGGAATAATAGGATATGATGCTTCTTTCAAAAAACCAAGCCTAACAATTCCTATAATGATGTCTACATCAATTCTATCGGCTGCCCTAGCAGGATTTCTCATTGGAACATTTTTCTTGGCAAGTCCTGTTTCAGTGAATTGGGGAGGTGTTTTTGGTTGGGCAATATTACATTCTATTGGTGGTTTAATCGGCGGAGCAATCGGAACGTTTTTAATAATATCTCTAAACTCAAGAAAAATATTAGGAAATGATCAAAAGAACTAATCATAAAAGGTAGAAATAAAAGTCTTTGAGGTTACAGAAATGACAAGTCGGCAAATATTTTTTAATGAACTTGCAACAACGTGGGAAGAACGTTTCCATACTCAAGAACTCATGGATTTCTTGGAAAAACTTGTGCCAAAATTTGGTTTAAAAAGGGGACAAAAAATTTTAGATGTAGGGACAGGCACTGGAATCTTAATTCCGTTCTTGTTACATGAGGTAGGTCCAAGGGGTCAAATTGAAGCTATTGATTTTGCCGATAAAATGATTAAAGTGTGCAAATTAAAATACGAAAAACTTCCCAACATCACATTTACAGTGCAAAACATTCAAAAAATCAATTATGCTTCTGAATCTTTTGATGCGGTTACCTGTTTTGGCGTATTTCCTCATTTGGAAAATAAAATAGAAGCTTTACAGCAAATAAATCGGGTATTGAAACCTAGAGGAAAATTAATTATAACTCACGCTCTCAGTAGTCAAGAAATAAAAACGCACCATCAAAACTCATCATCAATTGTTTCTCAAGATACGCTTCCTAAAAAAACAGAAATGATGAAGATTTTACAGCAAACAGGCTTTTTTAGATCTGTGATT
>JAUWJK010000006.1 GCA_030607735.1 Candidatus Bathyarchaeota archaeon
AAAAAAGAATAATCGGTGGCGGGCCCGCTGGGATTTGAACCCAGGGTCTCCTACTCCGCAGGCAGGTGTCATAATCCGTGCTAGACTACGGGCCCAAACTACCAGATTAGCACCCTTAATTGTAGCACAATCACCTATTGTACTTTCACCAAAGGTAAAAGGCAGAATACTAAAGACTCTTGTGAAACTTAAAAATAGTGGTCTACAAGAGCAAACAATCAAAATAGTGCGATTCAATTGAAACATTGAGAAGAAAATCTAACATAAGGTTAAAACTGTTAATCATCTATTGCTGGATGATTGAATTATGACTCTTGGAATTATTGAAGTAGATAAAAAAGGAACAATCACCAGAAATGGTCTCCAGCTTGGAGTCATAGAAAAAAATGGTAATGTTTTTTCATCAGATAAAAAATTAATTGGAATAATTCATGATAATGGAAATATATTTTCCGTAAAAAATGGTATGGCAGGGATCGTCCGAGAAAGTGGAAATATATTTTCAACAAAACATGGACTTATAGGTCAGCTAAAAGAAAATGGAACCATATATTCAATAAAAAAAGGACAAGTGGGTCTTTTTAAGGGAAATATCCGAAAAATAGGCGGATTCTTGCTTTTATTCTTTGATCAGTTCTAATAAATAATTATCTAAATAGTTCATTTTTTCTAAGATATTTAAATAAAAAATGGATATTTAAAAAAGTGGAATTAGAGTTTATTTCCACAATTACCACAGAATTTGCTGCCTGCTTTATTTTTTGTTTTACATTTTGAACATACAACGTCAGCTTGTTTCATCTTTGTTCCACAATTACCACAGAATTTCATCTCAGAAGGATTTTCAGTTTTGCATTTTGGACATTTAATCATTTTTTTCAGCTATTTGAAATTCTTTTTAATGCCTCAATTACGTTCTGTACACCCATAGTTAAAATATAAGGTCCCAACCGAGGACCGTAATTAGCACCCATTAAAATAGAATAAAGAAGTCTAAACAATTTCCGAGGTTTAAGATTGTTATTTTTCGCAACATTAAAAATCGTATTTTGAATTTTATCTGCATCATTTTCGTTTTTTAAAAGATTTATTAAATCTATTATAGCTTTTTTTTCGTTTTCTTCCAAAACAACTTTTATTTCCTTAAGCTCATCAAAGTCATGGGACCAGTTTAGTGCGTAATCAATTCGTTTGAATAGTTCAGGATTAATTATCTGGTTTTTGTGTATATAGTGATAACTTTGAAGTTTTTCGAGTAGAAAATCTTCCAAACACTCTGCAGGAGCCATTTTTACTAAAAATGATAACAGATTATAAGGAACATGAACATCAGGTTGATCAGGAGGATCCATGACCCAACAATATTTATACAATCCACGGAGTTTTTCAAGCTCTTTTTCATCATTTATTTTCTTCTTTCCAAAATATATGTCTTCAAGAGAGTCAAACTCATTCATATAGGTTGGAATATCTGAAACGGCAAGGCTTCTAGTCCCAACAAATCGCTTTAACATTAATAAAAGAAGTGATTGTGGTGATCCGTACCTAAACCAAACTTGTGGAGTAAAAACATTTCCAGCTGATTTGGAAATTTTCTTCCCCCCTTTGTCCAGGAACATTTCATATTGAGCATGAGAAGGGGGTTCAAAACAGAGTATTTCCTTGCAGATTCTATCATTTATTCGAACTGAATCCGCAATATCTTTACCAAAGGCTTCAAATCTAATATCTAGAGCTTTCCATCTAGCTGCGAATTCTCCCTTCCAACTCAATTTTCCGTTTCCAGTAGTTATATCTAATTCACCTTTGTGGTCACACCCTTGAATTTTGTTTCCTCCTATTTCTATGCCTTCACAAGAATAAACCACTGTGTCACTTTCTGGAATGAATTTAGAGGCTTTAGTTGTATATATCTTACCACAGTTTTCACAAATAGGAAAATAAGGTAAAACCTCCAAGTATCTATCTTGCCCTACCTCCTCTTTCACTATTTCTCCAACTTTTCTAGCGTTAAGAAGGATTGTTCTGATCTCTTCTGTTAACAATCCAGTCTTGTAAGCTTCCGTAGCAGACATAGATTTGTATCTAATATTACATTTATCCAAAGATTCCAACAAAAGAGAACTCATATGCTTCCCATAACTCTCATGACATCCAAAAGGATCAGGTATACTTGAAACAGGAAAACCCAAATATTCTTTTAACGAATCCGGTAGCCCAAATGGTACCTTTCGAAGACCATCTTTATCATCACAAAAGGCTACAAGTTCAGAAGCATAATTCATTTCTTTTAACCCCAAACTAACCGCATAAGAACGGGCTGCATCTCCAAGACTACCAATATGAGGAAAACCAGAAGCACCAAGACCCATTTCAGTTCTGATATTAGACAAACTTCGATTAAGTTTTTGCTCTCGCTGTATTATCTTTTGAGCCATCATATCATACCATGTACCATGGCCAACAATTTTTTGACTCATAATTTAGACCTTTGTAACAACGAACATAGAGTAATATAAAAAATCTTCTGATTAAAAATAAAGTAATTAGTATAATCTAGTTATAAACCATTTTCTTAAGCCTTCATTTTTTCTCTTTTCATGATTTCTCTTGCAACTATAACACCTGAAGCAGAAGCTTGAATAAGACCTCTGGTAACTCCTGCTCCATCACCGATTGTAAACATATTTTTAATTTTGGACTCCAGTTCATCATTTAGTTGAAGGTGAGACGAGTAGAATTTAACTTCTATACCATAAAGAAGGGTATCTCTTGAGTGAACACCAGGTACAATTACGTCTAATGCTTGAAGCATTTCTCTAATGTCTGATAAATAACGATATGGAAGAACAAAACTTAGATCACCTGGTGTCGCATTTTTTAAGGTGGGAGTAACCACACTTCTAGCAAGTCGTTCAGGGGTTGAGCGTCTTCCAGAGACTAAATCACCTAACCTTTGAACCATTACACCGCCGCTAAGAAGATTTGAAAGACGAGCTACATATTTTCCATATGCAATAGGTTCTTTGAAAGGTTCAGTAAAGGAAGTGCTAACTAAAAGGGCGAAATTAGTATTTTTAGTTTTTCTTTCAGCATAGCTCTGTCCATTGACTGTTAACACACCATCGTAAGATTCTGTTGTTACTTCTCCATAAGGAGAAACACAAAAAGTTCGGACTTGGTCATCAAAAAGTTTGGAAAAATAAATTAATTTTGGTTCATAAAGTGTTTTAGTTAGTTTTTCCATAACTGAAGCTAAAACTTCAACTCTGACGCCTACGTCTACTGGGTTATTCACAGTTTTTAGTCCAAGAAATTGGGCTTCAGTCTGAAACCATTCTGCACCACTTCTACCTGGAGCAATTATTACATATTTGGCATAAAATTTTTCGCCACTTGTCGTTTTAACCCCTATAACTTTATTGTCCTCAGTGATAAGCCCTTTTACATCAGTTTTTGGGTAAAATGTAACTTTATCGTTAAGTTCTTGTCTCATTCGTCTCAGAGTTTCTAAACATTTATCCGTTCCCATATGACGAACTTCTTGTCGAATAAGCTTTAATCCTGCCAGAGAAGCTTGCCTATCAATCTCGTCAACCTTTTCTGTGTCTCCACCATATACTTGTTCACTGGCACCATATTGAATGTATATTCCATCAACATACTTTACTAGTTTTTTAAGTTCTTTTTTAGAAACATATTGATTCAACCAGCCGCCAACTTCAGTGGATAAAATTAATTTTCCATCACTGTAAGCACCTGCTCCACCCCAACCTGAAAGAACTGAACAGGGTTCACAATGTACACACTCAAACCCTCGACTAGAAGGACATTTACGGAGATCAATATCCAAACCTCTATCTAGAATAAGGACATTTAATTTGTTCTTTTCAGTCAATTCCAATGCAGAAAATATTCCTGCTGGACCAGCACCAACAATAATTACATCATATTCCATAGGTGAACCTCCCGGAAACCTTGGATTAGATATAATAACTGGAATATATCTGTGATGTTTTCAAATTGAGAAGTATAATAGAGTATATCAACAAATAAAATCATAAAATCCTAATAAATAATAACACAGAATTAAAAGAAAAAATAGTTTTATAATCAAGATAAGTTATAGTCGATTATAAAAAATTAACTAGAGTATTTTTTATATAAACTGCTTAATAAATCAAAGATAAAATCAGTATATAGAAATGATAGATAGGTTAACAGGACTACAGTTAGTCCCTTATTGCTTCAACTAAGCTCATAACGTTCCAAAGTTTCACTCGTGTATAGGGAGGCATATTAGGATCCTGCAAAATCTCATCCAACCTAGACACAGCATTTGAAGATCGTACAGCAGGAGTAAATCCAGTATTTCCAAGTACCTCAATCGCTTCCTTAGCAGCACGTCGAATATTTCTTGGAGTAGTACTGTCTTCAGATACACCATTAAGTACCATCAATGCTTGTTGCATTTTCACTTCATATTCTGCAGCTTTTTTCTTTCTTACCATTAGTTACCATCCACTCATTCTCGCAGTAATCAAGCTATATAAGCATTGAGACGTATTTACTTTCGGGTTTTATATTGATCAATGAAAATAAAGATGACACAATAAAACGCATGGCTGATTTATTGCGCCAAGGTGCTACATTAACAAATTTATCATGTCCCGCTTGCGCTTCACCTCTTTTTAGACTTGAAAATCAAACACTATGGTGTGTAAAAGATGAGAAAAAAGTAATAGTGATGAAAAAAGGATCTGAAGAAAAAAAACCAGATTCACCTTACGATAAAATTGAAAAGACACTTCTGTCTAAAGTTAATAGATTACAGGATAGAATAGAAAATACTGAAAATGTAGATGAACTTCAAAAACTAACCAGTACCCTATCAGAGGTTTTAACCGCTCTAGAAAAAATTAAAAAAATGAAAAAATAGTAGAGTGGACTTTTTAAAGGATGATAGGATTAAGCGAGAAATTTCCTGAAAACATTCACAGAATTGAAAGATTTGAAACGACAGTCCCCACTAAGAAAGTACAAAAAGAAATTATTTTGTCTCTAGCTAAGTTTAATTGTAAAACCTTTAGTTTTGAAGAAATAACCTATCCAACCATACCTAATTGTAAAATAATCTTTGAGATAGGTTTGGCTGAATCGAAAACATTCAATTATATTGATGAAGAGGAGAAAAATAGATTTCTTAAAACTTTGAGAAAAGAAATATTCAAAGTAATAGATTTGTTTTTCGCAATACGTTATTATCGGATCAATCAAAAAAAAAGCAGTCCACTAAATTTTGACTATTACTTAATGCGAATTATCTTTGAAAAGAAGTTAATAGAATTTAGAGTTTTTCACGAACGTGGACCAAGATATATCTCCCCCGAAGATTTGAGCTCTATTATTATTAACGAAACCAATAGAAACTCGGTCAAAAAAGGTAAAGTAATATTAAAAAAGTTGAGAGCTAGTTAAGATATTTTTTTATAATTGAAAATAAGTCTTCAGAAACTTTAGTTTTCGAATTATTACCATTTATAATAGTAAGTTGGCTATCTTCGACAAATTTTAGATAAATTTTTCGAACTTTTATTTGTGTTTCTAAGTTTTCCATTAAAGATTTTTTCGAGTTTAACCTACACATAGATTTTTCAGGTTCAACATCGATAAATATTGCTAAGTCTGGATAAAGTATAGCGTTATTTATGGTTTGAATCCAATCTAAACTGGTTCCACTGGCACCTTGGTATGCCAATGAAGAAAAAACATATCTATCACAAATTACCGTTGTACCTTCATTTAAGGCAGGAATGATCTCACTTTCAAGATGTTCAATTCTGTCCGCCGCAAAAAGCAACGCTTCAACAAAAGGTGATAAACGTTTTTTACTATACAAATAACTCTTACGAATATAGTTTCCAATTAAACCCTTACTTGGTTCTGAGGTATAAAGAACATTAATAGTTTCCTTCAATTTCTGAGCAAGAATTTTGGCTTGAGTAGTTTTTCCTGAACCATCTAAACCTTCAATACAAATAAATACCCCTTTTTTTTCCACCATTTTCTAAAGCCAGCCAACAATAAAGGTAAACAATATAATAGAACCCTTAAATATAACTTGGTAAGTCACAGCTGAGGAGATAAAAAATGCCGAAAACGTATTGGGGTGAAATAAAAGATCCAGTACACGGTTATGTCTATATTACAGAACCAGAAAAAAAAATTATTGATTTATATCCGATACAAAGATTGAGAAGATTGCGACAGTTAGCAGGGTCAGATTATGTTTATCCTGGTGCAAACCATACTCGTTTTGAACATTGTATAGGAGTCATGTATTTAGCAGGTAAAGTCGTTGAAAATCCCAATATTTCATTGCTTATTAATGATCAAGAAGTTGACGCTATTAGAATTTCTTCATTATTACATGACGTTGGGCATGGTCCTTTTTCACATGTTTTTGAACATTTACTAATAAAAAAATTGAAGAAAACACATGAAGATATGACATCCTGGCTTATTGAAAACAGTGAAATTAGGGAAAAACTTTCTGAAACAGGTTTTAATCCAAAAGAAATCGCGGCTCTTGCAGTAGGAAAATTACACCAACCAGGAAAAGCATTTCTTGATCAGATAATAAGTAGTGCAGTAGATGTGGATAAACAGGATTTTATTGTGCGAGATACGTTTCATACCGGAGCTGAATACGGATTTATTGATGTATTTAGATTAATTCACGCTTTGAATGTGTTAGGTGAGAATCTGGCTATTGAGATAAGTGCAATATCAGCAATTGAAGCCTTTATGATAGCAAGAATTGAGTCTTTTAAGAGCATTTATTTTCACAGGGTGGGGAGAGCAGCACAAATTATGCTAGCTACGGCTATGGAGAAAGCAGATGATGAGTTGGGATTAACTGCTTTTAAAACTCCTGAAGAGTATTTAGCATTAGATGATTATACAGTTTGGACTGCCTTGAAAAAATGTAAATCTTCTAGGAACATAATAGATGATTTAGAAAAAAGGAAAATGTTAAAGTGTGCCTATGAAAGAACTTTTTACGAAAAAGACACAATGGTATCAAATATTTTTGGTTTAGAAACTTACAGGAAACAAATGCAAAATGAAATTGCAAAAGAAGCAAAAGTGGATCCTGAGACTGTTATAATTGATGTACCTACTGTACCTTCGGTTCCCTATCATAATGCAGTACTTATGGAATCCATGGAAGTTCCAGTATTTAGTAAAAATTCAATAAATGGAAAAAAAGCTTACCGACTTTCTGAAGTTTCAAAAATTATTGAAAGCTTAAAAGGATTCATTAACATTTTAAGAGTATATACTAATGAAACAAACAGAGAAAAAGTAGAGAAAGCAACTGTCAAAATATTAGGTGAAGTCCCGCAAACAACAAAAATATCATATTAAGAAATATAATAAATAAATAAGAATGAGAGCAATGTTTATTCGATTGAATAAACATTTTGCTTGATACTATGTCTAAGTGCTCCGGTAGTATAGTCCGGTCAAGTATTCCGGCCTTTCGAGCCGAAGACCCGGGTTCGAATCCCGGCCGGAGCATAAAAAATTTATTTCTGTCAGTATTAGTTTCCAATTAATAAACAGAAAAAGTATAAGAAGGCGTATGTTTTCTCTATTGCAAGCCTGGTGCTATATCACATGAATGTTCCTAAAGAAATTACAACTTATTGTCCAAAATGTAAGAATCATCAAGCCCACACAGTTAGTTTATATAAACCCGGAAAACGAAGAGCTTTAGCAATAGGAGAACGTCGACATGAACGTGCCAAAAAGGGTTATGGTGGACAAAAGTATCCTCTTCAAAAAAAGTTTGCTAAAACAACTAAAAAACAGGTTTTAAAACTTAAATGCAAAGTTTGTAGCTACATACTACAGAAAGACGGTGTACGTTTAACAAAAGTAAACATAGGATAATGAGGTAGTGAAAATGACAGAATGGGATAAACTTATTCCTAAACCTCGCAGTAAATTCTGGCGAGTAAGATGTTTAAAATGTAATAATGAACAAATAATATTCAGTAATGTAACAAATAAAATTAGTTGTAATGTTTGTGATGAACTACTTGCTGAACCTGCAGGTGGAAGAGCTAAAATTAAAGGCGAAATAATAGCTGTTCTAGAATAGGATGCGTGTTAAAATTGTCCGAAAGGAAGTCGGAGTGGCCAGAACGTGGAGATTTAGTCATAGCCTCCATTGAATCCGTTACAACTTATGGTGCTTATGCTAACCTTGATGAATATAATAAAAAAGGGTTACTCCATATTTCTGAAATTTCATCTTCCTGGATAAGGAATATTAGAGATTTTGTCCGCGAAGGACAAAAAATAGTGCTTAAAGTTGTACGTGTAAAACCAGAAAAAGGTCAAATCGATGTATCCTTAAGACGAGTTACTAGAAGAGAAAGAATTGAAAAAATAAAAGTTTGGAAAAAAGACAGGAAAGCAGAAACATTACTTCGTAACGTAGCTGAAAAATCAGGTTTATCAAAAGATGAAGTTTATAATAAAGCTGGAGTTTTCCTAGACGAAGAATATGGACTGTATGATGGTTTTGAAAAACTGCTAAAAGAGGGTACCAAAGTCTTAACAGATTTAGGTGCTCCTGAAGATTTAGCAAAGATTTTCTTTGAAGTTGCTGAAGAAAGAATCTTGGTAAAAATGGTCAAGATTAAAGGTACAATCGAAATTCAGTGTATGAAACCCAATGGAGTTAAAATAATTCAAAACTCTTTTTCAGATGCCTATAAAAATGAAAAAACAAAAGATACAAAAATTCGTTTTTATGTAAAAGCAGCTCCTAAATATAATATTGAAGTATTAGCAGAAAATTATAAACGCGGAGAAGAAGTTTTTCAGAAGATCTCCGAACACGTTGTAGCAAACATCATTAGCTCTGGCGGTCAAGGATCTTTTAGAAGGGACAAGTAATGGTTTGGCATTTGAGGAAATGTGTAAAATGTGGAAATTACACGTTGAATCAGAAAATGTGCCCTCTATGCAATCAATCGGTAAGAATACCTCATCCTCCAAAGTTTTCTCCTCACGATAAATACCTCAAATACAGGATGAATATAAAAGAAGAGCAGATAACAACTTGAAAGAAACTTACATTAAAGAACTTAAACAAGTTGAACTAAAAGATCCAATATTAATAGAGGGACTTCCAGGGTTAGGTCTTGTTGGAAAAATTGCGATACGATATCTAATTAAAAAATTGCAGGCTAAAAAACTTGCATTTTTATATTCGCCCCATTTTCCATATTATGTTCTTGTAAATAAAAAAGGAAATGTCCGTCTTTTACGCGGAACTTTTTATTATTGGAAAAATAAAAATAAGCAAAACGATTTAATTTTGTTTACGGGTGATAGTCAATCCCAAACCATTGAAGGGCAATATGAAATAGCTAATTGTATGCTTGATTTTTCTCAGAAAAATAAAGTTAAAACAATTGCGACAATAGGTGGTTATAGAAAGGAAATAACCGGAAAGCCACATGTGTATGTCGCAGCTACAAGTCAAAAACTGATTGAGCATGCCTTAAATTCAGGAGCTTCGTTGGGAAAGTCTGGAAGCCCAATTGTGGGTACTGCAGGATTAATTCTTGGTTTAGCTGGTTTTAAAAAAATCGAAGCTATGTGTCTATTAGGAGAAACTCGAGGTTATATGCCAGATCCTTTGGCTGCTAAAAGTGTACTAGAAGTACTAAAAACAGCTTTTAATTTTGAAATAGATCTTGATGGTTTAGATGAAGAAATTACCAATGCAGAAACTATGGTAATGCGGTTGCAGAAAATTGAAGAAAAAAGAGGTTTACAGGCTGAAGAGACACGAAAAGAGGAAAATAAAAAAGTCACTTACATATCATAGCGGATTGCAGATCGACACAAACAGTATCTTATTTTTGGCATGTTTAAAAAAAATTAGGTTTTCTTTAGATGACCTTCTCGGGGTTCATAAATAGTCCCTTCACGTAATAATTGTGAGATCATTCTTTCAATGTCAGTTCGGGGAACACTATGTTTTTCTTCTAACTCAACAATCAGTGCCGATTTTTCGACTATACCTGTTTCTTTTTCCATACCCATTAAAACAGAAATAATCACATGAAGTTTATCTCTAACACTCTTGGGTTTTCCAGTCATTATCATATCTATATCAACTTTAGATGAAGAAACATCAATTCCCACTTCACTTAATGACCTTTGCATAATAGCTACAGCTGCCTCTGCGTCCTCTGCCGTAACTTTGTTTCTCAGAGCTACTCTAGCTCTAGCTTCAGAAATACGAATAAGTGATTCAAGCTGACGAGCAGTTATTGCTATAGGTGATCCTTCACCTTCACTTGCTGAACGCATTGCCATATAAAAATCACTAAGAACTTTCAAAGCTCCAGTACTAAGTTCTGGTTTTATTGTTTTTGCATAACTAACATATTTTCGAAGTAAATCAGTATCTATTTGTGCTGCTATAGGTTGTGAGCCTCTTCTGTGGAGTTCCAAAATGTGTTTTGTGAGTTTTCTGTCAGCTTCTTTGTCAGGAACATCTCTTAAAATGAAGATCAAATCAAATCGAGAAAGAATCGTTACAGGAAGAGAGATATTCTCAGCTACAGTTCTATGAGGTTCGTATCTGCCTAAAGAGGGATTAGCTGCTGCAAGTATAGCTGTTCTCGCATTCAAGGTAGCAACAATACCACCTTTTGCAACAGAAACAGTATGTTGTTCCATAGCCTCATGTATTGCAACCCGATCCTCTGGCCTCATTTTGTCCATTTCGTCAATGCAACATATTCCCTTATCAGCAAGAACCAGTGCACCTGCCTCGAGAGTCATACTACCGCCCTTTTCTCGAACTACTGCAGCAGTTAAACCAGCTGCTGTGGTTCCTCGCCCTGAAGTGTATAAACCACGGGGTGCAATTTGAGCTATGTACTGTAAAAGCTGTGATTTAGCAGTTCCAGGATCACCTATTAAAAGAGCATTCATTTCGCCCCTTATTGTAATATCTGGAAGAGATTTTGAAACTCCTCCGAAAAGAAGATACATAATAGCTTCTTTGATTCGCTCATAACCATATATTGAAGGAGCTATAGATTTAATTATCTTTAAATGTACTTTCGAATCTTTAGCTATTTCAAGAATTTTTTCTTCCTCCTCCAGAGAGGCAGGAGTTGCTTCAGGTTCTTTACCTAAGATTTCTATTGAGATTGCGTCTAAATGTAAAGTGAAAGTACGAAGCTTTCCTATTCCGGGTCTAGTTGGGGCAAATGCACGAACTATTCCTACAAGGGAAACGTGATCCCCAGGTCTAGCAACATCTACTATTTCACTTCCAACTAATTTTACGTTTAGGGCTCTAGGAAGTTGACCTGGCGGCAAATCTTCGGGTCTTTCTTGGAGTCGAAGATCTTGTGAATCTATAAAAGATGATTCATCTTGAATGAACTCAAAAGGACCTTTTTGCCCACAAGATTGATCTTCACACTCAAAAGGAGCTCTCAAAAAAGGACCTGATTGTTCTACATTGGTTACTGTACCACAGCGTTTACATTTAAAAGACGCCGTCATAACCATCGGTCGAACAGGTGTAGCACGAACAACTATACCTTCAACCAAAACTAGTTTACCAAGTTGCCTTGAACCAAGCTTTCTTAGTTGTTCTCGTCCTAAGAGCTGAATTATTCGTACTGTAATCTTTTCTAATTTCTGAGAATATTCTAAATCTTCAATCTCAAGCTGCGTATAAGCTGCATTACTTGCATATTGTAGAAAATCATCAGGTTTGTCCATTAAACTTTCAGCAAGAAGTTGATCAAAAGCAAACAAATCCTCAAAAAAGACAGTTATTGATTCTTGACCAGCTATTGCCATTTGTGATATTTTATCGCGATATTTCTCTTTCTTGAAAAATTCAAGAAATCTTTCTTGAGGGTCAACTGTTTCCAACTTATGCCCCCATTCGATCAATTAACTCCATCGAGATTCAGAATTTGGTCCTTCCAGTTATTGATGATATGACCAAGTTCTTGGTAAAATAACCGTTCTTCATTTGTAAATTTTTTTAGAATAAAATCAGTTTGATTTGGGCCTGAAGATAAACTTATTATTTTTTTCAGTCTGGAATTCACTATATCCCAAGCTAGATGTTTTGATTTTTCATATTCTCTAACTTTTTCGGGATGAATAGCTAGTTCATCTTTTGATTTAGCTAGATATCGACGGAGTTTTGGATAGAATTCTTCTGGGAGTTTTGATATTTGTCCAGCTATTTGAACTCGTTCTTTCCATTGTATTTTATAGAGTTTAGTTGAATCCAGATCTTCGTTACTAAAATGCACAATATTCGAGTTAATTAGTTCTTGTGCAACCCAATAATAAACTTCGTACTCATTGCCTTCTTTGAAGGGACCAACAGAAAGCCCAGCAAGGTTAATTTTTGGATAATCTGAGTCTGCAATTACTTTTACAAAAATATTTTCGTAGCAAAAATCCAATTTTTTGATCTTTTTTGTCATTTAGTAGTCCCCCTCCACTCCTTTAATATAATCCAAATTGTGTAAACAGCATATAAGAAGCGTAGTTTAAAGATTTAGATATAAAACTCAAGATATTTTGGGAGATTCAAATAACAATCAAATATTGCTATAACTCTCTTTTTTAAGGCCAAAGACCTCTAGTATTAATTGCATTAGCAACTCTACCTACTCCTAGCATCAATGCAGAGGTTCTCATATCACTTTTTTCTTTTTTGGATAGCCTTTCCACTTCATGAAATGTTTCAATTATTTTAGTTTCTAATTTACTATTAACTTCATCAAGTTTCCAATGTGTTCTTGTAAGATTTTGAACCCATTCAAAATAACTTACAGTTACTCCTCCTGAATTAGCTAAAATATCAGGAATCAGATAAACTCCTTTTTCAAAAAGAATTTTATCAGCTTTAGGAGTTGTAGGACCATTTGCTCCTTCAGAAACTATTTTAGCTCTAATTGTATCAGCATTCTTTTCTGTAATTTGATTTTCCATAGCTGCAGGAATAAGAATATCGCAATTTGAAGCTAACAAATCTTCATTGGTTATGTTAGTACAATTATCAAAGTTTAGCACAGAACCTGTTTGCACTTTATGTAAATGTAATTGTTCAGGATTTATTCCATTGGGACAAAAGATCCCCCCTGAAGAATCACTGATAGCGACAATTTTGCAGCCAATTTGATGCATAACAGTAGCAGCATTATATCCAACAGTTCCAAATCCTTGAATAGCGATTGTAGCATTCTTAAGTTTTAATTTCAGTATTTTAGCTGCTTCTTTAGTGCAAAAAGCCACACTATTTGCAGTTGCACATTTTCTACCTTCGGAGCCACCTATTTCTATTGGTTTACCAGTGACACTTTCTGGAACACTATACCCTTTTAGCTGACTGTAAGTATCCATTATCCAAGCCATAGTTTGTTCATTAGTATACAAATCAGGTGCAGGAATATCTCTGTGGGGCCCCAAATAATCGACAATTAGACTAGTGTATCTTCTAGTTAACCGTTCTAATTCATTTGTTGACATTTTTTTGGGGTTGCAACATATCCCACCCTTTGCACCACCATATGGCAGATTAACAATTGCACATTTCCAGGTCATCCACATTGCCAACGCGGTCACTTCATCCAAAGATACGTTTGGATGGAATCTAATACCACCTTTAAAGGGACCTTTTACATCCCAATGTTGGACTCGAATTCCTTGAAAAACACCAATAGTTTTATTGTCATTTTTTATTGTAACTGATACTAAAATTGACCTTTTAGGTTCTTTTAGTATTTCGTATATCCCTTTGTCTAGACCCAGTTTTTCAGACGCTAATTTTAATTGATCTAAAGCGTTAGTTAAAACTTTATGACCTGCCATAAAATATCCAACAATATGCTAAGTGATAAACTTATATTATTAAGAATTCCTGCTTTTACTCGAAATGTTTCCAGATTTTATTTAACCAAAAGAAAATAATAAACAGTACTTTTTAAAATGAATGATTACCAGTATATGCATATTAATCTAATTTTGGTAAGCATTAATGCTAAAAAGAATCAAAGAAATTAAAAAGTTTAAAAAAAGTCTAATAAAAATAGGGCCTTTGATTAGTTTTGGCATTACATGCTTATGGTTGTATCTATTGGATCCTTTGTCATTTGAAATAATGTGGAAAGGGAGAACATTCCAACTATTTTTTATTTGGCTAATAACAATAGAATTGATACTTAACTGGGAATCTATTCAAATTAAGAAAATGACATTTTTTTCGATCAAATCTTTGGGATACATCACTTTATTGACCCTTCCAATTGTTTACGTGGTAGTTTCGAATTATCTAGGATTAAATGAAATAATCGTTAATCTATCTCAACAAATGGATATTCAATGGTGGGATTCAATGGCACTTTCAATGGAGTATCTTGTGTTCACATTACTCTTTTGTTTGATATTATTTTTTTCATTTGGAAAAGATGGATTAAAAGAATTTTCAGTTCCACTCTTTTTTCTAGCTGTTGTTGGCACATTATATACAATTGACAATATTTTTCCATATGGAGAATTCACACCATTTCAATTAATGGTACCTACAACTGCAATGCTAGCGGCAATTATTTTGGGTTTTTTGGGTTATGATACGGCATTAATTACAATAGGGAACATGTCACGATTAACAGCTACAGATCCAAGCATAGCAATGAGAAGTGCAACATTTGACATAGCTTGGCCTTGCGCAGGAATTGAAAGCCTACTTATTTATACTGTAATTATCTTACTTTTCCTTAAAAGAACTCAAATTTCTCAGAAAGGAAAAATAACTTATTTTTTAATAGGAGCTTTGATAACTTATTTTATAAATGTTTTACGAATTGTAACAATATTTTTAATAGGAATAAATCAAGGGAATTTCCAAGTTTTTCACTTCTATTATGGCCCGCTCTATTCCATTTTATGGATTATTATTTATCCGCTAATAATCCTCGCTACTCAAAAATTTAGGAAAAAACTCAAAACCGATACAGTTATTTAAGATTTTTAATTAAATAATTAGTTCAACTACTTTTCCTAATCCCTGTTTTTCTAACAGTTCAGCATTTTCTAAGGGTAAAGAGACTATATCTTCCAATAGAAAAGGGCCATAAGATTTCATATCTGCCCCCATCAAAGCAGGAACATCTTTTAAAACTCTTAGAATTACCCGTTTTTGCGGTTTTGAATTATCTATTTTTAAGATAGAACCATCTAATAGATTCTTTTTAAAAAGTTGATATTCTTTAACAAAGGATAAGAAAGGTGAAAAAATCTTCCTTTCCTCAAAAGATAACGCACCCACAGGTAATTTCTTTTCATTATCAATATTATTAATAAGTTTGTTATATCGAGTGAATAATAACTCTTGAACCATACAATTTACATGCGTAAGTTCATGCGCAAGAAGAACAGAGTTTACTGTTTTTTTATTATCTTGAGTATTTTTATCTCTGAGACAGGTTATATAGTCAGATAACCTGGAGTAAAAATCTAACGACAAGTTTCCGATTTCCACATTATCAATTTCAAATTGCCAGGCATTATAAAGTTCGTTATACATCTTTCTTTTTCACCAATTCTGCTCTTTCTTTACAAATAAGAAGAACAGCAGCAGCAGTTGAAAGATCAACTACTTGATTTTTATACGGACCAAACATGTTCTCACCTATTCTAAACAAGGGAACATCAGAGACACAAACTTTAACATTACCCCCATTAAAAGCTACTGCTTCTGTAAATGGATCAAAAGAGTCAATATGTTTAACTGGAAACTCGACTTTTTTAAAACCTGTTTTGCCGTGCAAAGTATTGTTCATTCTAATCAGACGATGTATATCAGTAGTTACAACTGTATCAATTTGTGAGGATTCAATAGTTTTTATATATTGAAAGAGTTTTTCCCATGTCTTAGTGCTTAATCCTTTTATGCTATCCCATCTTCCTTGCATAATACATCGATTTAGAATTTTTTCTTTATTGTTAAGTATTGCAGCGTAATTCCTTTTAATCCCAACTTTTTTCAAGTCTTCTTTTCTTGTGGAAGAAAGAAATTTTTGTAGTCCTAAGTTTAGTCGTTTCTGCCAACCAAAAGTACCCAAATTTGAGGCATAATAACTATTTGTTTTTTTATTCTTAAAAAGGGTAACACCAAGACCGGTAACAAAGTCAGTGATTTCTTTACGAGCAAGAGTATCCAGCGTTTGTACAGAACTATGTTCTACATGGACATGGTATCCACGATGTCCAGAAAAGAAAGTATGTAAATCAGTATGCGAGAAACCAAAATCCTTTTCTAGAAAAGAAAGTAATTTTTTTGTTTCCTCCTTGGCAGAATCCAAACAAAATTCACAAGGCCAAGTTTTATTGCTAAATTTTTTGCTTCTGCAAAGGGGGCATTCTTCTGGCGTAATACCTTTTCCTTCAAAACCACAGGTAACACAAACCCATTTGTCATGTATTTTATCACATGAATTTGATATGTGGTCGGCATCTATATCAAAAACTAGGTCAGACCCAAGCCACTCTTTTTCAGCCATTTCAGCTTCTGGGTATTCATAATAAGCGCATGAACGGTATACATCTGAAGGTACGTTCTTTTTTAAAAAGAAAATTAGCTCTTCAATCGATTGAAATCTTTTATGTCTAATCATCATTTTGCTTTTCAGTAGAAAAAAACCAACCTCTCTTTGATTAAATCTAGTTATAGATGGATAAAAAAAAGATTCGCTATCATAGAAATCATGGAAAGTCTTATAGATGAAATCTTGGGAAAAAACATTTACCATCTTTGGTACCAACTAATCTATCCAGATAATGATGTTAAGTTCTAAAATTTAACCATTAACTTCTCAAATGTAATTAAAAATAAAGAACCCAAATCTTTTTTTTATAAACCAAGGACTTGACTCCAACCATTTATAACATTTATTGGATTGAAAGAGGATGCTCCAAAAGATAACATTCCAATCATAAAAAGAAGCCAGATTAAAGTTAGTTCTACATCTCTCTTTTTTTGGGGGATTAAAGAATACACTAAGAAAAAGGGTAAATACCAAATTTGGAAATATCCCAGAAAAAAGCTTGGGATTAAAATAAAAAGTGATGAAAGTGAAATAATTGGATTCTTGTTAATCATATAAATCGAGAAAACTACCGTTATGGCTAAAGTTAATAATACAGCTAAAGATTGAAGAAGCCAAGGTATCTGGGAGTGAAGGCTAAATGCAGTTATTCCATTCATAATTGATAGGTTATTTGATTCGATCAAGAAGGGTAGACTTAAAAGAGCGGTATAAATAGAAGTCGCTATTAAAAAAATGGCTACAAGTACCTTTTTGTTCTTGAACATCACCAATATTGAATGTTTGTTATAGAGTTTTATTAGCGCAATGACAATAAGAGGAAATAAAAAGAGCAAAGGTTGATATTTAAAAATTGAAGAAATCGCAATGAAAAAGAGGAAATAGTCGTATCTTTTAGCTAGGAATAGATTCAGGGAAATCAAAGAAAAAAAGAAGGGGATAGCATCAAACATCCCATTTGCCGAGTAAACAATTAGAGGAATATAAATAGCGTAAATTCCTATTAACTTCAGTAATAAGAAAGAATTTTTTTTCCAGAATTGCTTTAAGAAAAAATATAGACCAGCATGGGAAAAAATGAGGAAAACAAAGATTTCCATTTTATAAACTAAGATGTGATTTACTGCATTTTGTAACAAAAAAGCAAACGGGAGAAACAATAAAAAACTACCAACAGGATAGAGATGAGGCATCTGAGGCCAAGTGACAAACTTGTAATATGAGGTATCGATGTTAGATAAGTCCTCCAAAGATGTATTAAAAATTGATAACCCAAATTTTGTAAAAAGAGTGGAAGAATATGGATGGCGTGCATGGTCCGTATACCAATTTTCAAACGTTGCATAAGAGTTGCTATTATTCGCAATTAGTGAAAACCAAAAAATCAATGATAATAAAAGTAAAAATACCGCAATCCATTTGCTTCTGCGAGTAAATGGCGGATCAGTTTTTCCAGTTGTTTTATTATCAGAGAAAGAACAAAAATACGAATTTAGGATTATCAAAAAAAGAGAAGTTATACCTGATAAAAATAAGCCCTTTGCAATGTTATTAAGAGATTCAAATGGAAAAGAAATTTTATTTTTTTGAACTCTAACCTCAAATTGAATCTCAATAAATTCATCGGATTGAGAAAAAAATAGTGCCTCGTAATAATTTGCGCTTGCATCAAAGGAATATTCAAGATTAGTAGCTGAATTGTCGGAATACTCTAAACCGTTATATGTTAATATTGAAAAATTAATAGAGAGGTTGGGAGATTTAATAGCAGAAACATAAACAGTTTCTCCTCCACTAAAAGAACCAAGACCATATCTGAAAGTTTCTAAGGGGGTTAAGTTAAAAGAACTTGTTATAATATCAGTTGTCTCAAGTTCAGAAGATATGATTGGATATATGCTTGCCAGTGCCATGAAAATACTTAAGAAAACTAAAAAAATAAAAAAGATAATAAGTTTTGAAACTCTAAGATTATTCATCAAATTTATTGTCTATAGTACTTCATTTGAAGTTTCCGTATTAAAAAAAATTAAAATTTTTTTAATTTAAGCTCTATTTTAACAAAAAGTATAGAAAAACGTTCAGCATACTTATTTTCCTTATGGGATGGAAAATATGCTTACCCTCTGTTGTATACCAAAGAGGGAAGTAATATCCAAGATTTGACTTAATTAATCAGTTTCAATTCTAGGAGCAAGAAAGAAGGTTAATTTTCCATCTTTAATCTGCTGAAAATCAATTCTAATTGGCATATCTGTTGAAAACTCAAGGGTAGCAATATCAGATGTTGCAGAAGCAGCTTTAATGATTTCAGATAGATAGCTAAGACTAAAAGTAGATTTTGATGTTTCTTTTGCTTCTAAATCTAGAAGTGGCTCACTTCCTTTTTTAAGAGTTATAGTTGCTCCCATTAAGTCCCCCGAAGCAATTAATACCAATTTTTCTGTATCAGCTTCAATGCTAACGTGATCACTTACTAGTTGGGCATCTTCGATTGCTTGACTCAATCCTTGTGTTGTAGTTTTTGCCTTTATATTGAAATCAATTTTTGGGGTAGGCACTTCTTCTTCAACAGCGTCCAAAGTGGGCATAGTGAAACTACGACTATATTTTCCTGTTACTATAATCTGTAAACGACCAGTTTTTTCGTCTAAAGATAATTCCACATTCTCACTTTTTCCAGCTCTTCTAAGTAATTTTAACAGTTCACTTATATTGATACAAATTTTTGAAGGAGAAATACACTCGTATTCCTCAAAAATTGTTTTAGGCCATTCAAAATCAATCATAGCAACTCTAGAGGGATCCATAGCGCGTAATTTCAATCCGTCGGGTTCGATTTTGAATGTAGCTTCATCCACAAGAACCGATATGGCAGTAACCATATCTTTTAAGAGTTTAGCTTCAGATACTTTGAGTTTAAACATTGGATTCATACCTTTAATGCCTAATCAATGATTTAATTAATTATACACACTTAAGCATAATGCTCGCAAATAAAAATATTCTTAAATATTTTTTAAGTTATGATTGTTACATTATCTTTTTTTATAAGGTGTTATTCAATCAATGAAAGATTAATAATTTTTGGATAGCTCAAAAGCTGGTTAAAGGTTCATTATTAAGTATATTATTCACAGTTTAACAGAAATTTTGGCTGATGTTACATGTTAAGCATTCTAATTAGAAAATAGAGAAAAAATTAGCGATATTTATTTTAATTCAATAGCGAAATATCCAACAAAAAGAGTGAAAAAAGAAAAATGTTGATTTTTTTTATATTTAGAGTTATGATTTTAAGGATTTTTCTAGGCTAACGCTGAACTCTTTATTTAGTTTTAAAGCATTTTTTGTAGCTTTAATAAGCGCTAATTCAGGTTTAGAGGTTCCTTTCATTCTAACGAAAAGTATGGCATTTGATGTTAAAGGATGAGGCACATCATATCCTGCCAAATCGACGTTTGGATCTTCCAAAAGTTCCTTTTGTAAAAGATTACAGAGAGTATGACCAGCACCTTCAATTTCTATTTTAATTTCACTCTTTGATTTTGATAAGATTTTAATCTTCAATTTCAATCAATTCCTTTTAACAGAATTAAACAGGCTCTTTCCCGTAATCCAAAGCAGATTTTCGTCTTTCTATATTTCCACAATTAGGACATTTCATGTCATATCGGTCAGATTCTAACAAATGTGAACAACGTGAACAAAAAGCGTACAAAACACCTAAACCAGTATCTTTTGTTGATAAGTGATAAGTCTTATTTTTATTACTAATCACTTTAGCACGAATTATATCACCGGGTTTACACACATCTGTCATTGAGTCCACATATCTTTCTTGCACATCAGAAATATGAAAAACACCATTAAAAGTTCCCGAAACAGGCCTTGAACCAATCTTAAAAATCTTTACAAGAACATTATCAGATTGAGCATTACCTACCTGTCCTGTTACAGTAGACGAAACAGAGGGAACAACTTCTTTTCTAACCAAGGGATAAACAGAAACCTTCTTGCTAACCAAATCCACCAAAGCAGTTCCAATAACTTGAGAATATATTATGCCATCTCTAACATAAGTACCAGAGTCAGGAATGAACTCTTCTATAACCCCTAAACGTTCTCCAGGCAAAACTAATTTGCCACTTTTATGTTCTTGTGATTTTAAACTCATGCATGTTCCCTTTTTAACAGATTACTCTATACAGAGAGGTATGATTAACGAGCATATCCTAAGTTTATTAGCTTATCAATAAACCTTTTGATTAACCTCTTATTAATTAATAGAAGAAATGAGTTTATAGAACATCCGATTTCTTACATTTTTCAATCCAATATAAATCAATAATAAATGAGTGCTTCTTTTTTTTATGAAAACTAAACATTTTAGGAATTGTCATCATCATGGAATAAATAGCGATTATCTTTCCATTGTGTTTCTCTATATATTCTTGAAGAAAAGGAGAAGGACTAACTCTAATTAGTTTATTTGAGGAGTTCCCTAAAAGTTTCATCAACTTTTTATCCGTTGAAGGATGGTTATGAATAGAATAAACAATATTCCCTAGTTCTAAAGCTTTTTTTAAGAATCTTCGATCAGCATTTCGCTTTTGAATTCCGAACGGGGGATTTTGCAAAATAGTATTGAAATGACCTTTTATAACAGAAATATCCCCAATGATCCAGTTTATATTTTTGTTCATTTTTAATCGCTTGGCAGTTTCGTGAGCAGTTTTTACAGCAGTTTTATCAATGTCAATCCCAACAACTTGATTAGCACCTAAAAAAGAGGCCCCCAAAGTTAATCGTCCTGTGCCACAGCCCAAATCTACAACAGTTTTTCCAACAATATCAGAATTAGAGTAGGAAGCTAGAAACAATAGTGTTGCAGCGATCGGTTCCGTTGTGGTATATTGTTCAAGACTGGCTTGAGGAAAAGGATGGGGTGCAATAGTAGATAGAAACCGTTCTAAATCTATTTTTCGAATAATCCGATCTTGATCATTTCTTTCCATGAGCAGTCACCAGAAAGTACCTTAAATTCGTTAATAGATAAAACTGGTTGCAAGAATTTCAAGGGGGCATCAAAAGAAACTCTAGGACAAGCAGTATTAACATAAGCATCAACAGTTGGAAATTCCATTAAAGCTTCTGGTATTATTTCTCTAAGGAGAATAATTACAGCGTTTTTCCCCATATTTTCGATTATTTTTTTAATTTTCATCGCATTTTTAAAATTTTCTTGCCCAGGTTTCAAACTAACCAATATTCCAAAATTCTTAGCTTTTTTTGCTTTTTTTATTAAAATCCAGTGTTGATGGAGCAATTTAGTTACTTGGGTATTTAACAAATAGGTTTTTTGATCAAAAGGATTCGCAAGAATAGTTGGTTTAATTGTGCTTAGAGCTACACCTAATGCGTGAAATCTACCCCCTCCAACAAAAAGAAACACTTCAACCTTATCCTCAATGGATCTAACATTACTGTAATTACAACCAGTAACTTGTCCATTGTTGAGTATTTGATCTGAATTGCCTATGAAAACTGTTTTCCCAGCTTTAACAAGAAGAGCTTGAACAGTTTTTAGAGTCTGTATATGCTGAACTGTGGTAACTAATCCGATTTTTGTATACTCTTTTAAAAGTGAAAGAGAGTTTTCTATGGTGTTAGCTATTTTGGCAGTTGACCGAACATCGACATAAATTGTTGGAACTTTTTCGGTTTTCACCATCTTTGAGTGCCCAAAATGAATTACAAGATCTATATTGAAACGTTCCACTTCAGTTTCTGGCAAATCACAAGCACCATAACAAGGATCACCAGATATTATCGGAAGAACACCTGTTTTCTCAATATTTTTAGCTAAATTAGGAGCTTCTGATTTTAGACCTTCAGGTAGTTGAAGCAAAACACGAGTAGCTCCTCGCGCAATGATTTCACCGATTAGTTTTTCTTCTTCAAAATCAAAGGCTTTCATAATATTCACTGCATTAATTGGACCAAATAAACCTATAAAAAAGGTTAGAAAATAAAACAGAGTAATTATAAATCAAAATCATTATCAAATTTTGATTTTTTTCCAGCATAACAACTGAGTATTTTTGATTGTTCAGCTAAACGTTCTAGAATAATTTTTTGTTCTATACTTGCCACAAGTTTTTTTGTAGAAACCACAGCATCGTTATTCACCGATATACTGTCAATACCTGAACGGACTAGAAATTCTGCAAAGTCGGGTAGGTTTGAGGGGCCTTCACCACAAATTGAAACTGTACATCCGTTTTTATGTGCTACGCGAATGAGATGAGATATAATTCTTTTAACTGCAGGGTTTCTTTCATCAAAATAACCCATTTGGCCTAGACGCTCAGAGTCTCGGTCAATCATTAATATTCCTTGAGTCATATCATTTGACCCTATTGAAAATCCATCAACAAGTTTTGAAAACTCGTCAGCCATAATTGCAATCGATGGTGTTTCAGCCATGAACCATATTTTGAAATCTAGAGACCTCTCTAATTCTTCCTCTTTCATCATTTCAAGTACAGCTTTTGCTTCCCAAAGAGTTCGCACCATTGGAAGCATAACCCATACGTTTTTTAGACGCCATTCTGATCTGCATTTCTTAATTGCTTTACATTCAAGTCTAAAAGCTTCTTTATACCACTTGCTTATGTATCGGCTGCAACCTCTCCAACCTAACATTGGATTCTCTTCAACAATCTCATATTTGCTACCACCTTTTAATTCTCTGTATTCATTTGTCTTGAAATCGCTTAATCTAACTACGACTGGACGAGGTTGTATTGTTCTCGCAACCATGGCTATTGCTTCTGCCATTTTATCAATAAATTCTTGACTTCTTCCAGTTTCAACGAAACTTAAAGGATGTTCACCTATTGTACTCGCCAAAATGAATTCGGTTCGCATTAAACCGATTCCTTGGAAGGGCAAATTTTTGAAATCTTCTATTTTTTCGGGTACACCTAAATTCATGTATATTTTAGTAGCAGTAACAGGATCTGAAAGTGTCATATTTGATTGAGTTGTCATTAACTCTGTGGCTTGCTTCAAAATACCTTCGTAAATAATTCCATTTCTAGAATCAACGGTGTATGTTTTCCCTGTCTTTAATTCTTTGGTAGCGGTTTCTGTGCCTACAACGCATGGAATAGCAAGTTCACGACTAACAATAGCTGCATGAGAGGTGACTCCCCCTTTGTTAGTTACTATTGCGCTTGCCATTTTCATAAATGGAACAAAATCTGGATTAGTCATATCAGTTACAAGAACATCTCCTTTTTTCATCAATTCAGATGCGTCATCAGGATTTAATACGACTTTTGCTACTCCTGCGCCATAACCTCTTTTTCCTGCGGCTAGTCCTTTAAGAATCACTTTTAAGTCTTCAATAGAATTCTTTTCTTCTTCTTGTGATATTTTTTCCATTCCTTTAACACTCCATACTGTTTCTGGACGAGCTTGAACTATAAACATATTATTTGGAAAAGGCAAGTCTTTATCGATTGCCCATTCGATATCCATTGCTTTTTTATAGTGATTTTCAATAATTTTAGCTAAAGTACCCAAATTGTATATTTCTTCATCAGTTATACAGGGCTCCTTTTGTTTATTTTCAGGAACATCTAGATGAAGAGTTTTACCCGTTGAAGGATCACGTAAATATTGAATGGTTTTTCGTGCAAGGCGTCTTTCCTTTATTTTCAAAGTCTCTTTATCAAGTATAAAATCGTCAGGATTAACTACACCTGAAACCACTGTTTCTCCTAGACCATAGTTACCTTCGATAACTATCTCATTTTTTACTCCTGTAACAGGGTTTATTGAGAACATAACTCCAGCTGCTCTGGAATTAACCATTTTTTGAACCCCAACGCTAATGAAAACTTTATCGTGATCAAAACCTTTTTCATTGCGATAGAAAATAGCGCGAGGTGTAAACAAACTAGACCAACAATGCACAACTTTATCAAGAAGGTCATCGGAACCCTTAACATCCAAAAAAGTGTCCTGTTGGCCAGCAAAAGACGCGTCAGGAAGATCTTCTGCTGTTGCACTTGAACGAACTGCTACAAATGAGTTTTTTGTTTCCAGTTCTTTATTGAGCTTTGCATATGCTGATTTGATTGCGATTACAAGCTCTTTAGGAACTATTGTTTTTTCAATTAATTTACGAATTTCTTTTGAAGCAGAATCATATTGTTTTGGATCCGTAGGATCTTTAATGGTTTCTTGAATTATTTTATAGATTGTTGTGCTAATTTTTGTTTCTTTTATAAATTTTTCATAGGCATAAGCTGTAATTGCAAACCCAGGAGGAACTGGCATACCAGCGTTTATCATTTCTCCTAGACTCGCATTTTTGCCCCCAACAATAGGAACATCAGTATTTCGTACTTTATCAAGCCACAAAATCAGTTCATTGTTGGATTTGCTCAAATTTTTTCCTTCTCCGGCTCTTCTTTTTCGGGAGCTTTTGGAGGTTCAAGTTTTTTAACTACTATTTTACATGTAACTGGAAATTTTGACTTGCCCCTTTTAAGAGCTAGTTTGGCTGCTTCTAGACCATTCGTATTAACTTTTACAGTTATTAATGTTTGACCCGGTTCTACTCGTGCAGCTGAACCCATAGGAGTTCCAAAGGATCTGCGCATTCCTTGTTGTAGCCTATCAGCATGAGCACCAAAAATCATTTTGTTCTCTCTTAGGATTTGGTGTGGATAAGGACGAATTTTTACAAAGTATTCTTCTAGTAGCCTATCATTAAGAATACGGTTTACAGCGATTCTAGCTGCTTCAAGAGCACAATGACGAATTTGAACTCTTTTCAAGCCAATAAGGCTGAGTTCATATTCAAAAGCAGCTTTGGTATCACCCATAGTGAATTTCACTATTTTTGGAGGCGGAAACCCTTTTGCAAACTTTTTTCGTGTATAAGCTTGTCCCACTACAGGTCGATAATTTCTTGCATGCATGAAATATCCCTTTTTAGCATAACCTTATTGGAAATATTTAAACGATTTGCAGCCGTATTCAACGATTATTCAAATATTTTTCGATATTTTATATTAAATAGACAATCAGGTTGATTATTCAAACCTCAAGAAGCGGGTATTTATCTAATAAAGAGTCTATAAGTAGTATAATGTATAATTCAGTTATTATTCCAGGAAAAAATTGGATATTATCCTTAGCTGAACTAATAGCATTTTTAGAAAGTAGAGAATGCAAATTCAAAATATTGTCATTCTCAAAAGAATATTTTATTGTTTGTTTTGAAAAAAAAATTGACTTTTCGATAATCGACGGATTAGGAGGAATAATAAAGATCGGCGAAATCAAAACAACTTTTTCAACAGATATTCTGGATAAGGCTATTGTTCAAAAGGATAAACCTTCAAAAAAAGAAATAGAAAATATATTCGCTGATACTACTATAATTGATGATTTAATTAGTTCTACAAAAAAAATATTTTTTGGAGTGAGCGTATATAGTTCAGAAAAAAGATTCCGGAAAATAGCAAAAGTATCACATAGGTTTTTTGGGAGTATTATTAAGAGAAAATTATCTGAACATGGACAAAAATCAAGATTTATGGGATTTTCAAAAGACAGAAAATTGCCTCAACTTAGTCATGTAGAAGTTCTTAAGAAGGGACTAATTAGCAACAATGCAGAATTAATTATTGGTATTGGAAAAAATAGAATATGGGTATCTATCACAAAAGCCGTCCATAATCCTTTTGAGTTTCAAAAAAGAGACGTGTATAAGCCGATTCAACGAAAAATCTTTGGAATTCCTCCAAGATTAGCAAAGGCACTAATAAATTTATCATCATGTAACCAAGGAAGCAGTTTACTTGATCCATTCTGTGGGGTCGGTACAATTCTGCAAGAGGGTTTGTTAACCAAATCAAAAGTTATTGGAGTTGACATAAATCCTTGGTGTATTAAATCTGCTGAAAGAAATTTGGAGTGGTTAAGCAAAGAATATGAACTCACAAAACCAGAATACAGAGTATTACAAGGGGATATTAAGGACCTATCTAAAAAAATGGGGTATAATGAAATTGATTGTGTGGCAACTGAGCCAGACTTGGGTCCAGCATTACGTCAAATACCTACAACACCATATGCCAATAAAATAATAATAAAACTCGATAAGTTATACAGTATATTCTTAAATGAAACATATAAGGTGCTAAGGAAAGATGGCAGATGTGCATTTGTTACTCCGTATTTAAAAACTCGTTCAGGACAAATAGTCACTATGAATGTTGATGAAAAAACAAAGAATATTGGATTTAGAAGAGTATTTCCTTTTCAAAGAGAGAATTTTGAAAAAATAAGCTCTACAAAAGAAGAAATACTGAAAATCAATTCATTAATAGACACCAATGAAAGACACAAAATCGGTAGAGAAATTCATATTTTTCAAAAATAGAATAAAAATAGCATATGTTTTTTTCTAAATAAAAAAAATTCAAAGTATAAAGTAGTCAGAACATAGCTTCTATGAGAACTAAAGTTTCAAAAAAAGCGGTGGGAAATTCTGCAATTATTTTAGCTGTTAAATTGTGGTCTTTAAAATAAGAAAGGGTTTTGGTTACTTCTGAAAGGGTGGATTGTAAAAGAAGAATCCGTCCCCTAAAAGCAAGATGGTCTAGAACTTGTGAAAGAAAAGCCTCAATCACTAATCGCCCATCTGAACCGCCAGCCCATGCTCTTTCAATCCACGCAAGGGAGTGGCTTTCATTTTGAGGCAAATAGGGCGTATTAAAAAGAATTACGTCAAAAAGTTCTTGTTCTTTTAAAGGTCCAAATAAATCCCCTTGAATAAAGGAGATACTACTAGAAATATTATTTAATTCTGCATTTCTTTTAGCACAATGTACTGCATAGGGGTTAATGTCAATCCCGATAATTTGTTTAGCATTTGTGGAAGATAGAATCCCTAATATTCCACACCCAGTACCCATATCCAAAACACGTTCACCTAAGTTTACATCAAGTTTTTCGGCAAAAAGAAATGAGTCTTCAGCAGGTTCGTAAACATGCTCGTTAATGATGAATTTATAATTGCGGAAAAAAACTGTTTTATTTTGTGAGTTCATTTGTCAATTCTCCAAAATTGTTTGCAGATAGTTGTCTTACACGTTTTTCATGAAACGGAAAAATTTTTAGGAATTGTTCAGTTTTTAATTTTGAAAAGTTAAATTTCTTTTTAAGAAAAGGGTGAATGGCATTAGCGAGTTTTTTGTTCCGATTAGTAAAAAGGTGTTTTACCATAAGTCCGAATAATTTTGGGTCAATAACTTTGAAAGGAGGAGAGGTCCAAGGTAATATCTGTACAATGATAGAGTCGACTTCTGGTTTCGGATAAAAAGTCACTGATTTTATATCGTCCAAAAGGGCTATTTTGGCATAATATTGAGTAATAACTGTGAGCCACCCATAAGAGTCTGTGTTTACTTTAGCTGAAAGTCTTTCCGCAAAAGCTTTTTGCATTATTAATACTGCACAATCAATTTTGTGCAGGAATAACCAAGATAACAAACGTGATGATAAATAGTAAGGAGGAATTGAAACAACTTTGTTAAATCTCGGTAGATCTACTTTGAGTAGATCGCCTTTAACAACTGATACATTATCTAGAGATTTTAACTGTTCTTTCAAGGCCTCCACAATTTTTGTGTCTTTTTCAACAGCCACGACATTTTTACAGATTTGTGCTAAAAACTTTGTTAAAAAGCCAAATCCTGCTCCTGCATCCAACACTACATCAGTCTTGTTGAGCGAAGCATATCCACTAAGTTTAGGAAATAATGATGAATCTATCATGAAATTTTGTCCCATTTTTTTGTTGGGGATTATTCCACGTTCTGCTAGGAGAAGTTTGGTTTTAAAAAAGCTCAATTCTCATGCCTTATGATTAGTTAATGAGCGCGAGTAAATAACCTATACTTACTTTCGCCGTCAAGTTCTTCTAAGACACGTTTAACTACGAGCTTCACAGGATTAGGCAGTTCAGTTCTTTGGTTTAGATCATCAAAACTCGCAAATGGTCGGCGTTCACGTTCATTTATAACTTGCCACATGTATTTTTTTCCAATACCAGGCACTAACTCTAAGGCATGCATTCTCGGTGTAATCGCTCGTGCAGTATTAAAAAAATTAACGAACCATTTCTCACGATTTTGAACAATACTACCTATAACTCCAGAAAGTTCAGCTTTAGCCGCAGCAGTTAATTCTTCAAAACCAACCCGACCAATAATATATGTAACTTCATTTCTAGAAGCTCTACCTACATACACTCGATCATTGGGTGAAAGCGTTAACGTTTCCTTTACTAAAGCCTCTAATAAAGTAAAAAATTCCTCTCCAATACATTGGATCAGAGCACCAGCTCGATATCCTGCTCTACCTGTGGGTCTAAAACCTGGTTTACCGTGAGCTAAAAAATCTAGCACATAAGCATATTCCTCATAACGCTTCTCCATAATGGTCCCTAATCCCTTATCTCTATTGATTATTACTGCTTAAAAATACTTTAGCTAAATTAAGATCACTCAGGGTGCCTAGAATCATTTAGAAGGGCAATTATTTTTTCTAACTTCGCTACTTCAATTATTTTTCTACCACCAGCAAGGAAAACTCGCAACTCGTCACCATTTCGAGGCATACAATTAATAACTGATATAGCTTCGGCTTCATCTAGATGAAAATCCTTCACAAGTTTCTTCAAAAGTTTCTTTGAATCAGTGTTTTTCACTTTGGAAAATTTGTTCACATAATCAAGTGTACGTCTTTGAAACTGATCCAAATTTTCTTCACCAATTGAGTCCAATACTTTCTTTACTTCCGGCAAAGTAAGTTTTTTCTCGTTTATCTCTCTAATATCCATTTTAATTACCCCTATATGGTCCTAAATGTTCAGATCTTACAATAATAGTCTTTACAGCTTTACCTTGTTTAACACTAACTACATATCCTCGTCCACGTTTTTCAAGAATAATTCCAATCTTTCCATGAAATCGTCTGTGAGGCAAACTCTTTTGAACACTTGAATCCATCCTAATAATAACTCTAGATCCAATCTCATATTTAGTAAGCAATTTGCTGATATTCAGCTTACCTGTCTTGCGAACAGGTTTTGTTAATAATTTACGAGCTCCTGCATAATATCCTTTTGAACCGGCCATTCTTTTTCACTTACTTTTTATCATTTAAAAAGACGTTTAAAACGTCAAGTTCGAGAGTCTTCGCTTGGTTTTCTAGCAAACTTGAAATACTGGGCATTGTTCGTCCTTCATCTCCTGAAACTAATTCCTTCACATAGAGTCCGCCCTGGCAAAGAATTTCCAGCTCAGCCCTCTTAGGTGACACTGTCTCTACTTTAACGCTATATATGTATCTTTCTCGGATTAAATCCGCTCGACGATGTAAAACCCTTATTGGTGTTTGCTGTTTAATCATGGTTTCAGTCAATTTATGTTCTATTAGACGTAAAGAACTCTCAGAAACTTCTTTTTCAAACTCAATTAATACTCGATACTCTTTCTTCGCGGATTCACCTTTTTTTAGGCGTCTAACAAAATCTTTATTTGCAAACTTTAAATTCGAAATTTCCACTTTTCCAGTAGCACTTTCATTAATCTTTAATCGCAAAAGATCTAAGTCAATAAACCTATTCTTAGGTTTTGAAACCTCAATAACAAATGGGCGTCCATTTCCCAACATTCGGGCATCAATATCTTCTCTTCCTGATGCGTGAAATTTGGTTTTTTCACCTTCTGAAATTTTTAAAAGTATTTCTGAAGTTAATTCTTCAACAGATTCATCGTATAATTTGCCAGTTCCATTACAGTTTGTGCAGCCTTTTCCTCGGCACTTAGAGCAATGCCATTTTGATTGTGGAATTGTTCTAACGAGTTTTTTATATCTACCAGCAACAAATAGGGGATTTATTTGCAGTCGTATTTTCAGAGTGAAAGGATTCACTATTATTGAAATATCCGGTTTTTTGTATTCAGGGATTTTGCCTGATAATTCAGCTATTCTTTTGCCTATTAATCGGGCAAATTCATGTCTTATGCTCTCCCCATAAAGAATATTAAATAAAGATTTGAATTCATCATTGCGTTCTTCGAACTCAACAGGCAATTCTATTCCCACCAAAAAGGTAGTATATTCATAATTCGAGAGACGCTTAAGGATTGTTTGGATCAAAGTCTCCAATTTTTGAAAAGTATTATCACATAGAAAACAATTTTTTAATTGACTTTCTGTTAAATCAGTTTTTTCTAAGTGTTGAAGGGCATGTTTGGCTTCATCGGAAAAAGCGTTTTTTACTAAAACTTTAAGATCATTTGCACCAATAGGTTTTTTTTCCAAGTACGATTTGCATGATTGTAATACTAATACTAATTTTAGTGCGTTTCCTCTGTTTTTATTTTCAAGATTATAGCCTAAAAGAGCAAATTGTCTACCTAGACAGTGATCACATAAAGAATATTTTCTAACCATTTCTAGTGCGTTTTCTAAAAAATCCATAATTAGGTGCCTACTTAAAACCTGTCGGGAACCCTTTACCCATAAAAGGTAGTTTCTTTTTTCGTTTGAAGCTCTTCAACATTTTTCTCATCATCACATATTGTTTCAAAAGTTCTTTAACTTCCTTTTCAGTTGTTCCAGAACCTCGTGCTACACGTCTTACTCTCGAAGAATTCAGAAGTTTAGGATTCTCTTTCTCTTCAACACGCATTGATTGGATAATAACACGCCACTTCTCAAGTCGACCTTCAGCAGTGTTTAACAGGTCATCTGGTACATTATAGGACATACCGGGTAACATTTTGAAGATTTTCTTAAAAGTACCCATACCTTTTACAGCTTCAAATTGTTCGTACATATCAGTAAGTGTAAATTTACCACTTAAGATTGCTTTCACTTTTTTCTTAGGAACTTTGATTTCAGCTTCCCGAACCTTTTCTAGGAGTGTCTCCAAATCCCCCATTCCTAAAAGTCTACCGACAAATCTAGCTGGAACAAAAGGCTCTAAATCTTCAATTTTTTCACCAGTACCAACAAATTTTATAGGAGCCCCCGTTGCAGCCACTGCGGAAAGTGCGCCTCCCCCTCTTGCTGATCCATCCAATTTTGTAACTATAATGGCGCCAATAGGTGTCGTTTCGTGGAATTTTTTTGCTTGAAGAAGAGCTTGTTGACCAATAGTACCATCAATTACCATAATTACCTCATCAGGTTTGATTTTCTTTTCAAGTTTTTTCATCTCCTTGATAAGATCATGTTCTTCTTTGTGCCTTCCTGCAGTATCAACGATTACAAGATCCTTTTCAGCAAATATTTTTAGACCTTTAAAAACTACTTTTAAAGGATCTTTGATAGTTAAATCCCCATAAACAGGAATGTTTATTCGTTTTGCTAACTGTTTTAGTTGTGCAAATGCACCTGGACGATAAGTATCAGCACAGATTAATGCTGGTTGTAAACCCTTTTTAAGAAAATAACGAGCAAGTTTTGACGCTACTGTAGTTTTTCCAGATCCCTGTATTCCAACTAACATTAAGATTTTCCTTTTTCCAGGTTCTAACTTAATTGAAACAGGTTTATCACCTACAAAACGTGTTAACTCTTCATAAACAACCTTTATCACATGTTCCCGTCTTGCGATGCCAGGTGGAACTTTTTCTTTCAGGGCGCGTTCTTCTATTCGTTTAGATATCTCTAAAACAAGTTTAACATTTACATCTGCTTGAAGAAGAGCTCTCTGTATATCTCGCACAAGTTCTTTGACTGTAGCCTCGTCTACAACTGAAGCCCCAAAAACTTTTTTTAAAGCTCCATAAAGAGAGGTGCCCAATCGATCTAAAACCATCTATGCTCGCCAACTTTAGAACAACTTAAGGGGATTTAAATACATATTGCACCTAAAAAAAGGGTATAAACTCACAGATTAATGCAATCATATTCGGTGATAATTAATAAAGCCTCAGTCCCCATTAAGATATCTTCACAAAATCAGACGGCTCTTCATGCATCATCGGCTTCATTATTAATTGTCAGATAACATAGAAATAAAGCTTTAAAGAATAAGAAAAAGAGCTACTTTACTCTAGTTATTTTTATTCTGCCCAATATTTCCCAATATTCAACTTCAACGCCTACAACAAGCTTAGCTTTCATAGCCTCATCTTCAGGAAAAGGAGCATCAATATACGCATATGATTCAAGATCCATTAATTGGACGCCGTTTGGATTTACTGTAAATACTTGTGCCGGTTTTTTATCAACAATTGGAACCTCGGCTTTAGCACTAACTGGTTTAACTATACTTCTTTTAACATCATCAAAGGTCCCAATAGCAACAATTCTGCATTTTGCAGAACCATGTTTCCCAGGCTTTGATTTAGTAATATCAACTATACGACAAGGAATATCATCTATAATTATATAACCGCCAACTCGTAAAGTTCCCACATCAACTGGTTTGCTCATATAATCACCAATAGTCTACTCTAAATAAAGGAAATCTAAATTACATCCATATATAGATTTAGGACAAACTTTTCGGTACCTTTATACCTGTTTTCAGTTTCAATTCCTTTTTTTATTGCGCGTATAAACTCTCTAAAAAAAGGATCCCCATCAATCAAAAAGGGAGTTTGGCGCGCACCAAACGACTGGAAATTACAACAGGTAAAAGTTCCTAATCGATTCGACAGCAGAAAAAGGCAGTGTCTATTATAGTAAATAGACGCACTATCCGCCAAGATTTCATTTCTGGATATAAAAGCGTTGATGAAGTTACAGAAGCATATGAAGAATGGTTTAAACAAATTTTCTACATACTTTTGTATAGATTCAATAGAACGATAGGTAAATACGAATATTCTTATTTTCGGGGAACAAAAAGAGGCGATCTTAAATATAGTTACGTAATTAGCAGAAAATTTGATGTTTTAAAAAAATTTAGCAAGAAGCTAGTTTTCTTTTCTAAAAAAGCTCACGGTCTTGTGAAAGGAAGTGCTTTATTATTTACACTAGAGTATAACGCAAACAAGATTAGAAGGTCAGAAGCTTGGCAAAATATTGGAGTAGATTTTAATCGATTTTTAAGTAGGCTAAAACACAAATACGGAAAGATCAGTATTATTCGTGTTTGGGAAGCTCACGAGTCAGGTTATCCTCATTGTCATGTTTTAGTTATTTTCCATAATCACACCTTTGACGGAAAAAGGATGTGGAATAAAAGAAAAAACAAGTTTGTTAATCGTGTTTTTGGGAATACGTTTCTTAGTCTAAAAAGTAAGTGGAAACATGGATTTAGCGATTTAGAGTTAGTTGATAGTTATCATGGGGTGTGCGATATCTTTCTAAGTATTTACAAAAAAGCACTTCTTACGCTGAAACAGGTTCTAAAGGTATCAAAACCTTAGCTATGTGTTGGTCGTTTAGTAAACGATCATTTTCTTATTCAGGAGACCTGTTTCATGACGAGATCGTAATACATACTAATTCAACAAATAATTCAGAGAAAGAATCCTCTGAAATAAGAAAAATATGTGTTGGCATGGACTTATACAACAAAAAAATTAATTTTCCAAATAATATTAAGTGGATACAAAATTAGAGGATTAAGTTGACTAATGTGCCAATTGCTTGACCAGGTAATCCTTTCTTGAATTTGACTTTAAGAATATCATTCTTTCCGTGGAAACCTGAAATTTTACCAATAAACTCCTTATTTTTACTTTTCCAAAACACTTTTTGACCAATAAGTTCTCCCGCACGAGATACTAAATCTTCATGATTAAATTGGATCAAACATTCATGTGGGTACTGCGTACTGTTACCTGATCGATAATTAGTAATCCTTCCATAAACTGGTGGAGACAAAACATTCACCTTTACAAATCAACTGATAGTACCCCCTATTGCTTTTAAACATGATTCTAGAAAAGAGATTAAATCCTAAACAATTATCCTAACAGTTTTTGAATCAAATGGCATTATCCGATATTGGCTACAACAAAAATACTTAGCTTTCGCTGAAATATTAAGTGGATACAAAAAGCATTAACAAAATCGCTAGGGTTTCCATTGTTTTTTACTCTTTTAAGAGACAACCTTTAAATATACCGTTCATTACATATATATAAATCTAACGATAGATTTATTTAGGTGTCTTTTTTTTAAAGGTATTCTACTTGTTCTATTTAATTTTAAATATTGGATAAATGTAAAAGGAGGTTAGGTTATGGAAGCAACATCAGGAATTCATTTCGCAATTGAAGCGAGCATCAAATCAAAACTTGCCGCTGCAGGAGCTATTTCAAGAGATAACGCTGTAACATGTCATCAAGCTAATTTTAGCATGCAAGAACAAAATTGGATCGACTATATCGCTGGCGGAATGTTTGCAAAAGTGAAAAAAACGGGAACTGGGCGATTCTACGCAGCTATTTAATCCGTTGATAGAACTTGATTTTAAACTTATTTTCTGTTCTAATAACTTTTAAAATCATAATTTTCATCAATAATGTTTAACGGATACAAAAGCATCAACAAAACACAGTTTATAATGCCTCAAATCATCAGTTCTAAAATAGATATATACTATAAAATCTCGCCGTTTGTATTGAGTATGGTCTAAGAATATGTACAAATGTTAACACGACACATTCAAAAAGTTTATATTTTTCTATATAATCTAAAAGACCCCTAACTGCACATCTACCT
>JAUWJK010000125.1 GCA_030607735.1 Candidatus Bathyarchaeota archaeon
AACTCTATTCTTCTTCCAAAAAAATCAATAGGCGCCATCTTAAAAGAGGAAATAAGATGGTCTTGACCAAGAAAATCTCTAACAAACCTTCGCAAATCGGTAATATGACTGTTATAGGTTGTAGGTTTAGCTTCAAGAAAACAAGCAAGATACTTACTAATTGTACTCTGATTGAGTTCTCCTTTTGTGAATTTCACAAAATTCCTAACTTTTCTACATGATTCCTTGATTGTTCGCTCGGATAATCTTCGATTTACCCTCAAAAAGGTCTCGTAATCAGGCAAACTATACGTTACTTCCAGATTCGACTGTTGGCATCGTGGAGGCCGCGGGTTAAATCCCGTCCCGTCCACTCTTTTTCAAGATTAGAACTGATTTTGAGGTAGAAATAAACAAAGGTCTACAGAAACTTGGTTTTGAGAAATTAAGTTCTGCAGTTGATGGTAGAAACTACATTAAAGGAGCCTCGGAAGTAACCTCCTTTATTTGGTGATGGCTCCACATTCCCCTTTTTCTTTTGGTTGTTTTCAATTAGGAATAGTGCCAAATGACGCTACCCCCGATTTTAGTGAAATTGGAAAAGCAACTGAAATACTTTCTAAAAAAAATTGGTTGTTGATAAAACTGAAGTTCAAAACCAGAAAAACTTTACTCAAACCCTAAAATACACTCCAAGAATCAAAGATTCAAAACGAAAAATTCATGGTAAACAAACACGAATTTGGGTTGGTATAGGATCAAAACCTAAAGAAGAACGTGGTTACGGTAACGATAACGAAGAAGGGACACAAGGGACAACAGGGACATCTCCCACTACCCAGTCATTATCAAAATATAATAATAATATAGAACAGGAACCCAAACCTGTCCCTCCTGTACCTTCTGTCCCTAATTCTGATATTATTACATCAGATAATGTTGATTCTGTTGATATAGTTTATCATGAACTTGGTGAAGAAAAGGGATTTTTTTAACATCACTTGCAACCTTTTCCCATTTTTTATTGTTATTATTTTCTGTTTAAACAAATCATAATTTTTCTATTCAATCGAAATTTCAAAGTTGTTTTATAGTAGGCTTTAAGTAAAATACTATTAGGATTGATGAAATTGCTATCTCAAATTCCAATAAAATTAGATAAAGTAAGAAGTGAGGATTTAGATAAGGAAATAATAAGGGTTGGAATCATTGCTGAGTTAGATGCTATTAACTTGTATGAACAATTAGCTGCTTTAACTAAAGATAATCTTTTGAAATTTGTACTTTTAGATATTGCTAAGGAAGAAAAGACGCATGTTGGTGAATTTCACGCTTTGTTGTTGAAAAAAGATCTGCAACAAGTAGAAGAACTTGCTCAAGGTAAAGATGAAATTCAAAAGTTTTCAAAATGATATTTTTGAATTAGCATTTTTTTCATATTTTCCATTTTTTTGTGGTTTCTATGTTGTATGAATAGTATACGTGAATATTACCTTTGGGACAGCAAAAAGTTGCTGAATTTTCTCCACATGCATCACATTTTCTGAAAGCATACATGTTACCAACGTGAATCAATCGTTATCTCTGATTCTGTGTTTTAAAACAAAGGGAGAAAAGACCTTCTAAGTTAGGGGAGAGAGATGATACTTGGTGAAGAAAAGGGATTTTTTCAACATCACTCGTAACCTTTCCCCATTTTTATCTCAATTAGATAATACCATTTGTGATTAAGCACAATTGTAGATTAGACAATGCAAAATTTTTTTAATCTAATTCCATCACACCTATACTACCGGTGAATTATTGTTGAAATCTTTCAAGATCCTTTTTGATACAAACGGCAAACCCGTATCGACATCCCAAATCAAACGATTAGTATTAAACTTTTCAGATAGTTACACCCATGTTGTTAAAAAAATTATTACTAAATCCGCATTGAATAGAGATCTATTTAGATTTAATGTCGCTACTTTGATGCCAACTTTTGGGATGACACGGGTTGGTGCATTCAATGGTTTGAAGATAGTAAATGATGTTATACAAGATCCAAAAGGAGTGCTCGATGTTTGTTGGAGTAAAACTAGTGAGAAAATGCTAGACTTGAAGAACTACATAATAGGAAATACTTCTACCATGACTAGAGCAATTCTTGAATTATCTCAAGAATCCCAAAATCAAACCATAGTTAAACTAGCTGAGCTTTTTAAAACGCTAAAGTGGAGTAGTGTAAACGGAAGTGATATTGGTCCTGTTGGAGCCAGTAAGATATTATTTGCGGTTTTTCCAGAATTTGCTCTTCCAGTTGATAATGCCGAATGGAAACAAGTGTTCAGAACGGATAATTATGAAATAGTATTAGGAACCATGATTGACGAGGTAAATGATTGGGAATCGAAAACACAAACCAGATTTGAAACATTGGATTCACCTCCAACGACAGTTCCATCTATTTATAACGTAATGGCAATGGAAGCACGACCTAAAAAGACTAGCAACAGTAGATTGGAAAAGAACATCCAATTTGGAAAATTTATGACTTTACTCAAAGAACTTAGAAAAAGTGACAAAATTTCGTCTGAAGAATTAAGAGATTATCGGAAAAATTGGGAGAATAATCCTCAAAACAGAAAAATCTTAGCTGATAATCTTGCAACTAAACTTACAAAATACGGTAGATTATCAAATAAGTAAAGTAGAATGAGGTTTAATGGAGCTATTCATTTTGATTTTTGTCTTTTGATCATCATACAGGGAAAGTTAAGTGAATAAAAGAGTTTTTTTCAACTTTACCTGTAACCTTTTTTCTCTTTTTTATTATTTTAAAAGATTTGCTGGAGGCAATTTAACTTGATTTTTAGAATTTTCTCTCAATATTTTCTGTAGGTCATAGGTTTTAATTCTCTTGAATCTGGTAAATCTTCTATTGTTTTTCCTGTTTTGTCTAACCATCTTTGAATTATTCCCCATAGGTGAACAATTTTGTGACATTTGCGACAATACAATTTCATATTTTCTACTATGTCATTTTCTGGGTTTCCATCTTTGTGATGAAATTCTGCATCTTTTACTTTTATGGAATATGGAAGATTGTTTTTGGATACACGAATAGAACCGTTTAGTTTTTTATTACAAAAGTCACAAAAAGCAATAAAATTATTTTTTCCTATTTCAAAAGAGATCACCATGTTTTTCTCTAAATGGGCTCTTTTGATTTTATTATCCATATTTCAAACCCTTACCTGTATGATTATTAGCAAATATTTCTATTTTTGTTGTTAATTTTAATTTCTGTTGCTTTGCAAAAAGTAAATCAAATACTAAAAAAACTATTTTTCCCCCTTTTTATGGAAAACTAAACCGATAATTCATAAAGCT
>JAUWJK010000105.1 GCA_030607735.1 Candidatus Bathyarchaeota archaeon
ATTCAATTTAAATCTGAGTTTTCCTTTTTTCCCATTCTGCCTTAGTTTTATTGATAATATCTTCAATATTAGCCAGTTCAGAAAAATCTCTGATTGCACTAGTCAACTCATATTTAATAATTGAATCCATTTCACTAAGACGTAACGGTTCTTTTCTAGCAGCTTGATAAAGTGTTAATGATCTCATTCCAAATCTGATCATTAAATTTTGGAGTTCATTTCGTAAACTTCCTAATTGATCTTTGCTTTGTTTCATTAATTTATTAAACTCGTCTGCACCTGGCATTTTATTTCCTTCTGTCATATCTTCAATCACCATTTTAAATTGATCCATATCTTGACATGGTCTAATTTTAGCCTTTTCCTTTTTATTTTGTAAAACAATACATGTTTTGAACAAGCAATTTTTTTCCTAAAAATATAGATATATCTTCATAATTCAACTATTTTCTATGAATGTATTTTAGATTTTGAAATCATAATGTTTATCAAGCTATAGTTAAAAGTGCGAACAGTGATGTATTCCTAAGAAATTAATTGTATGATTGCATAATTTTAACGAATTTATTATTCCATGAAAATACGACTGGAGGTGAATATATGACTAAAGTTGGAGATCTATATGTTTGCAAACTATGTGGGAATGCTGTTGAAGTGGTTATAGCTGGATCTGGGAGACTTGTGTGTTGTGGGCAATCCATGGAAATTGTGGAAGATGACGATTAGCAAGAATAAATACAAGCATTTTTCTTTTTTTATAAATTTTATAACTTTAAACTTAACATTTTTTTTATATGAAATAATCTGCTTTTTTTACTTCAACTTTGACGCAAAATTGAAAAGGTCAAAAGAAAAAAATGTAAATCAAATTAGACTCTAACAGCTATTCTTTTTTTTTGGTAATTTCAAATAGTAGTGCTTTTTATTTCGATCTACTCAAAATAAATTACAAAGAATTTTAATTCGAACTTATTATATTACCAATCAATAGGTGAAATAATGCGAATTGTATTGAGATTAGGTGGATCTGTATTAGCGTCCCCTATTAATACTGATTTAATAGGTAAATATGCAAAAATCGTTCAAACTTTACAACAACACAATGAGCTTGTTGTAGTCGTTGGTGGAGGCAATTTAGCTAGAGAATTTATTGATATTGCTAAAAAATTATGTTTAGAAGAAAAAGATCAAGATGAAATAGCTATATCGATCTCTCGTGTTTTTGCTCAATTATTCCTTAAGAAGATAGGATCAATTGGAGATATTAAAATAGCTTTGACCCTTGAAGATGTCAATAATTGTTTGAACAAAGGAAAAATTGTTGTAATGGGAGGTTTAAGACCTGGTATAACTACAGATGCTGTAGCAGCTTTAGTTGCTAAACATATTCAAGCAAATATGATAATCAAAGGAACCAATCAAGATGGTGTTTATACTAAAGATCCGAAAAAACACAATGATGCGATAAAACTCGATACCTTATCTTATACTGATTTATCTGGTATTCTCAAAGAAAATAAACATAAAGCTGGTATACATCAGATAGTTGATCCAGAAGCTATTAAAATCTTAAAAAATGGATCAATAAGATTGATTATTGTTAACGGATTTAATCCGAATAACATTTTAGTCGCAGCAAAGGGAGAAAAGATTGGAACAAAAATCAGTTAATATCTCATTAATCATCCTTTTTACTTTTAATTATTCTAAAAAATATAATCAATCAAATATTTTATTGAATAATCTTTGAAAATTTATTGGTTTTAATAATTAATACGTTAGACTGTAAAATGGAAAAAAATAATCGCGTTTCTCCCATTGTTTGAATGTCTAAAGCTTTAACTTTTGCCACAATTGGAAAATCTTCTACAACTTTTCCCATAGTGAGACAATGTTGAATTGGAAGATCTACTGCAATAGCTCTAACAGTTTGAGCATCGACTCGAGCAGCGCGTGAAACAACATCTAAGTCATGCTCATTGGTGAAATTAAAAAGAAAAATATTATCCGCTTGACGATAAACGTTTTCTTGAATTGTATCTGGTTGATTGGTAATAAAAGTAGTAAAAATTCCAAAATGGCGCATCCTAGTCACAATATCTTCCCAATATGTCTCTCTGAGATAAAGATGAGCTTCCTCAGCAAATAGAAAAACAGCAAAAACCACCTATTCGGGTAAAGATGAAAATTGGCGAAATCGAAATAGAAATCGAAAGCCAAGAAGAACAATTACAGTCTACAGTAGAACAATTACTCTCAACAATAACCAAGAAATTCAAAGACACAAATCTAATCTCACCCGACAGGCCTATATAATTACCCCGAGCCGAAACATGCAAAGGTGTAATACAACAATTATGGGATGAAAGTTGGTTTTCCAAACATCGAGGGCTAAGTGAAGTTCATAGCGAAATGGCACGCCGCGGATTTCATTACGATCGAACAGCAGTAGCTCATGCACTTATTGATCTAGTAAAAGATGGTATTCTTACATGTGAAGGAAAACCAAGACGCTATCAATATGCTCAAAAAAGGTCACCTTTAAAATAATCTAAATACTAATTCTTCCATTAAATTTTTGTTTGTAATATTAAAATAAAAAATTTTTATACCCTAAAAACATGTATCAAGTCATTTATTATAAAAAGTGTTATTTACAACATATCAATCTTCTTGAGTTTGGTGTGTAGCTTGAAATTTACGGGAAGAGATATCATCTCGATAGAAGATTTTTCACGAAAAGAAATAGATTATATTTTGCAGGCAAGCCAAAAAATGGAACCATTAGCTTCAAAAGGTTCTGATATGCTTAAAGGAAAAATTCTAGCCACATTATTTTTCGAACCTAGTACTCGTACAAGATTAAGTTTTGAAGCAGCCATGCTAAAATTAGGTGGCTCAACAATTGGATTTGCCGATGCTGATATTTCATCTGTTAAAAAAGGAGAAAATTTGTCTGATACAATACGAACAATCGAAAATTATGCAGAAGCTATCGCTTTGCGACATCCTCTTGAAGGATCTGCAAGATTGGCTGCAGAATTTTCAAATGTACCCATTTTAAATGCCGGCAGTGGTGCAGAAGAACATCCTACTCAAGCTCTTATGGATTTATACACTATAAAAAAAGAAAAAGGAAAAATTGATAACTTAAAAATTGCCCTATTAGGAGACTTGAGATATGGGCGTACAGTTCACTCACTTGCTAGTGCTCTTTCTCTTTATGATATCGAATTGTTTTTAATTTCTCCTAAATCACTTAGAATGCGAAAAGGATTAGTTAATTCAATAAAAAACAAAATTTCAATCATTGAAGACAAAAATCTTGAGAAAATATTACCTGAAATTGATGTTTTATATGTCACTAGAATACAGAAAGAGCGGTTTCCAGATCCAGCTGAATATTCCAAGGTTAAAGGCGTCTATAAAATTGATATAAATACTATTAAAGCTGGGAAAGAAAGTTTAATCCTTCTTCATCCTCTTCCTAGATTAGACGAGATATCTGCTGAAATTGATAAAACTCCACACGCAAAATATTTCCAACAAGTAGGAAATGGTATTGTGGTGAGAATGGCATTATTATCGCTTGTTTTAGGATAATACAAAATTTTTATGTAAATTTATAACGACTAAATTTCATTATTGTACTTAATGAACTGCAAGAAGGACACTTTTGAAGAGATTCAAGCCATCCTTTCTTACAATTTTTGCAATACGATATAACTCTATCATAGGTAAAAAATTCTAACCAATTGTTTTTGACTAATTCCTTTGTAATTTCAAGAAGTTCTTCAGAACTTTTAACATTTCCAATCCCAATAACATAGAGACTTCCTCCTATGTTAAGATCTTTTAATTCTTGTTCAGCTTGATTTATTTCAGAAGGAATATTTGCTGGATGTTCTTGGAGTTCAATTCTTTTTGAAGTTGAAAAGTAAGGATTATATCTTGTTCCTAAAAATCTTACCTTGGCGACTCCAAATCTTTCTACGTCTAACTGCGCTAGTCTTCTGGAAGCTTCCTTACTAGGTAGAACTAATGGAAATAGTCTTTTTCCATATTTTCGGCCTAGTTTTTGTTTAATTTTTATGGAATTTTGAACGATTTCATTTGCAAACATTTTACTTTTTTCAGAATTAATTTTCATTCCAGAGAATTTTTCAACTGCCTCTGTGAAACCTGCAAATTTTATTATTCTAGAGCATTGTTCTAACCTAAAATATGTGTCTCCTTTTGTTTTTTGATTAATAAATGGAAGAGATGTTCTTCCGATTTGTTTCAGTGAGTTGTATTTAATTCGCAATGCTCGTGCTGAAAGCTCCATTCTTTCTTTTAAAATATCAAAAAACTTATTTTTGTCATTTTCGCAATCTTGAACAATACGAGGCAAATTTATTACTACGCTTCCTAAGCAACCTGTGCGCAAAGTGTCTGTTTCCCAATCTCCGGTCAAATCGGTTGAAAGTTTTATTCCAGAAGATGAAAAAACTTTCCAGTTTTTATTTCCATCTGAAGTTTTTTCGAAAAATATATTTCCTCTTTCAAATGCTAACTTATGGGCTTTTTCTAGAATTTTTAATGAATTGTTATCATTAAATGCTTTTTCAGATATTCTAATTATGATCTTTGGATTAAGCAATGGTTGAATAATATCCTCTTCAGAAAATATTTCGAGGATAAGCAAAGCTAATAATTGACTTTCTTCGATTAAACTTCCATATTTTTTGTTTCTTTTTTCGTCCACTTTAATTATGTTGTTGTCTTTTATTACTTCAGGAACTGAAAGATCTAAACCTATTGTTGTATCTACATTTTGAGAAATATTGATTAAAAATCTTCTTAAACTATTTTTTATTCTTTGTAAATCTCTATTTTGTACAAATGGTGAAAGAAACACATTAAAACTTTCCAGGATTTGCGTTGCATTAACTTCTTTGTTACATTGTAACAGAACGTTTAGAGTTACAGTTAATGCTGAATCAAGATTTTTAGGTGGATCTATTGATATGTTAGCTGTGTTTAGTAGATTGATTCCACATTCATAAAAAAATCTTATATCATGTATAATTTCACTTGGTTTTAATATCCAAGTGCCTAAATTTTCTATATGGATATCACCTGATAAATGTGCATCAGCAATATCTCTCGGAAAAATGTTCAACAATATATATTCTTCAAAAACTTTTTTTCCAGCATCTGATATAATGTTAGTGGAATCTTTCTCAGTTTTTTTAGAATTTATTAATTCAGTAACTTCATGCACAGGCATACCTAG
>JAUWJK010000063.1 GCA_030607735.1 Candidatus Bathyarchaeota archaeon
TGTGCTAGTAACAAACGGATATATAACTAAAGAAGCGTTATCGGATGTGGCATCTTGTTTCCATGCTGCAAACATTGACCTAAAGAGCTTCTCAGACGATTTTTATTTAAAGAACTGTGGAGCCAGATTGGAACCGGTTCTTGAAGCAATAAAACTTCACAAGAAATTGGGCATATGGATTGAGATAACCACTCTTATTATACCAGGACTCAACGACTCAGAAACCAACCTAAGAGACATAGCACAGTTCATTAAAGGTGTTGGTGAAGAGATTCCATGGCATGTTTCAAGGTTCTACCCTGGTTTTCAACTAATAGATCAACCACCTACCCCAATACAAACCCTCCAAACAGCAAGGAAAATAGGACAGGAAATCGGTTTAAAACACGTTTATATCGGTAATGTTCCCGGAGAGAATGAAAATACCTACTGTTATAATTGTGGCGAGCTGCTAATTAAACGGCAGGGTTATACAATCATAGAAAACAAAGTAATCACCTCGAAATGTGGAAAATGCAGATTTGAAATCAAAGGAAAATGGAAACTGACTGGTCCATAAAGAAAAATGAGTGAAAATAGAGTATGTTTGCAAATAAAGTTGATGCTGGAAAACAGCTAGCCAATGCACTCACAGGTTTTGCAAATGAGAGTGACCTAATAGTGTTAGCTATTCCAAGAGGAGGAGTTGAAGTAGGCTATGAAGTAGCCCATTCCCTAAAAGCACCTTTGGACATTATTATTCCCAGAAAAATTGGAGCCCCAAATCAGCCAGAATTAGCAATTGGCGCTGTAGGTCAAGATGGAAGCATTGTTCTCAATGAAAGATTAATCGGCCAACTTGGGATTTCAGGGATTTACATTAAAGAAGAAAGCAAACGACAACAAATGGAGATTAAACGTAGACTTGATGTGTATCGCGGTGAAATCCCGTTTCCTAAATTGGAGGGCAGAAAAGTGATAGTGGTGGATGATGGAGTGGCAACGGGTGCTACATTAAGAGCATCCCTAGCCTTTGTCAGAAAACAGAAAGTGAAAGAATTGATTATTGCCCTGCCCGTTGGTCCACGATCTACCATACAGGAGCTTGAGAAAGAGGTCGATCAAGTTATTTGCCTCGTAGCTCCAGAACTACTCTTTGCTATCGGGCAGTATTATAAAGATTTTAGTCAGACCACCGATGAAGAGGTAGTTCGTCTTCTAGAAAGCAACAGAAAAGAGATAGATCATAGATGATTGCAACTCACAAATCGGTGAAGATAGAACTTGAGGAAACAATTCTCAAGGGGGATCTTTTAGTACCCCAAAAATCACAGCGAATCGTTCTTTTTGTTCATGGTAGTGGGAGTAGCAGATTTAGCCCCAGAAACAAAAGGGTGGCCACACAGCTCAACCAGGCGGGTTTAGCTACTTTGCTTTTTGATCTACTAACAGCACAGGAGGAAGAAGCAGATAGATTATCAGGTGAATACCGATTTAACATTAACCTATTGGCAAAACGGGTTGTTGCTACTTTAAACTGGCTGCAAGAAAAGTTTTCTGAGACATTGTCGGTGGGTCTTTTTGGAGCGAGCACTGGTGCAGCTGCAGCTCTTATCGCAGTAGCGCGGATGCCCAACAAAGTTGGAGCGGTGGTCTCACGGGGAGGTCGCCCTGACCTCGCAATCAACCAACTACACTTGGTGAAAGCTCCGACCCTTTTGATAGTTGGTGGAAATGACAAGACAGTTATTGAGCTTAACAGGAGAGCTTTTGATATGCTTAATGTTGAAAAAAAACTGGAGATAATCAAAGGTGCCTCACATCTTTTTGAAGAACCAGGAACTTTAGATAGTGTAGCTAAATTGTCAATAGAGTGGTTTAATCGCTTCTTATAAGATGAAATCAAAACATGATGGACCTACCGAATCCCGAAAAGAAGAGGGGTTTAATAAAAATAAGGATTTAATTTTTTAAGGGATGATTAATGAGTAGAGTGATTGATGAACCTGCATTTAGAAATAAAATTAGGGTGTTTAGAGATCGTTTTCACGCGGGTAAGCTTCTAGCTCAAAAACTAGGTAGCTATGGGAAGCAGAAGAATATTTTGGTGTTTGCTGTTCCTGCGGGAGGAGTAGAGGTTGCAGTTATAATCTCTGATGAACTAAATCTACCTTTAGATTTAGCCATCACCAGAAAAATCCATGTGCCATGGAACAAGGAAGCTGGCTTTGGAGCTATCTCTTGGGATGGTCAGGTTTTCTTGAACGAATTGCTGGTGAAGAGGCTCAAATTATCAGCTAAAATTATTCAAGAGTGCATAGAGGAGGAAAAGAGAATGATAGCTCAGCGGATTAGACTCTTTCGCGCTGGTAAACCTTGGCCTAAAATAGAAGGTAAAACAGTTATAGTTGTTGATGATGGATTGGCTTCAGGGTATTCAATGCTAGCAACTACCAGAGCCCTAAGAAAACTCAAGTGCAAACAGATTGTTGTAGCGGTCCCAACAGCGCCTTCCAGTGCAATCAACCTGTTATCACCACACGTCGAGCAGATAGTATGTCTAAACATTCGATCCTTTTCCACATTCGCTGTAGCTGATGCTTATCAAAACTGGTATGACCTAACCGATAAGGATGTGCTTCATCTCCTAAAACAATAATGTTAGTTAGAATCAAACAGGCACCAGTCCTCTTATGTTAAGTCCAAGATACAGGGCTAGGTTGAATTAATAAAATTCTTGGTTTTATGAGATGTTTGTGGGGAAGAAGAAATAAGCTGATTTGGTGTAGATATATTTAGAATGAATGTTTCTTCGGTATTAGTTAAAAAACCTATTCCTAAACGACCTTTAGGTTCAACTGGAGAGATGGTTTCTTTGTTAGGAGTGGGAGGATTTCACATAGGAGAACATTCTGACCATAAAGTTGGCATCCAAATTATTCGCACAGCCATAGATAATGGTGTAAACTTTCTGGATAACGCATGGTGCTATCATAATGGCAGAAGCGAAGAAGTAATGGGCAAGACCCTAGAAAACATTTATGAAAAAAAGAGAAATATAGATTAGATAATTTTTTTTGACTACAGTTACATACTTGGTTTAGGCTGGCCTCAAGTAAATATGAAGCTGTTTCTTTGAAACCTTAATCTCTAATCCTGTTGGGGTGCAACATGCAGCTCCTTTCTCTAAAGCCGATATAGCTAAAGTGTTAAGAGCACTTCTTGTCAAAGCAGGTGTAGTACCCAATATATCCTCAGAAGCTTCTTTTGTCAACTCAAGAACTAGATGAGTTATTTTCCAAGCGTCAGTGTCAATAACTACGTCTTTAACCTTTGCAATTTTTTCTTCGTCTACAAAAACTTCTTGATTCAACAATTCAGTAAATTTTCTTACCATACTATCTCCTCTATAATCAACAACATACCTCACTAAAAGATAAAATGATTACGATATTTCAATTCTTTAAGATCAAAATAATATTTAAAAAGTGTAAACAGTCTTATTCAAAAGAGTATTTAACGTGTCCTTGTGTGAAGTATAGGTTTTTTATTCAGTTATCTATTCTTCATCTAACGTAGCAAACGCCAGTTTGGTGTTTACTAAAGAACAGATTTGTTTTGGTTTTGCAATGTTTTGTTTTTCTTCATTTAAATATTAGTCTTATAACTCTAAAAATTAACTCTAAAAATTCATATGATTCCTATTGCATATAGGCCAAAAAATTTGTTTATTGACAATTGTCTAATTTGTGTAAACCCAATTTTTTTGCCAGTTGGATTGCGTTGTTAAACTCTTTAGAAGTAGTGCATCTATCTATTTTTTTGTATTGTCCTGATCTACCTTCAGGCCTATATTGATCCATTATGTTAACATAAACATCTTTAGATAAATCTCTTAGATATTCAAATATTTCTTTGCTTCCCGCCTGATTTTCAGGAAGAACTAGATGTCTAACAATAAGCCCTCTGTACGCAATTTTATGTTCATCAAATTTTAGGTTGCCAACTTGACGATACATTTCTGTAACGGCTTCTTTGCATTTTTTAAAATAATTTGGCGCATTCGAATATTTTTTTGCTGGATCGGTCTTTCCATATTTTATATCTGGTAAATAAATGTCAACAATTCCTTCTAAAAGTTTGATTACTTCCACGTTTTCATAGCCACTGCAATTCCAAACTACAGGTATTGTTAACCCTTTTTTGGCTCCAACTTCAATAGATTTAACCAGTTGAGGTGCAAAATGGGTGGGGGTAACCAGGTTTATGTTATGGCATCCCTGTCTTTGCAGGTCTAGCATAAAATCTGCTACTTCTTCTTCTCCTACAACACTACCTACTCTATTATGGCTTATATCATAGTTTTGACAGTAGACACAAAGCAAATTACAGCCGGCTAAAAAGAGGGTTCCTGATCCATAAACACCTACTAGCGGTTTTTCTTCTCCAAAATGTGGACCATAACTGGAAACAACCAATTCTTTTCCCATTTTACAGTAGCCAACTTCATCTTTTAGTCGGTTAACGTTGCATTTTCGAGGACATAGTTCACAGCTTTCAAGAAGAGTGTAGAGTAGTTTTATTCTTTTTTCTAGTTTTCCTTTTTTGCAAAGACGAAGATAACTACCTTGAGAAATCATATCCGTTAAATCTCTTAGTTTTGCTTATTCTTAAATACACTCATATTGCACAGATTGTGAAAAAGAGGTTTTTTTTGATTAGTTTATGTGTTTAAAAAAGGGGGGAGGTTTATTTTGCGTATGCTTCGACAAGATCTCTGGCTGTGATAATTCCGATGAGTTGTCCTTTTTTGGTTATTGGTAATCTTCTGATGTGTTTTAGGGTCATTGTGATGGCGGCTTGGTGAATGCTTATTCCGCTGGGTTGGGTTATGAGGGGGGATGAGGATTTTTCGCCTACTTGGGTGGTTAGGGGTTTGTCTTTTGAAAGTAAGCTAGTGAGAAGGTCACGTTCTGTGAAGATTCCTGTGGGTTTTTCTTCTCTGGTGATTATAACACTGCCTATTCTTTGGTTACCCATAATTTTTGCTACTTGGTTTATGGGTGTTTTTTCGTCTGTGGTTACAATTATTTTGGTCATGAAATCGTCCACTTTGGCTTGGGTTTCATGAATTTGTGGTAGGCTTCTAATAAGATCTGAAGCTGTTATTATGCCTACAAGTTCTCCGCTGTCAAAAACGGCGAGTCTGCCTTTCTTGTCTATCATGGTTTGAGCTGCTTCTTTTATGTTAGTTGTTGAGTCAATCGAAACTAAAGGGTAGGACATTACGTTCTCGACTGTTTGGGTTTTTAGGTTTTTTTCTAATGCTAAAACTTTTGTGAGCAGATCTCTTTCAGTTACTATTCCTACAGGCGTTTGATATTTTGTTACAATTAAGCTTCCAATGTGTTTTTCACCCATTATTTTTGCGGCTTGAAACATTGAGGCTTCAGGGTTTATTGTGAAAACTTTTTTTGTCATAATTTCTTTTGCTTTTTTGTAGCGCGAAAGATTTTGTTTGTATTGTTTGTATGCGCCATCCATAACGCTTGGGAACTCGTTATCCAGGTTTTTTCCTGTTTTCAATTTGGGTTCCTCTTAGTAATAGTACGTGTTGTGGGATTTAAGAATTGATTTTTGATCTTTGTGCGTGTTTTTTTGGTTTATTTTAATGCAAGAATACTATTTGGTGTTTTGAATTTGGGGATAGTCTTTTATAGTCTCGAAGTTAAAGGAAAAATTGGTGTTATTTTGCCCTCGCATAGAGTTCACACGTATATGGATTGGCAGTTGTTTGGTAGGAGTTTTTGGAGGATTCATAGGTTGATCGATAAACCGTACTTGGTTTTTGGGCGAAAACACAGGATGTTTTTTCATACGATTCCTGAGGCTGTGATGATTGCTAGAAGGTATTTTCCTGGAGATTTTCAAGCTGAAGAAGCAGCTGCGTTTCATGTTCATCTTGATAACACGTGCAGTGAGGATATGTTTTATAAGAGAAGATTGGAGATTTTAGCTGATAGTTTCTACAGGGCCAAAAGAAAGAGTCAAAAGAAGAAGAAAGCCAATAGACCCAAACCTGTGCCAAAGGAGGTTAGAGAATTTTTGGCTTTTTGCAAAAAGGCTAAGCAAGCCCAGGATCTAATAATTCAAATTTACCTATAAGAGAATATTTTTGGGGATTATTTTTTTTGTTTTGGGGTGAATTTTTGGGCGGTGTTTATGGTGTTTGGATCTGGATTATCTCAGATTCTGGAAGAATAGACATTGCTAGTAAAGAGAGTATTTCCCATGCTGAATAGGGATTGATTACATTGCAGGTTGTGCATTGAATTGACAAGTTTAGGTTGCTTTGCATTAATTGGTTGTATTGTTGTTTTGAGTTTAGTTTGACAAGCAGTGGATTTGTGCAGTTTTTGCATGGTAGGTAGAATGATTGTGATTCTAATATTTGGTCTAGTTTTTTTAGGCTTGTGTTCTTGGTTATTAGTTCTATGTTGGTGGCTGATTGTTGTTTGTTGTCGTTTTTTATTTTCTGGTTTTCAAGTGCAAGTCGTTTGTTCTGATTTAACAGGGTTCCATGTTTTTTGATTTGTTCGCCTAGCTTGTCTGGGTTGATATTAAGTTCTTGAAGGCTTTTTCGCCATTTAAGTAGTAAACTAATCTTTTCAGGGTCATAGCCGATGGTTTCGCATTGGCTGATAAATTTGGCTACCCTATCTATTTTCTCAGAACCTATCTCTTGGAGGCTCTCATGTGCTGCAGTTTGATTTTGTAATCGTTGATCGAGTTGTTCAAGTTCATTTGTACCGACCTTTATTTTCTGGTTAATCTTTTTAAGCTCAGAATTTTTTAATCGGTGTTCCTCTTTTGATTTCTTAATGTTTTCTGTTATTATTCTAAATTCTTCAAAAAGTTGTTTAGCTGACTTGTTGTATTTAGCTTCTAATTGCTTGATTTGGGTTGCATAAAATAATATGTCAGCTTCAAGGTTTCTCTGAGTTTGGATTTGCTCCATCAATTTAATGTAGTCTTCTAATTCTTCAAATGAAATTCCTGCGATGTTTAGTTTTTCAATTAGATTGTGGATTTTGGCTTCATCAAACACTGTTAACACGTTTTTTCTAAGCCAAACAGTGTGGTCGCGGAGTTGGTTAAAATCTGGAGTTTTCTTTCTTTGATCTTCTACAATCCTGGAAATACAACCAAGTGTTTTACCGGATCGTCGAGCAATCGCTCTGTAAGAATACCCTTTTAGCAACAACTCTATTATTTGCTTTTCAGTTTCAAGAGAAGTTTTTCTCATAATAATCACTTTTGTTCAAATGTTTGTTTAGTTTGTATAGTTCGAATGTTCATGTACACACAGTTGTAATACCGTGAAATTACACGTTTTTCCCTCTAACTTAGAAGGTATAAAAGCTTAACGGAAAACAGAACTTAAGTGTCCATGATTAGAGTATTATTATGGGAGTCTAATAGTTTGAAGTTTTTATGAGATGTCGATGGATTATAATAATTTGTGGAGGTTTGTTGGAGAAGAATTGTATTTGATTCATCATGATAAAAAATTGTTGAGAATTCCAGCTGAAGTGGTTGTTAGAGATTTAAATGAAGGTGAAGTTAATTATTATTTTTATAATATTTTTACAGCATCAACAGAGGAATATAACAAGAAGGCATCAGAAAGTGAAAAAGAAGAGTTACGAAGAGAGTATGAGTGGGAAACTCATGAAGGGGAATTTGATAATCTTCAAAATATTAAAACCATGGAAAAAAACTTTAATGCTCAAATTCTAGTTCAAAAATTTATTAAAAAGAATAGTTTTAACAGCATAGAAAAGTTGGAAAAAATGTTTCCAGAGTTCAAAAATAAAGACTTTCTAATTCTTATACGAACAAAAAATATGCCAAAAGCTCAGAGGCAAGTGTCAACTCCTGAAAAGCCAATAAGTATTGCAGGAGTTAGATTATTCTTTATCATTCATGAAATGGTAGATACTTATTCTCGCTTTACAAGGATCAAATTTGGTCGAGGCTTTATTGAAGCCGGAGAAGGTGATCTTGTGGCGAGTAAAATTTTGGAAAGAGCACGATTTATTTTTGGTTTGAATTATTAAGAATAATTAATGAATTAATAGATGGATTCTTACATACACAAAAACAGATAAATCCAGTTGGGAAATGCTTTTAATTGTTTAGGGTTGTGTAATGGTTTGCAAATATAATTGATATTGAGGCATATTTTTGGATTTTAAGGGTTTGTTAAAAGACAAGTATGTTCTGGTTTTGTTATGTGTCATTGTCTTGAATGTTGTTTGTTTTGTTTTGGTTTGGCGTTTGGACGTGTTTGTACACGATGATCTTTACGATTTTGGTTTGATTATGAGCTCTGATTGGGCTAATGATTATTGGTATAGTGCTAAGATGCTTTGGACGTTTTTAGCAGGTGCAACAGCTCTGGTGGCTTTGTCGATAATTCCACATTACATGCACAGCAAAAACCCCAGCAGATTCTCTAAGTGGTTTGGTTTCTTGTTGCCCTCCGCTGCGTTTGTCTACCAGGGATTGTGTATTGTTTTCCTCACGCAAATAAACTCTGTAGTGCAAAATCGCCTGTACGATTACGGAATACCAGGTAACTTCGATTGGGCCACAACATACGCCCCCATCAACACAGCGGCCTTTGCATTAATGGTAATTGCTCTGTTAGCACTAATAATTCCTATAATGAGAACTTTGGAAATAATTGAAATTGAGATAGTGCAAGAAGAGTTTGATGATGAAACCGAAAGCACAGGTAGCGAAGATCAAAAATCCGAAACTGGGCCGAATTTGGTGGAAATAAAGGGAGTTGGCCCTAAAATGGCGTCAAAACTTGAACTTGCAGGAGTGAAAAGCGTATCTGACCTGGCAAATCAGTCCCCTAAACA
>JAUWJK010000110.1 GCA_030607735.1 Candidatus Bathyarchaeota archaeon
GGTAAACAAGAATTCCAAATCCCATAACAACAATTATGATAACCGCGCGTATGATTAGGGTTGTTGGAAAGGGCTCTATTGTGAAGTAGATAGTTTCTGAAACTCCAGTATGTCCTGCTAAATCAGTAGCATAAACTGTAACGCTATGAGATCCAACTTCTAGGTCTAATAGTGTTATTTCTTCAGTAAAAGTTACATTCTCATACCCATCTAAACTATATTGCATGTTTGAGATTTCTTCTTCAAACTCTACATTAAGCAAAACATTAGAATCACTATAAGTCTTGTTTTCAGGAGATAGCGCTTGTGAGAGGAGCTTCAAGAATGCAAAACAAATCCTGGGCACAATTATAACATGGAAATTTGATGAACTACCCTACTTGGACACAAGTGAAAAAATTTTTGAACAGATGATAATGTCCTATAAAGCAGGAGCAGAATATATTATAATATTTAATTACCCGCAAATAGGAAACAATCCCTATGGAGCAATGACAGAAGAACACTTTAAAACTTTAGAAGAATTCTGGAGAGAAATTAACAGATTATCTGATTTGGAAGATAATTCCAAAATAAAAAAAGCAGATAGTGTATTAGTGTTGCCTAAAAACTATGGATGGGGAATGAGACATCCAGAAGAAGAATTTGGTTCTGGGGACCTGATGAAAAAACAAATCAAATATGGGAATTTTCTCGTGAACTGATTGCTAAACATGGATTAAACTTGGACATAATTTATCAAGATTCTAAATTTTCAAATTTAGATCAATATAAAACGATATATTATTGGGATGATAACAATTAGAAAAAAAGATGATGATACAAGAGGTAGTTATTGTTTAATTTTTGGTTTTATAGATAATTTAACCTTAACTTCGACTGTATATTCTTCCTGTGTTTTTCCAATGTTAAAATTCCAATCTTTTACATCTACCTCCATATCTTTAAAGTGTGCAACTACTGCATCTCTATAATCTTGAACTGTTTTCCCCATTTGTTGAAGTCTTTCAGGAATATTTATGGTTGATTCAGACACTATAACAACACCTCCTAAAAAAATTAATTCAATTAAATTAGTTGTTTCTGAAACTTTTAAGAACTGTGGTACAAGATTAAAAACAACAAATATTATTGAATTATTCAAGGTGAAATAAGTGACTAAACTAGTTGGAAATATCTTTTAGAAAGAAACTAAGTTTTTGCATAATAAACATCGGTTACAATAGTATAATTGATAATTAAGCATTCAATTTAGCTGTTATTTGTGTAAAGATTTAAATCAGATGCTTCATTCACATGCAAACCATATTGGGAATTTCTATTTTCAATTTCAACGAAACAAATAGAGGTGATTTTAAACGTCACAAAAAAGAGGATTTGAAATCAAATGCAATGAATGCGGTAAAAACGCCACGGTGCCTTTTAAACCTAAAGCAGAAAGACCAGTGTATTGTAATACATGTTTCTCAAAAAGAGTTCAAAATAAGCAGAAAGCTTCTGATTTGAATTTTAGTTTTAATACAAAAAATGCTTGGGCTAGACGAGGAAATGATTTCAAAGGAAGAAAAGAGAAAAAAACTGTAAGTGTTTTCAAGTAGAAGTATTATCAATACTTTCTTGATTTGATAAGTAATTCTAATAAAAACTCAATATTGCAGTTAAAACATGATTTTTTTGGAGCTAAACTAATATATTGGGCTACATTCTTCATAGATTAATTAGAATTCTCCAGAGGAAGAGTTGGATTGATTATAGTCAATTAGATAATCTTTTCCTTCAAAATTATTCTAATAAAAAATAGCATATGCCGACTTGAATACGGTGTAAATTATGGGTAAAAGAAAAGTGAAAACTGAAGGACACCTCCAAAGGATGATATTGCCTTCTGCAAACGATGTTTTGGGAATTGCAGTGAAAATGCTAGGCTCTGAAAGATTAATGGTAAAATGTCAAGATGGCAAAGAACGACTATGCAGAATAAGAGGCAAATTGAAAAGAAGAGTGTGGGTACGAGAAGGAGACATTGTTTTGATATCTCCGTGGGATTTTCAGGCTGATACTCGTGGAGATATTTTTTGGCGATATAGAAAAAATCAGGCAGAGTGGCTAAGAAGCCATGGTTACCTTAAGATATAATAAAAGTATATACAAAAAGTGATATTATTGAGGCAAAAACGATCAATTGGAGAATATCTAGCATTTCTGTCAATAAAATATGAGGTTCCTCCTGAAAAATTTTTACACGCCCTTCGAATTGCTGAAGATGATAAACCAGTTCAATGTGAACATCTATCAATTCGACGTAGAGCAAAAATGAAGGAAAAAACTATTTTCTTAATAAAAAAAGGAACAGAAGTAATAGCACAATTTCCCGTAAACAATAATTTTTTGTTAGATAGAAATAATCAACTAATGAATTTCATGGAAACAAGTGTTATTAGAAAATATTTAATAAAGAAGAATAGAACAACTCCTTCCAATAATATTAAGGACTTACGTCCTGGAATGACTAAGGTAAACCTAAAAGCAGAGATTTTAGAGATTGCTGAACCCCAAAGAGTTGTTACAAGATATGGTAATAACGCAAATATTGTTAAGGTTTTGATTGGGGATGAATCGGGAACCATTAAACTCTGTCTTTGGAACGAACAGATTGACAACGTTATAAAAGGTGATACAGTTCAAATCGAGAATGCACATGCATCTGCGTTTAGAGGAGAAAGACAATTAGCTTTAGGAAAAAAGGGAACGTTAACACCAATCAAAAACTCCGAAAATCTGCAACAATCAACTTCTTAAAAAAATATTCTCAGATATAAGTTATTTAAGATGAAAATAACCTAAACACTAAAAGAATAAAATGGAAAAAATACGTTATCTCATAAAAAATTTTAAGGTTATAGAGTTCCCAATACTTGTTTGAAAGGGACAAATTAAAAAAGCGACTTTAGCTAAACCAGTATATGATTAACTGATTTTCCAAACATAATTGTTGAAAATATCAGTTTGAAAAAGTATTACCTTGAAGTGTAATAACGCTTGTCACCTGTTTTCTTAACTTTTGCAAATAATCCACCCGCAACATAATCCAACCAGTTTTGCTCTTGAGCGTCCAAATTTGCATCTTGAATAGTTACAGCAGTTATCTGTGAAGTAGCTCCTAACTCTACAAGTTTTGCTTTAATACTTTCTTCCATTCTAAAGGCAGTTCCTGAAAATCCATTCATACTCAACACTCCTCCATTAATTATCATATATGGTAATAAAATAGAAACTTTGAAATAGTTAGCAATAACATTTTTTAAGAACTCTATCTATATTACAGCTTTCACTACTCTTGATGTTGTATTTAAAATTAATCACCTTTTAAGGCATAAAATATCATAAAACTGATAAAAACCATATACCCCGCAAATATTCAAATAAAAATCAAAAATCCCCAATTAAAAGTCAAGTTTGTTTAAATTAATAAATAAAAAAAATCTTTTAGTCTTAATTATGATAAAAAATTCCAGTTACAATACAAAGTTGAAAATAAATTGAAATGCAAAAAAACTCATTTTATTAAATCTGGAAATGGACAAGATAAGCAAACTGGAATGACTTTTAATGCATCTAAACCAGATTTTGTTCTTCTTTGTGAGAAACAACAAGTTGGTGCTATGGAAGGTCCTTTGGGTTTTATTAACACTTTTATAATTTTTGAAAAATTTAGAGATAAAAAACATTCTATCATATTTTTAGAGGTGTTAGAGAACAAAACAAAGAAAGCTTGGCTGAGCTTCTTCAATGAGGAAACGTCTCGTGTTCTGAAACAATACTTGGAGGATAGGAAAGACGATAATCCGAAACTGTTTCTTATGGCAAACGCTGAGAGTCATAAGTTGTGGAGTGACGTCAGAAGAAAGACAGGTTTGAAGATTACTCCTCAGAGACTACGAGAATGGTTCTGTTGTGAGATGGTTTCTAAAAGTGTAAGTGACAGCTATGTTGATTCTTTTTGTGGAAGGATACCTAGAAGTATTCTTGCTAAGCATTACCTGGATTACTCGCCGGAAAGAATGAAAGAAATTTATGATAAAGCAGATTTAAGAATTTTAGAAAATTAGCCATTATATTCAGGTAGTTAGAAACTCTCTAAGCTAAACATTTTCTCAAAAGGTTTCTTCTTTCTTTGTTTTGGTTGCTCAGCAGGATAACCTAAGGTAATTAGAGCAACAACTTTCCATCTTTCGGGAATTTTTAGCAGTTCTTTCACTTTTTTTTCGTTAAAAGAGCCTATCCAGCATGATCCGACTCCTAAAGCCCATGCGGCAATAACCATGTTTTGCATCGCAATTGTAGAGTCAATAACTGCCCATTTTCCAGTCAACAGAGCTTTAACGTCTGCACATCCAACAATAACAACAGGAGAATCTTTTA
>JAUWJK010000057.1 GCA_030607735.1 Candidatus Bathyarchaeota archaeon
ATTACCAGTTTGTTCCAGATGTCATCGGAGTTTGGACTGTTGAAGCGTATTTTAGTGAAGATTTGATTTTTGGAGATAGTGAAATTGGTTTAACCTCATTTGGAGTATCAGAAATACCGCAATTCTTGGTATCCTTTGAAAAGAGTGGAATAGGTGATTTGGAAATATCGCCAACAGTTACTTATAGAGTTGATGGAGGAATACCTCAAACATCAACAGTCCCATTTGGAGTTCTTGTTGAACTGGATAGTACAATCGAATATTCATATCAAAATGTTGTTTATGGAGATCCTGGTATTAGATATCAATTAGATAATGTTAATCAGGAAAAATCGCTAATTATTACAGAACCTGTGGAAATAGTAGGTAGTTATAAAACTCAATATCTTTTCACATTTGACCAAACAGGATTAGATAATTCAGCTTCAGGAACAATAGTTGTAGTTGATGGAGAAAGTAAGGCATATAATAACTTACCAGATACTGATTGGTTTGATAGTGGAACGACCTACATGTATTCCAGCATTATATCAGGTGGAAATGGAAAAAGGTTCGTATTAACAAATCCGGCTGGAACATTAACAGTTACTGGTACGGGAAGTGCTAATGGAGTTTATGAGAAACAATTTTTGTTTGAAGTTTTCTCATCGGTTGGACCTGGAGCAACTGGTGAGGTGTGGTATGATGATGGTGTAACTGTAACTTCTTCTGTAGATTCACCCTTTATTATTGATGGACCCCCAGAAATTGTGTATACTTCTTTGGGATACGTTGGAACTGGAAGTGCACTGAACGGAGATGAAACAACAGTAGAATTTGTTATTGATGAACCATCAAGTATTATTTGGGTTTGGACAGGAAAAACAATACTATATCCTGACGGCCCAGTTGAAGATAGAATCCCTTTTTCTGTTGGATCAGATGATCATTGGAAATGTGTTTCAGATCCCAACGCTCTTGATGATAATGCCTATGTGTCATCAAATAGTACTGGAGTGAACAACCGTAGGGATTGGGTTATCGATTACTATTCGCTTCAAAATACTGGTTTGATTTCAGGTTCAATTGAAAAAGTTACAGTTTTTACGAAAGGTACTAGTAGCATAGGTCAAGCAGATATTCGCAATATTCTGAGATTGGGTGGAGATATTAGACAAAATGAGTATAGACTCTCAACTAATTGGGAAGTTTACGGTTATACGGCTAACAAACCAGGTGGGGGATCGTGGACTTGGGAAGATATAAATAATCTTCAATGTGGAGTAGGATTACAATTAAACAGTAACAATGAAATAGCAAAAAGTACTCTAGTTTGGGTAGAGATAGAATTTACGGTTTAGAACAAATAAAAAGTTAATTTTTTTGCTTGAATTTTAGATTTAGGTTTCTTGTTTTTCTTTGCGTCTGTAGAGTATGAAGATATTTCCTCTGAGGTCAACAAGTAGTGCACCTGTTTGTTCTGCAGCTTTGGTTGCAATATTTTTTTTGGTTTCTTCCTGCAGGGCACTTGTTAGTATCTTTATTTTTAGCATCCTACTTTTTTTTAGTTGTTTTTCAATTTCTTCTATAGACTGTGCTGTTAGACCTTCTTTTCCGATCCACACAGTAGGACTTGCTTTTTGGAGTTTATGTTTTACGAAACGTTTAGTTTTACTAGTGTTCATTTTTAAGTTCTTTCCTTTTCTTTCTTAAGATATTACGTTTTTGGTAACCACAGCTAAGGCATGTGGTAACAACATGAGGTTCTCTATTTTGTTGGATTCTAACGCGATAGTTTTCTCCAGGAATAAATAGTGCGTTACATTTCTTGCATATTTGTTGGTTATTTATTTCTGAAAAGCGAATGTTAGCGGCCATAGCGATTTTTCTAGCAGTTATTACGTATTTTTCTGATAGTTTGGGATTAGTCTTATACATACTTTTTGCTTCGATAAAAAGAGTATTGATCCGCTTCATAGCTATTTGTCTTAATAAATGCTTATCTTTCAGTTGATTTGCGCCTCTACTAATTCTCTTATTGAGTTGGATTTACAGTTAATATTATGGATTCATAATCCTTTTGTTTATAGTTTAATCGTTATCATTTAAGGAATTAAGATGAATCTTAAGAGTTTGCTAGACAATAATTGGTTAGATCGAGTAATTATAGTTGCTTGGATTTCAAGTGCTATCTTGGTTATTTTTATGCTCACTAATCTTGATGTAATAGTTAATGGAACATTGTATAATTTTGGTTTGGAATTTAGCAACGAATGGGGTGAACCATATTGGATGTATCTGCGTCTTAGCTATGCATTTTTAGGAGTATCTTCTGGTTTAGGATTTTTGGCTCTCATGATAGGTGTTTATAGATCAAAAAATAGGGCCCCTGAAATATCAACAGTTGCAGTAGAAGAAAGTGTTAAAAATAAAAGTGTACCTGAAGTTATAAAAATAAAAACGGTAAAAAAAGTACCTAAAAGAAAAATAGAAAGTAATGAATCAAACAACATGATTATTTCATGTCCAAATTGCAAAAAAGTGTTTGGTAGACCATTAGTAATGCTTAATTTTGAGGGAGGAAAAACTAAGTTAGTGAATGTTTGTCCGTACTGCAATAATAGTTTAGACCAAACAAATAACAACGAAAATTCAGATACTGACGTTCACATTCGAGGACAAGATAGTTCCCCCTATAATCAGAGAATAGATAAAGCTTAATGTAGCTACATGCCAGTCACTATTTTTTTAACGTAATTTTTTTTCTTCATTTTAAATTTTTGAAAAGTAATTTCATAATATTACTTGTTTCTATTGACAAATTTTTGTTTTTTTTTAAGTTTTACTTAAGTCACATTAACATAAGTGTAATTATTCTTTTTAAATAATTTAATGAGTTATGTATTTATAAGAAGTATTTATGGATCTGATGGTAGTATCTTCCTCTAACAAGTTTAGTACATTAACCCATTTTTTGCCTATTATTTTCTGATCAAATTCTAAGGCTCTCTCTGAACAATTGTTTCTGATTTTTGGCGAATATCCTTTTTTCCAAATTTTTAGTGTTTGTTCTTCAAGTTCGACATCGTTTTTTACTAGCCAACCTGTTTTATTGTGGAGTATACTCTCGCCGGGTCCTTGTTTATTATAGGTTATAACTGGCGTACCACAAGCCATACTTTCAACAGGAATATATCCAAAGGGTTCATGGGTAAAGGTAAAAAGAGTAAAAAGGGCATTGGAAAATAATCCGACAAGATCTTTGTCAGTTACTTTTCCCAATAGTTCTATATTTTTATTTTTTTGAATTTGCTTGGGTACATCTTTGCTTTTTGAGCCAAAAGCTTTGATTTTAACACCTGTTGAAGCTATTTTATTTAAAATTGAGTATTTTGTTTCTTTTCCGATATATGTGAAAACATAATCATTGGAAGGATTAGATGTGCTAGATTTGAAATGTTGGCAATCTAAGGGTGGATATATTACCTGATCTACGTTGATTCCCCATTTCTGGTACATACTTGCGCAAAATTTGCTATTTGCAATAAACAGACGAGATTTAGACCTAAGGTTTCTAACGAAAGTCTTATCGCGATTAACAAGAAAACGTCTTGAAACCCAATAAACAAGTTGATGTGTTTTCTTTAGTTCAGGATACATATCATCGAGGGCTTGGGTTATTGGGCCTTGTGCATAGTAAACATCAGCATCAATTAGAAAGCATTGAGAAAAATTTACTGTCAGATCATTAGGGTTCTTGATTTTATATTTTGATTTTCTAATCCAAGCTTCTAATGTAAGCAGTGAACCTGATGTAAAGAATTTTTTTCCCAAGTTCAATGTGTCAATTCCGTTTGTTTTTAACACTTCTGCAATATTTTGATTTATAATTTGTGAAGTAAAAATGGGAGTGAGGTAGTCTTTTAGTTCTTTTGCAATTAGAAAGGGAGGAGTCAAAGGACCGTAGAGACTTTCTAGTGGATCAAGGAAAAAATGAATTATTTTAGTTTCAGTATTTTTTCTATTCGTTTGGGGTCACCTTTTTTGTTTGCATATATTGCGCTAAATAAGCCTAGAAGGACATAGCAAAGTGAGGTTGGAGTGTGTTTGATTTGAATTTTTGTTTTTTTCATATAATCTGCTGGTGGACGAAAAGTTGCTAGTAAGAAAGCGAAAAATTTTTGTGGATTTATTGGTTTAAAATTTTTTAGGTAGAAATAGGTGTGGTTGTAGACTGTCCAATAGAACCAGTTTTGGGATACGGTTTTTCCTTTGTATTTGTGAATAACAAAAGCTTTTGGATGAAAAATAAGTTTGTAATTAAGATTTTTGATCCTAAGACTCATGTCTGTATCGTCTCTAAAACAGTTGCCTCTAAAATTTTCGTCAAAACCGTTTACTTCGACAAGAAGATTTCTTCTAAATGACATATTGCAACCAATTAAGGTATCAACTTCTATTGTAAATTCTTGTTTAAGGTCAAAATTGCCTAAAACAAGACCATTAGTAAAAACTTTGCCTATTGAACTGTGTTTTTCTGGCACAATTATTTCTTCCCCTTCTCTTGAAGAAATAACTCTTCCAACTACGCCTCCAACTGTTTTATCTTTGTAGGGTTCAAGAATGTATTTTGACCAAGTTTTGCTCACTATAGCATCGTCATCAACAAAAGCAATTATGTCTCCTTTTGCATGTTTCCAGCCTACGTTTCTAGCTTTCACCATACTTCGTTCTTTGATATTTATGAATTTTATAGGATAATTTTTAGCAATTTTTTGAGTTGAATCTGTAGAGTTACTATCTACAACTATAATTTCATAGGGAGATTCGTCTAATTTATAAAGTGATTCTAAACTTTCTTTAAGATCATTGTATCTATTAAAAGTGACAATAACTACTGAGAGTTTGTTTGTTCTGTGATTATTGTTATTAATTAGGATACACCTCTACTAAAAGAAAAGAGACTGTCGCGCGATCACCAACATGGATTCCGGATAATTCAACGTTAGTTGAATCTTTTAACAATTCAAAATTGACTTCAAATCGTTGCCATTTATTTTTCTCAGTGAAGTTCTTTCCCCAAATTGTTTGTGAGGTAATCACTTTGGTTCCTAAATCTGTTAATATACCTATATCTAATAATGGTCCATCATATGAGGTTTCCAGCCTAAGCCAAAATTTTGCGTTGTAGGAACCTTTAGTTAGGTTAATATATGGACCATACCAAAAAGTACCAGAACCATAGGAATTAACTATTGTTTCATCTTTTATTCTGCCAGTTGCTACAGGTAAATCAGAATAATCAAAAATGAAATCGGTGATGGATTGTGCAGAAAGTTGTTCAAGAGTTATATAATCAAGATAAACGCTATGATTTCCAAAAGTAATTCCTCTAAGTTCAACGAGATCGGCGGGTATTTTCAATCCAAAAATCAAAGAGATTGTAAACCACTTTCCAACAGAAGAAATATTTGCTCCCCACAGAATTTTTTCTGTGTGGTAAATTTTTCCAACTGAAGAAACGATTTCAAGAGCAAGCACTCTTTCATTTGCTTTAATTTCAGATGTATTTTCAATTTTTATCTTATAACTTGCCTGATACAATCCTTGGGTAAGATCAACATAAGGACCATACCAAAAAGTCGATTGAGAACCTTTTTCCTCTGAATATAGGACACGCCAAGATTCCGAAGAAGGGTCATCAATAATTAAACCACTTGCTAAGGCCAAATTATCAGAATTAAAATTGGATATAAAGGGTCGGAATAACACAGGTTCAGCAGTATAACCTTTTTTTAAGAGAACCATGCTGTTAACTGCAGCAAAAACACCATAATCTCCCGATTCCAACCCGGTTAGAGTATATCCCTTAGGAGTAATTTTTCCTCCTGAGATTTCAGGTATCCATTTAAACCAATTCGAATTTACATCAACTAATATGTAATCTATTTGAATATCAGGAAATTCTGAAGGAATATACATATAGGCATTTTTCCTGTTTGAAACATGAGGAAATAAATCATTTTGAGTTAAAATTGAAGCGTCAGGTGGAATTAAGGACAAAAATTCTCTTTTTAGCTCAGCGGAAGAATCAACTATTGGCAATTTATAATTCCATGGAGTTCCTGGAGATATTGGTAAATATATTGAGCATAAAATTGTGGGAATTAAAATTAAAGCTAAAATTTTGCCTGTTGAAAGTTTAAGTTTTTCAACAGCTTTCGGCAAAGCCATAATGATAAAAGGTATAAGAAAAGCGTTGTATTGGAAAAAAATTGAGTAATAATTTGAGTATGGTGACAGAAAACTAAACACTAACCAGGGTAGAGTTAAAAACAAAGTACTTGGAACTAAAAAAGGTAGGAAAGCAACTGGAGCTAAAAACCATAATATATATAATATTTTTTCATTGAGATTAGTTAGTAACACGTTTGGGAGTTCAGAGGGATTAAGAAGAATATTCTGAAAAGTTGTTGGAACTGCAGAAGTATAATCATTGATCAGTTCTTTAATATTTAAGGCTAAAAATAAGAATAAAAATGCTAAAAATGTAGCTATTAATATATATTTAAAAGTAGTTTTTGATTCTTTAAGACTATTTTTTAAATTTGATATTGATTTTAGAGGAGTTCTAAAATTGATGTTCTTTCCAAAATTGATTAAAAAGGCGTATAATACAATAAAGATGCCGATAATAGGCGCGAATTCTATAGAAGACATAGCAAGTATCATAAATAATAAAAATTTTGGCCAATCTTTTTTGTCAAGATAATGTAAAGTAAAAATGAAAAAGGTAGATGTAAATATTTGAACATGAAAATCATTTAAATTTAAAAGCAAAAGAGGAGGATATGCAAGATAAACAACAGCTATCGCAAACGCAGAATTTTGCCCAATTCTGTCTTTCGCCATCCAATATACAGGAAAAGCTCCAATTGCCAGTATTGCTGTTTGGAGAACTAATAAAGTTTCAACTCTAGGAAGAATGGCATAAAAAGGGAGTAAAATAAAAAGTATCGGAGAAAAATGTACTCCTAAAAAACTTCCTCCGGGATTAAAGGACAGATCTGCAGTTTCATAAAAAAGCATACCTTCGTTGGTTGTAGTCCAGAATGCTTGGTTAAATAATCCTAAGTCAAAACCTGACGACATGAAAGCTTGATGTTTTAAGATAGTTATAGTCGATAAAAAAATTATGTAGATAAAAACAGCAAGAAACAAAAACCAATTTGAAGAAAGGCTAAAACGAATTTTTGTTAAGATTGATTTATAATTAAATATTTCTACCAAAATTTTCCAAAAATTCTTTGACAAAATAATTGCCACATTAATTATTTTGTTTGTGAACGACGTATAAAAAATAGATTAAAGTTTGAAAAAATAGCCCCTACAACATATGTAAGAAATCCCAAAAATTCTGCTGAAGATAATTTTGAGTTTCCATTCTTTCGATTAATAAATGTTATAGGTATTTCCTTAACTTGGAATTCATTTAAACGAGCTTGTCTGATAGTTTCAATTTGAATTTCATAGGTCGTACTGTGAAGTTTTGAAACCACTTTAGCAATATAGTCTTTTGAGTAGCATCTAAAACCGCTGGTAAAATCATTTAACCGCAGTCCTACTGCACCAGTTGCGAGAATGTTTGCAAAGCGACTAATTATCTTTCTAGATAAGGGCCAATTTTTCATTTTTCCTCCAGCAACGTATCTGCTTCCAACGACAAGATTGTATCCTTTTTTAGCAATGTTTACTAGCCGTGGGATATCATTGGGATTATGTGAAAAATCTGAATCCATAGTTATTACAAAGTCAGGAGTTGGATCAAACTCTAAAGCATGTCTAAAGCCAGCGGTAATAGCGGTTCCCAATCCAAGTTTTTTAGGTCTTGATACCAAAAGGATATTTTCAAACTCTCTATTGAGTTTGTTAACTATATGTTGAGTTTGATCAGGACTTGAATCGTCAACAACTATAATCTTTATGTTTAGATGTAATCTTTGAATTTGTCTAATTAGCTGTTCAACATTTTCAGCTTCACAATAAGTTGGAATAATAACTGCAATTGAGGGTTCAGTTATAAGATTGGACTTGGTTGTTTCAAGAATCTTGGGTAATAAAACGCTAATTGCCATTTATCCATTTACTCTCCTTTGTGGTTGTGTTATTTGTGCTTGTGAGAAACACAAAGATGAAATGTGTGAAATGATTAGTAACAATATTTTTCCTCTTCTTTCTTAATACTTATTACAGGTTTGTATCGTATCGAACGTTTCGTTATTAAATTGAGGTATTAATAATTTTCTGAAGCCAGAATCTATATTCATGATAATCATTTCTAAAGAATAATACAAACTGTGTTCTGGAAAGAAAATAATCAAAAATTTACATCTTTTTTGACTGAAAACCAAAAGATTCAATAAAGAATGTAATTTGATTGTATTAGTATTTTTAAGTTCAATAATCTGGAATATTAGATGGGAATACATATCGTTAGTTCATAACGTTTAATTATTTTTTGTTGACATGTCTATTTTGACGAAAAATGAGAACAATCGATGGTTTAGGTAACTGGGTACTAATTATAATGGCTATTGCTTCACTGGCTTCTATGATTGCCGCTTTTCAACTTGACATAATTGTTAACCAAGAACTGTATGCTTATGGACTTCAATTTAGCGATGTATGGGCCTATCCATATTGGACAGCAATTAGAGTGATATTTGCAATGTCATGGCTTAGTCTTATTGTTACAATAGGATTTCAGGTATACAAAACAATGGTTATGCGAAACATTGAAAGTGAAAACGAAGAAGAATTAGAGGTAACAATTAGAGCTAGTAACACAAACATGAAAGAAGAAAAAACCATTAAAACAGCAATTCCTAAAAAGTAAAAAATCCTTAGTTTCTTAACACGTTTTTTCAATATGTACCTACTTAGTAAAGTGTAATTTATAAAAAAACAAAAGAACCATTTAAAGATCTATTCTGTACTCCTTTCTGGATTAATCTGGCTTGATAAAATGTTACTAAATAAGTCAGTTTATTAATCTTTATTTAGAATTCATAATTGTTTATTATTGCAATATCCAACCTGTGATTAAGGTACTAACTGTTGAAGATCTTTCAAAAAAGACATGTTCAGCAATTAAAACAGAAATTGCAAGACTATCAAAGTAATTTCAAAAACCTAAACGGTTCTAAAGTATCCGCATCAAAGATTAAGCGTTTGTCAAATTTGAGGTTTCTTCAACTTATTAGAAATAATTTACAGGCTTTATGGTATGTAATCTTTACATCAATTTACATTTGGTGTATTTTTTGGGTAAGCTACGATCTCTTTCTTTTGAATAAAACAATTTTTGAAGTTAACATTATTACATTCGCTGGATCTGTAGTATCTATTTTATTCTTGTGGACTGGAACTATCGTCTGGAAAAAGGGACAATCTAAAAAACAAACATACAAAATGGAACACCCATACGAACAAAACATTACCCCAATCAACATACCCCAAACAAAACAACAAACACAACCCCAAACAAAAACTACCGAGTCAAAATGCAGTCACTATTGTGGTTACTTAAAAAGTCGGGACAAATCTGAGGAAATACCTGGAGAATGTCTTATCTGCGAAAAATTAATCCGATGCTCCAGTGCAAGTAGTTAATTCTTGCAAGATATTATTATTTTAAATAAAATATTTCAAATTTATCGTTTTTTTGAATTCTGCTCCCTTTTTTTTAAAATAATCTGAATTATAGGCTTTATCTCTATGGTTTAATCAATTTTGAGAATTATGTGATTAACATTTAGATCTTGAATAACTGTCAGGTATGGTTAA
>JAUWJK010000099.1 GCA_030607735.1 Candidatus Bathyarchaeota archaeon
TATTAGAGCAGTGGCTGAAGGGGTAGCTTTAGCTTCTTGTTGTGGTTTCATTACTGTCTCAACTATGCCTTCGCGTTGCTTACGATGACTAAATAAGTCAACATGGTAAACCACGGTTCCCAAAATAAACATTGGCGGTCCAATGATTATGAGACCTACATTAATGAAAAAAACCCCATAAGTTGTTAAGAAGGGGCCCAGCGTTAACAGAACCAAGCCAAATATGCCCGCAACTCCTATCTCGTCTTTACCGATTTTCACTTTTTCAGTTCACCCACATCAGCAATCACGTTTGGAAGTTTTGGCGCCAGTTAGCTTCTCTCCTATTTCTTTATTCGTTATCTATGTGGACTAATATTTGCGTTTTGTTACGCAATTTGTTGGTACATGAGGGAAATCTTGAAGATTTCACACTCAACGATGGTTATCAGATTAAATCCATATCTGAAGGCGCTATTAACTTTCTTTTTGGTCATGTAAATAGATTTAGAAATATGAGAAATCTCGAAGCATTCTACCAAAATATTGGACAGAAGGATTGGATAGATGAAAAAATTAGGGTATTAAAATACATCAAGAAAATCTAAAATGATCAAGAAGTAGCCACAAATAATTACCTTATTCCAACAGTCTATCTATCCTATCTTATAAAAAAGCTCATTTCTTTGCACAAGTCTCAAATTCGTGGATCCATAGAAACTGGGTAGGATCCCAAAGGCCAATATTGGTTTCCCAGTAATTCTTGAATTCTCCCAAGCCACCAAAACCTTCACTGTGAGCATCTTCAACCGTAAACTCACCCAGGAATTTTCTCGCAAAGTTTGGCTGTTCTATGGGAAATTGACTAAACCAAGTATATAATACTTGTTTCATCCAAATTTCGATAGGATAATGGTTGATGCAAAAGCAATATAGTTAGAGTGGAATTCATCTCCAATTTTCATTAAGAGTTGTAATTATCAAAAGTATTAAGTTCAAAATAATAGGCAGCCGTCAGGCCATCGTTTTCTGAGTGTAGGAAAAAGTTGGTAAATAATATTACTTACAGAAAAATGACCTAATTTTCAGTCACCTAAACCTAATTTTGAGCTTAACTTAGAAGAAGATCTTTTTATCCAGTTCATTGAATTAGCTACTGGATAGAAAATTTGAAAGATTACTAAAAAATCAAAAAAAGCTAAGTCGGAGAAAAAAGGATGGGCTGTTTAATCTTGTTTTGACAGATTTCGTAGTTGCTTTAAACTCAAAGCGTTAATAACATCCTTTTTTTCAAGAGTTCTCTGTGCTCGCATCACACATACAATTCTTAAGGGAAAACAAGCAACACAGCTTTAAAAATTTAAGCCGGTCCACCATGGATTAAGATTCCTCTTCACTTTCTTGACTATTTTTTGCACTTCCTCAAGTATCTGAGTCTTTTCGGTTCTTAACGGAAACGGCTCATTTAATGTGATGTCAACTCCAGCCAATCCTGAAATCAAAGCTAACCAAGATCTAGACAAAACCTCGGGTTTATACCCTGAACATATCAAATCAACCTCTTTTCCATCACATATCTCCGAGATTTCGCTCACACTTTTTCCAATATTCTTAAACCCCTCTAAAGTTAATCCCAGCTGAGTAATCTCATCGCTGGGGTGAGGGTCAGAACCCCCATTTCTTATAACAAGCTGCGGATTGAACTCCTCCACCAAAGGAAAAACTAATTCGTTAAAAATAAATTCATAAGCTTTATCACCAGCACCCGGAGGCAAGGGTACATTAACAGTAAATCCTTTCCCCTTTCCTTCTCCAATTTCATTTTCATAACCTGTACCCGGGTAAATATTCTCCTGATGCAGGTCTACAAAGAGCACTCTAGGATCAGAATAGAAAGCTTCACAGGTTCCATTTCCCGCATGCGCATCCGTGTCCAAAACTAAAACTCTTTCCAAAGAATACTTTCTAATCGCATGCCTAGCACAAATAACCACGTCATTATAAACACAAAAACCTTCCCCATAACCTGATTTAGCGTGATGTAGTCCTCCTCCTATCGACACTGCTTTCTCAAATTTTCCTTCCAAAACAAGTTCACAGGCAAGCATAGAATTCTTAACAATCACCCTAGCTGCAGGTTCAATGCCCACTGGGAACCTTCTTGTCTGGGGATTAAGGTTATCACCGCTTACATATCTGAATAAATCAGCAACCTCAGCCCCAGAAGACGCTCTTTTCATTACACGAATATAATCCTTTGTATGCCAAAGCTCCAGATCACCATTGCTTGCAAGCTTTTCATTTAAGAAGATTTCAAATCTGTCACTTTTGCTAAACTTTGCATTGAAAAAAGAAAAAAAATTTTCAAATCTATCACCCCTAAAAGGATGCCCAGGTCCAAAATCGTAGTTTTTCAGCTGCTTGCTTTGAATAATTCCCACTTTCAAATTGATTAAACTCCTTTCTTGTTTTTCTATTTTTGGATTCCTGCCTTTTGTGCCCAGGCCACTGCATCTGAAAACTTTAACACCGGAACAATATCATTAATATCGCCAACAAGTCGTAATTGTTCAATGGCTGAATTAAGCTTCATACTATCATCAGCTTCAAAAACTAAATAAAATTGATGCCCAGGTCCATCTATATACCCTTCAATAATGTTGACACCAGCAGTCTTACTTTGTTCTGCTAATTTCGTCATAAATTCTTTATCTGGATGCACTTTTCCACCAGGACACATCTCCGCTGTATGTCGATGATAAACTATAAACAACATATCTTCTTCACCTCCCAGATATTTAATTCAGTTTATGCTGTTATGATACTTTAGGTCTTTACAGAGATAATAAATTTGTGTGCCGAATTGCAGGAAAATTATAAATAATTTTTTTATTAGAAAGAATGAAATTAAAAATTAATCCACAAAAAAGGGGAAAGTTAAGATAGATTCGTATACCTATGAACGTGTTAGACCGTAGTCTTAATTTCTGTGATCCAGTCGGGCTTGACACCGGCTTTTTCATGATGCTTCATAACTGCTTCTTTATCTGGGGCGTCAAGTAGACAAAAAAGTTTGTCTTCCTTATCACTGTAGAATAAATTTATGTGTTTAACGCCAAACTCGTCTTTTGGTGCATCCTGCATATTCCTTAGCGTTTCCTCACTTAGGCCCATTCTTTTGTGGGTATCAAGGAATTTTGGCAATTTTATCACCATCATTCTGTAATTGGATTACTCATAATAAAGTTTGGTTTTTATTAAAATCTGATATAAAATCTGAAAAAAGGGAAAGTTGAGCGGGTGATATCTTCACTTGGTACAGGGTTCGAATCCCATACCACATGCAAAAGAGTACAGGATTCAGCCCAAACCTGTAGTAATTTTAATGCTCATAAAAAAACAAGGAAAAAATTGTGGGAAAATTAACAGGACTAATGAACCCCAAGCCCGTAGCGACTATTAAATATCAATGATTCTATACGATTTCTGAGGTAATAATGCATGATTAACGCATTGGTAGTATATGGAACTCGTTATGGAGCGACTGCAGATACCTCTGAGGTTATTGCGGGTGTTCTTCGTCAAGAAGGATTTGAGGTTAGAGTTGTTGATGCCAAAAAGGATAAAGTGCAGAGTATAAGTGAGTTCGGTTTAGTCATCGTTGGGAGTGGCATTAAAATGGGCAAATGGACAAAGGAACCAGAAAAGTTTCTTGGAAAATACCAAAAAGAATTATCGAAAAAGAATGTAGCACTTTTTGTATGCTGTGGTAGCGCCAAACCTTTGACTGAAGGAGAAGAAAAAATCCGAGAAATGGAGAATGGTAAAAGAAAATATCTTGAAGATAAAGCTGTTCAGTATAATCTAAACCTAATTGCTTTGGGTTTTTTTGGTGGTATCTTTGACTTCAATAAGTTGTCATGGATTATGAAAAAAACTCTTTCAGGAGTTAAACCAAAACTAGAAGAAGCTGGTTTTAAAGAATCAAAAAGCGATATCTATGACCTAAGAAACTTGGTAACAATACGTAATTGGGCAAAAGATGTTGCTCAAATGGTTAAGTGAGAAAGTTAGGTTTACGTGTTAAATTAAAGCCAAATCGATTGAAAAAATGAGGAGGATTATTGAAGAGTTTGTTCCATGAAATTAGAGATGGACCACCTAAAGACCGCTATAGTAAGGAGCAAATCCTCAACTTGAAACTAAAGACTGTTTGGCCGTTTATAATGCACTTAAAATCAAAAAAAGAACAATACTAAAAAAGAAAAAATAAGAAAATTCTCAACATCATTATGCTTAAGTGTGTAAAAACACACAATATAACAGGTTAAACAGCTTGTCCGAACAAAAAACTAAAGTGTTCTTTCATTATCCAACAGAATATCGAAAAGAACTCTACAACTTTTTAAAACAAGAAGCAAACAAAGGAACTTTCACATACGATAACTTTATCGAATTACCAGCACCACACGGAAAATCAAAATTTAGTATAGTACTTTTACCAAAAACTCCTAACTCTTTGGAAGTACTTCACACATTCAATAAAGCAATAAAAGATAAAGTCAAAATACATTTCCTTAAACAAGGGAAAAAAGGCGCTGATTTACCAGCACATAACATGAAAGAACAAACAGTACTAATACTAACAAACAGAGAAAAAAAAGAAAAGTATTCCAAGTGATGTTGAAAAAATTAATGCTATACTAAACAGAAAGTATTACTTTGAAATTTATTAATGGGTAACAATATAACATCCTTCATAGAAGAAAAGTACTTTTCCAGAAGTAGAAAATTGAGACGTAACTAAAAATTTATTACTTTCTTGCTGATTTGTATTGCTATCGTGTTAAAAAAATTGCAAAAAAATGCAGAAAAAACCATTCTCCAATATAAAAGGTATGGTAATAGCACTCTTAATAAACCCTTAAACTCCAAATTTCACACACTCAACAAAAACAAATTCAGTTTGCTACAGCTTTTAGACAATACGATCCTTAGACACTTTAAAGCATTTTCCACCAAACCATCAACCTTAAAAAAGAGCAACAAAATTATCCAAATACCACAACAAAACAAAAAAACAGCAATTAAAACGATTACCAAGGCTCAAAACCAAAACACCCCTATCCAAAAAAATCTGAGCTTATATCAATATCTCAAATATAAAAAAAATGAATGAGAATAAGACTTAACAAACCAATTATTCTCACGTCATAGACATCATTTCAAAGACTTCAATGCTTGCATTTGGAACCATATAGTGGGGATGAGCATTGATCAACTCTTTTAGATCTTCCCAATTATCTGCTTGCAAAATAGAATATCCAGTCACTTCCATTTTGCTGTGAGCAACATCGACCTTAGTATAGTGCATTCCATTTACCAAAGGTGTTCCGCTATCAATCAATGCTTTTCCCATTTTCTTAAACCAAGCATACCATGGTTCCATTTCCTTTTTCATCTCTTCAGGACTAACATCCATTTGTTCTTCAGCTGATACAGGTGCTACATATAAAACCAAAAATTTCTTCAAAAAATCTTCCTCCTTTATTATAATCTAATTTCAACTTTTTATATAAAGAATTTGATATAAATGCAATCAGTTTCAATTAATTTTTGTTCAACCAAACTGTAAAACACAGTTACTGAAAAACAAGACATTTATTCATAACCCAACGCATAATCCAATTATGAATCAGTAAAGATCAGACTTAAGATTTTTCTTTGTTTCTTTTTATGGCTTCTTGAATAACATTTTTGACATTTTCTACTCCCACTTGTCTTGTTTCAAGAATCAAAAGGCCAGTGCCAAGTTTATCAATCTCATCTTTAAGCTTTTTTGGATCTCCAAGAGTATCCAAAAGAATAATTCCTTTTAGCCCCTTGA
>JAUWJK010000076.1 GCA_030607735.1 Candidatus Bathyarchaeota archaeon
GTTAACAAGCTATTTACACTCAAAGAACCAAAAGCAACAAAAAGATAGGTACTCGACAACATTAACAAGAAAAGAGGAGTAAACTCGTACTTATCTCCAAATAACGTAAAAACTGCAGGTCTAGATAAAGCCATAACTAATGTGGCAACCGGAATCACAAGAAGAGAACCATACTTAACAGAAAATCCGAAAACACTGCCAAAAGTATCTTTGTCTTTTTCAGCATTAAGCTTAGAGAAAGCAGGTAACAACATGGTTGTAACAGGGGTAGCAAAAAAGGTAATTAAAATTACAAAAGTTGTAGCAATTGAATAATTGCCGATCATAGCGTCTGTTGAATAGATTGCCAGTGTAAAAGTGTAAAATTGAAGAAGCAAACCATTAACTATTGAACCAATGGATAAAGGTACCCCATACCGTAACATAAGCTTAATATTTTCTATAATTTCTATTTTTTGTTCACCAGTTTTAGGAAAATTTTTATAAACAAGCCAAAGTAGGAGCAAACCGGTTAATCCAGCCATCATTAATGATAATATATTACCCAAAACAGCGCCAAAATCCCCTAAACCCACAGCAACCAAAGCCACCATTAAACTGGTCTTTACTATTGACTGGACAACAAATGTTACACTGTTATAGGACATCTTTTCTAAACCAACAAAAACAGCCTGAGAAGTACTTGTAAAAGCACCAGCTAAAATTATAAAAGAACTAATTTGAATCAAAGATTCTATACCTGGACGATCCAAAACTGAAACAGCCAAAAACCCTGAAATAGAGAAAGTAAACAAAGTAAGCACTAAACCCAATGCAGTTTGGAAAACTAGACCGGAAAAAATAATGCTTTTAACCTTAAAAATTTGATTTTCTGAATTGTATTGGGCAGAATACTTGATCATTGCAGCACCCACTCCCCAATCTCTGAAAGTTTGAATCATAAGTGGAGCTGCCAAAGCGATGTAATATAACCCCATATCAGCAGGACTAAGCAAAGTAGCAATAATTATCGTTCCAAAAGAAGAAATTACGGTAGATAATACTAATCCCCATAAGAGATGAAAACCTCCCCTAGCTGAAACCTTAGCCATATCCGCAGCCTTACTCAACAGTCATCTCCTCTATCCAACAAAAAAATAATTAGTATACAAAACTAAAATAATGATCTCCTATAATTGGTTTCTTTATGGAAACAACAGTTCTTTCTGAAATAAACAATAGAATTCGCCTAATAGCAAATTTAAACAACCTGCAAACAATAAAGTAGTACTTTTTATCAAACTAATTAAACAACTAAACATAACCAGGAGAGTGGCTAAAAATAAAGAAAAAAACAGTTGATTGCACAGTTTTTGGCTATACTACAGGTTCTGGCTTTAGACAAGAATCTTTTGGGGCATTATTACCAGGTTTATACAACGAAAACAAACATTCGACCTATATTGGAAAAGTTGGCACAGGTTTCTCTCAAAACAATTTATCAGACCTATCAAAAAAATTCAAAAATATATCAACAAATAACACTCTTTGTAAATTAGAAGAAATAAAAGATGCAAATTGGCTAAAACCAAAAATTGTATGTGAAGCATTTTATCAGAACATTACAAAAAATGGAAAACTCAGAATGCCAAGGTTTCATGGATTGAAATTAGACAAAAAACCATTAGAGTGTACCACCCAACAAATTAATCAATCCAAGTTAGATCCTTATCTTTCAAAACGAGATTTCAATAAAACAAAAGAACCAACAGGCAGCAAAAAAAATGAAAAAGACACTATTTTTGTTATTCAAGAACACCATTCTAGAAAATTGCACTATGATCTTAGATTAGAAAAAGAAGGAGTATTGAAAAGTTGGGCTGTTCCAAAAGGTATCCCATTTGAGCCAAACAAAAAAAGATTAGCAGTAGAGGTTGAAGATCACCCAATCGAATACTCCAAATTTGAAGGCATTATTCCTGAAGGACAATATGGAGCGGGCACGGTAAAAATTTGGGATAGAGGAATCTATGAAACTAAAGAATGGAAAAATGACATAATAGAATTCTTTCCAAAAGGTAAAAAGATAACCGGCAAATACGTTTTAATAAGATTAAAAAAGGATAATAACAAAAATTGGCTACTTTTTAAAGGACGAGATTGAATTGCAAAACGTATACATAGGTACGATGGGGTGGAGCTATAAATTCTGGAAAAAAAGTTTCTACCCAAATGATTTGAATTCTAGTGAGTACTTAAGATATTACGCAAGTCAATTTGATACTATTGAAGTCAATACTACATTTTATAGGATTCCAAATGAAAAAACCGTTCTATCCTGGAAAGAACAAACACCTCCAAATTTTATTTTCTCACTAAAATTTCCCAGAAAAATAACGCATTTTAAAATGCTCACGAACTCCGAGAAAGAAACATCAATTTTCCTGAAAAGAGCATCCCTACTTAATGAAAAGTTAGGTCCTCTTCTAATTCAATTCCCATATAATTTCACAGAAGAAAAACTCCCAAAACTGCAAAAATTTCTCAAGAACTTACCCAGTAAATATCGCTACAGCGTTGAAGTAAGAAACAAAAAACTACTAAACAATAAACTATTCTCAATTCTAAAAGAGTACAATGTTGCACTGGCATGGTCAAATCACCCCTTGTTACCAGCAATCGAGGAGATAACAGCAGACTTTCTTTATATTCGATGGAAAGGAAACAAAAAAATCGTAAACGGGACTTTAGGAAAGACAGAAGTTGATCAAAGCGCGAACATAGAAACATGGGCTAATAAGATAGCAACACAGATGGGCAGTAGGAGAATATTTGGTTATTTTAGCAAATACTTTTCAGGTAATCCCGCAAAAGACATTAAAGAACTCTTGAATACTATTAAAAAAGCAGAGTAAAAAATAGACCATTAATTTGGTATCATTTCAAACCAAAAAAAAGTTTTCAAAAAGAAGAAGAAATTGAAGAGTTAAACCATATATTTAGAAAGAGATGTTTTAGGGTCTAAGTTTTCGTGAATTATTCCGCAAAGCACTCTCACCATTTTTGCTGGGTCTTTATGTTGGAATACGTTTCTTCCAGCTGCAACTCCAGCACCGCCAGCCAAAATTGAACCATATACCATTTCACAAAACGCTTCATCAGAATCTGTCTTTGGTCCACCAGCCATAACCACTGGAATTGTACAACTTTTAACAACTTCTTTAAAGGAATCGGAATCTCCAGTATAGCTAGTCTTTATTATATCAGCACCCAACTCTGCACCAACCCTTGCACAATATTTGACTAAATCAACATCAAATGGATTCTTTATTCTAGGTCCACGAGGATAAATCATGGCAAGCAGAGGAATTCCCCATTCTTGACAAACTTTTGCAGTAGAACCAAATGTTGAGAGTTGAGCCGCTTCATTTTCAGAGCCCAAATTAACATGTAATGAAACAGCATCAGCACCCAACCTTATTGCCTCTTCAACATAGGCTACTTGGACCTTGCTATTTGGATCTGGGCCTAAATTAGTACCAGCTGACAAGTGAAGAATCAAACCAATATCTTTTCCAAAACCTCGATAACCGGTAGCAATTATTCCCTTATGTTCCAATACCGCATTTGCTCCACCTTCAGCAACCTTATCAACAATACGCTTCATGTCTAAAAGACCCATAACAGGACCAATCGAAACACCATGATCTAAAGGAACAATAACTGTCCTTTGAGTATTCCTATCCATAATTCTATCCAATCGAATCCTTTTACCAACTTCACTCATTTGAAATCCACAACCTATCAGAGCAAAAAAGAATTAACACACACCTTCTAAAAAACTTTTCAATACACATCCAAAATAAAATATCCAATCATGCATCAATTAATTGTGCTTTAAATAGTCAAAAACATTATAACAATAAGTATAAAATTGTGAGGATAATGAACGGAAAACAAGTAATCACAATAATCGCATTCATAACAGTTGGATTAATAATCGCAATCTATATTGGTGACATGGTTAGCTGTCTTCTCACTGATTCACCTCTATCAACTCTAAAAATAACGATTGTTTTGATTTTAGTAATAGGAACATTTATTGCTACAATACTTTTAAAGAAATATTCTAATTAAAAATTGTTCCGTTCTCTAAAAAAATTTATGATTTTCAATAGATAAACGCAAAACAAGATGAGGTGAAGCAAGGATGGACACAGAAATCAAAGATGAAGAAATACAAAACAAAAGAATAGAATTTAGCTTCCCTATGCTCACCATCAGAACACAAATATTCACTGGAATTTTTAACAAACTAGGAACTTTTAGATTTTCAAAAATTGCCTCGTGGATTGCTGTATCGTTTGTACCAATAATTGCAGGAATTGGTCTTTACATGATTTTTAACAGTTTATTCGCTGTATTATCAACACCAGCAATTGGAGAAATCACACGAGAACTAGGACCTGCAGCATACCTATTATTACCAGGAATTAACCCATTTCTACCAATATTCTCTGGTTGGCTTGCTATCGTAGTTGCAATTGCCATTCATGAAGGAGCACATGGAGTTGCAGCAAGAAGTCTTGGATTTAGAGTTAAGTCCAGTGGCTTACTTTTCCTCTTCATTATTCCCATCGGAGCTTTTGTTGATGTTGATGAAAAACAAATAGAAAAAGCAAACCCAAAGAGCTCTATTAGGGTAATGGCAGCTGGGGTAGGTGGAAACATTGTTGTAGCTGTGGTTTGTCTTATTGGCATTATTGTTATTGTAAACGGATTAACACCAATAATTGACGGGGTTTACATAAGCAACGTTCAAGAAGGTATGCCAGCAGAATTGGCAGGCATATTACCTGACGATGTTTTTGTGTCTATTGATAATATACCAATTAACAATTACGAAGATCTACTGACAATACTTGAAGATAAAACACCTGGAGACATAATTGATGTAATTGTTGTCAGAGGAGAAATGTGGAAAGAACAATTCGCCACATCAATTGAATTAACTGAATTTGAAGATAGAGCAATAATGGGTGTTAACCTAGGTGATTTACTAACTGAAGAAAGACTAACATTTTATCAAACAGTAACTCCTGAAACACTTTCAGTATATCTAGTACCTCCATCCTTAGCTTCAGGCATAATTCCGTTTAGCGACACTTTAAGTCCATTTTACACTCATGGATTAGGCGATCAATGGAGCTTAATTACCAATATATTATTCTGGCTCTGGTTTGTCAATGTTAATCTCGCAATATTTAACGCATTACCAATTTATCCTTTAGACGGAGGACGAATCTTCAATATCACATTAAAGGGCATAATGGGAAACAAATGGGATAAGAAAATAATTTCACAAATAACAACAGCAGTAACAATAACCCTGATTTCCGTTATTGTACTATTAGCATTTATTCCATTTATAATATAACCAAAGTTTGAAAAAGAAATACCAAAACAGAAACAAACATTTCAAAGTTATAATTGATTAAAGATTCTAAAAACATAATAAGAAACACTATAACTTAGATATTACATATAAACCACAACAGACTCAAAATTAAAAAAACTTCGTTATTTGGAAGGATTAACTTATGGACATAAAGAAAATTTTCGAGTTCAAAAACATTCTATTTCTATTACTACTCTCAATTGTATTGAACACTATTGTTTTGCTATTAGTTTTGAGAATTGATAGTTTTGTTCATGTGGATCTTTACAAATATGGATTAATTTTTAGTAATGAGTGGGCAAAAGATTATTGGTTCTTCAAAGATTTGCTTTTAACTTTTCTGTCAGGAAGTATCATTATTGGAGTTCTTTCAATAATACCTTATTATGATCATGATAAACAACCCACAAATTTTTCAAAATGGACTGGAATGTTATTACCAATAGCAGGAATAGTGTATGAAATATTTTCAATAATCTTCATTATGCAAACAGATCAAATAATACAAAATAATCTCTATCAATTTGGTTTAATTTCTAATTTTAATTGGGGTGCGGAATATTGGAATATTAATTTTGCAGCACTGACATTGATGATTATTGTAATCGTTTTATTCATTATTCCATTGATGGGAACAATTATAAATCAGCAGAATAAAAAAACAAAGAAAAACAAAAAGAAACCAGTTAAAAAAATGAAATAAAACAGGATTTTTCTGTACATAAAGTTAGAAGTATTGAATAAAAAAGAACACTACTCAACACTCATATCTCACCACAACAAACAAGAACACCAGGACCATCTTCTAGAACTTCAACTTTATTACCACAAATTTGGCACAGAATAAGTTCTCCTACACTTGTCAAGGAATTACCTCCACAGAAAACAGATCAGAGCTACAAAGTTTTTAATAAAAACTAATATGTATATTTCCAGTATTTCGAAAAAACCAAGCTATCATATATGCATCTAAAAGGTATTGCAAACGTTATTTCAAAACCAATATTATACAAAAAAGCATCATACTAAAAGAATTGAGTAAAAAAAATGAAGGAAATTAAAGTAGTATCATTTGATTTAGATGGCACTCTTACAGATAGCTCCTTTGCAAACTCTGTTTGGTTAGAGGCAATTCCTAAATTATATGCAACAAAAAACAAAATTTCTATTAATTTAGCAAAAAGAGAAGTTTTTAATAATTATAACAAAATTGGTAACGAGAAGCTAGAGTGGTACAATATAACTTTCTGGTTAGAAAGATTCAATCTAGATATAGCACCTAAAGAGCTTATTTATTCATGTAAAAACAAAATATGTCTTTTCGATGATGTTATAACAACACTTAATAAATTAAAATCAAGAAAAAGATTAATCATCATAAGCAATGCTAGAAGAGAGTTTGCGGATTTAGAAATAAAACAAACAAAAATCGGAAGTTATTTTGAAAAAATTTTTTCAGCTACATCAGATTTCAATTCAACTAAAAACATTCCTGAAGTATACATTAATATTTGTAAAATTTGCAAAATTTCACCTTCAGAAATGCTACATATAGGTGACGATTACAAATTTGATTTTGAAGTACCAAGTAAACTTGGAATAAATTCTCTTTTTCTTGATAGGAAGGCAATAGAAAAAAGAAAATTTGTTGTGAAAAGGCTAGATGAAATATCAATAAAATAACAAAAAAACAAGTTTAACAATTAACATAAAAATGGTTTCGAAAATCTTGATGTTAATTAACTATAAATCCTTTTTTGGTTCTTTTTGAGTTTGAAAATCCTTCAAATAGGAATACTAGCATAGCAAAACCAGTTATCAATGTTAACAATAAAAAGAAAACCTTGAATGAATAATCCTCAACAGAATAATGTACAACTAAAACAAGAAGTTCAACAACAAGTATAAGCATGAAAATAAAAGAATAAAGAGCCATTTTAGGTATCAATCGATACCCAAACCATAGATAACCATCTACTTTAGCTCTATCGCCAGCTACGTACTCACCATACCTGTTATTCTTCAAATAACCTAAATCTTCCAGTTTTTGAAGATGTCTATAAGATACACTAGGACTACTAAGGTTTAGACCCTTCATCACATCCCTAGGACCA
>JAUWJK010000108.1 GCA_030607735.1 Candidatus Bathyarchaeota archaeon
AAAAGTTACCAAAAAAAGAGAGGATACAAAAAGTAACAATAAATAGAAAAAAGGAATAAAAAGGCGTTATTGCCTTTTGAATAAAGAATAGCATCGATCTATTGCACGTCTTAATTATTATCGCATTGATCCTCCAATACAATAATGACAGTTATCATAACCCAAACTATTTGCTTGTTGAAGAGTATCAGGACTAAAAAATCTCGCATTTCCAGCATTAATTATTTCGCTTATTTAACATTCACTCGGCCCCATTTTTTCGTTATCTAAATCATGAACCTCAGTCGTGTTCGTGTTTCCCAAAAACCTCTTCCCGTAAACTGGAGCCATATATCTTCTCATTTATTCACCTCCATTCAAACTAATGATTATGAAAATCAATTCACTTTTCTAATCCCAAACCCGCATGTTGCCACCATCGCTTTCCAGCCTTAAAATCGAGAACGTGCTTATACCCCATTTCCAGAAGTTTTCGGGTTGCCTTTGTGCTAGCCTGACAACTATAACTCCCGCAATAAACCATGATCGTATCCAACCTTTCGAGATATTTGTCTGCTAAAAACTCTAGCTTATCAAGAGGAATGTTGATGGCGCCAGGGATATGGCCATCCTTATAGCTATCTTCGGATAAAACCTCAACAAGCTTAAATTTCTCGTTATTAGCCTTCATCTCAAGAAGTTTTTCAATAGTAATAAAAAATATTTTTTCCATAAAAGACAACTAAGTCTAAATATCCTTTGCAAATTATTTAATATTTTTCTCTCTCACGCAATCGAGTTATTAATTCTAAGAGTTATGGAACACGAAAAAAAAGCGATAAAAAAGGATGATGCGGATTTCTAAAAAAAATTAATCCCCTAAAAAGTTATTACAAGAAGTTGGTGACTATATCCAAAAACCTTATCTTATTGTTAAATCAGAAATTTCTAAAATTAACCACCCGGAGCACCGTGGAAAGGCACATTTTCCCAGAGCATTTTCCACCAATCAGCTTCTGTAATAGTTTCTCCATGAACAATAATGTCCAACACTTGTTTTAACAATGCATGATGCCTTTTTTCATCAGATAAAATCGATTTCAAGAGAAATTGAACCTTACTATTTTGAATTGTAGGCATAATTTTTTCCAGTTTCTTAATCAGATCCTCTTCTAGATGTATGTGTTTTTCTACAAGTTCTGTTTGAGTATCGAGATTTTCTTGCTGTAAAGCCGGAGAAACTTGGGTTAAAAGTACAGAAGCAGCAGCATATAATTCTGCGTGTTTTATTGAATCCAGGGAGATACCCTTTAAAACACTTTTAACTGGAAGATTTTTAATATCCAAAAGACCCTTGTTTAATGATTTGACAATTTGTTTTTCTATGAGGATCTGATTTTTTATGAATTCAACTAATTCATTTTTTGAAGCCATATCTGTTTCTTGCTCCCCTTCTTAAATAGAATAATCTTAGAGAATAAGGCTTTTGGCAGCAGATTAAAAGCAACATCAAAATTTTAACCTACAATCTTCTTCTCTACTGGATTTTTCTGTATCTAGCTTCACTTTTTTACGAGTGATTTTCAATTTGTTTAGAGAATAAGAAAAAGGAAAGATTTTTTGGTTCTAGGAGTTATATAGAAGTAACTACATTTTAGTTGATTTTCATGAATGTAATAATTGGAAAAACTTTTAGAAATCAAAGGATAGATTTAGAAAATACAGCATTTCAAAAATGTTCTTTCATAAAATGTGAGATATATGCAGATACAGGAAATTTCAACTGGGTAAATTGCGACTTTTCAAAATGTAAATTAAGCTTAGGCAAATCTGCAACTGCCATTACTAAACTACTCACTATGTTTTATCCCGATATGCCTCTATGGATTGAAGGAGAAGAAACAAAAGAACAGGTATTATTGAGAATGAAAAATAAGTTGCAACAAGAAGGATTGATATAACTAGAAAAAAGGGAAAAGGTTCTGAGAGAAATTCACAAACGAACGAGATTACCTCACCTCAGCCACTTTCATGGTTTTTTTCGCAATGTTATTTCTTGCATCCAACAGAGGAAAATGAAAAATAATAGTATTAACATAGTATTCTTTTTGAGAACACATATGTTTTAAGAGCAACAAAAATAGAAAATCATCCACCATGCAACCCCAAAAATAATCCATCAGAACAACCAACAAAACCAAAACTATGTCCAAGCAGAGAACCACGAGAAACTAGAAGAAATTATGTTGACGCATTAGACGAATATTAAAAATCAAACTCGCTTAAGAATGGAAAAAGACAATGGACCAAAAAAAAGCAATTACAATAATCACATTTATCCCAATTGTGCTAATACTTGCAATATACATTGGTGACATGATTAGCTGTCTTCTCACTGATTCGCCTATAGAAACTCTAGAAATAGTGATTGTTTTGATTTTAATAATGGGAACATTTATTGCTACAATACTTTTAAAGAAATATTCTAATTAAAAATTGTTCCGTTCTCTAAAAAATTAATGTTTTATACTATTATAAATTATGAAATTAGGGGAATAAGCCATAACCGAACCACTAAACAAGAGATCATACCCCTATTCAAATAGACTTTTCACTAAAGCTTAAAGAAAACCTGTCAGATGATTTTAATCATTTTCCTTTTAAATATTCTTTTGAATAGGATCTACTATCCAGTTGGTATGTCGATTAATCTTGGTAACTCAGTCAAAGTTTTCTAAGGGTAAACCAAACAAAAAACACAAATCTATTTTCTAAGTAAAAGACCAAAATGATAAGGCTTCAAATCAATACTTTTCATAAGAACAAACCCAACAGATTTAGCCCAAACCCTACATTCCTCAGGCTTAGACCTCATATCCAAAGGTGGACCCCTTGGCGTAGCGACATCATAATTCCAATGTACAACTCCAACCTTGCCATTTGGTTTAAGAATCCTATAAGCTTCTTTTAGAAGAATCTTTGGTTTTTTACCATGAAGAATATTAAAAAGCAAAACAAAGTCAATACTTGAATCTTCAAGTCCTGAACCGTCTAAAATGAAATCACGTAGAACATTTTTAATATTGTTTAGATTCAATTTTTTAGCTTTTTGTTGAACAACTTTAATCATTTTAGATTCAATATCAATAGCATATACCTTTCCCAAGATCATTCTTGCAGCAGGAATAGTAAAAGTTCCAAAACCACTACCAAAATCCGCGAGATCCACTACAGATTTGTTAACACCCAACAACCTTAACACCTTAGTTGGATCAAAGAATTTGTTCCACTCTTTTTCTTGAGGCATATCACTTTCTCTGATTTTCATTTATTCACCTCAAGTATTATTTAGATCAAGTTTGGTTATTGAAAAGCTTAGACTTTGACTTTACAAAATGAAACAGCTAAAACATCATCCTTACCCCAAATTAACTCTCTTCCACAGGTCTGACTATGACAAACACTAATTCTGTTCTCCATTTCAGAAGAGCAAAATGATTCAAACTCCATTGAGACACCAGTGTCAACAATAGCTTTGCATTCTTTACATTTAATTAAAAGATGAGACAATCCATTTTTCACCTCTTTTTCAGATAATTCCAAATCCATGTAACGCATGATAAACAATAACCAAATAAAAAGACGCAACAGCCAACACATGAATCACCCTTAAGAATTTGCGTGATCCACCTGCAACTAAACCAAACCTAAGGAAAAAACCAGTAACAACAAGCAGTGACATAGCACCATACAATCCAACACCACTGCCCAAATCAGGATAATGCTCTAATGATCTACTAATCTGTCCAGCAAAATGAACAGAAACAAGCAGAAAAACTATCAAGTTGCCAAACACATGGATTCTAAAAAGAGCCCTAAGGCTTTCTGGCTTAGATCTTTTCAAAACAGCAAAGAAGGGTGTAATAACTGCAACATAAAAAGATCCAAGAATAGCAGACCAATGATGCAGCCTATAAGCTTCAACTGCAAATGACACATTTATAAAATCAAAATAAATAGCAACCATAAGAACCAAGGAAAATAAAACCAAAAGTAATGCTAAAATTAATCCAAAACGTTTCAAAACTACCGCTCCCTTATTAAAATAAATTTTAAAATTATAAAAGTGTTATCGAAATAACATCAAATCCTTATTTGGTATCAAATAAGCAGTTGTTAGTAAAGTGTCTTATAGATCCAAAACGATGACTCTTAACCTATAAAACCCATATCTCTTAGAATAGACCAAGCATTTGAAGACCGCTCATCATCAACTAACCTAGCATAGTCTTCAGAGTCGATTATTTTTTCTCCTTTGTTGAGTAGTTGGACTGCTTTTTCCAGACTTTTTCTTCTAATAACCTTTTCTCCACATGGTAGATCTAGAAATATTGTTGTCTCAGTTATGTTGCCCACTTGAAATTTATCCCCATCTTTAGTGTAGGTTGTTGGATTGTTTTTGTAGCGTTCTTTGACTTTATCCCAGTCAAGTTTCAAAGTTGTTAGCCTCTCTGTTTGTTTCTAGTTTTCCAGTGATTTAGCCTTTACTAAAAAATACGGAGCTAAAGGTTATAGTAAAGAACAAATCTTCAACAGGAAACTAAAGACTGTTTGGCCATTAATCAAGGATATTAAATTAAAAAAAGAACGACAATAAAAAAAGGGTTGATTAATTAGTGTTCTAGGTAGTTGTGATTTTGATAGAAGCAGTTGGGCAAGATGATTCACAAGCTAAACATTGAATGCACTCTTTCTCTCTCGCGGGATCAGATT
>JAUWJK010000077.1 GCA_030607735.1 Candidatus Bathyarchaeota archaeon
ACAACATTTAGCCGTTTTATCAAAGATGTTCCAATCGTTATCGTTGGATGCGCTAACGAAAAAGCACTTTTAACTGGAAAGTGGGCAGTTATTGATACTGCAATTGCGATGCAAAACATGGTTATCGCGGCATGGACTTTAGGAGTGGGATCATGTTGGATAGGTTCTTTTAGTGAAAAAAAAGTAAAACAACTGCTAAAAATTCCAGATAAATGGAAAGTTGTTGCCCTAATAACCCTTGGTTACCCAGCAGAACAACCAAAACAAAGAAAAAAGAAAACAACAGAAAAAATGTTTAGTCAAAACACTTTCTAAAGCCCACCCACCAACAAATAGAAAAAAAGTTCACACCTAAAATCCCTACAACCGCCAATTACAGCCACCTCCGAAAAAACTTTAAGATACTATTATGAAAATATTCTCAAAAAAGAAAAGTAGCTACCCTAATTTTGGAGATAGAGAAACCCAAGAAAGACTATCACATTTAACATATTTATTTGCAACCGCAATAATATCTTCAGAAGAGGTAGCCCATATTTTTTTTAGATATTCAAGAATTGCATATTCTGTTTCATATTTAATCTCACAGGCAATAAGCAATTCAGGAAAATCAATAAAATTATCAACCAATCTAAGAAGTTCCCCTTTTATCATATCCTTAGCTTTTTGAAGTTCTTTTTCTATTACTTTTTTTGAACAAAGATTATCCATCTCTTTCTCAATTACTTCTACAGTTAAATCAAAATTTTTAGGTTTAACAGAACAATCAACACTAAAAAAACCATAATCCAAACCACACTGACTTGAAGCAGATATGCTATAGGACAAACCCAATTTTTCACGAACCTCCACAAAAAGCCTTGAACTAAAACCATCACCTAATATTGTCGCTATCAAATCTAAAATATGAGCATCTGGGTGTCTGCAAGAAATAGTTTGCGCACCCATCCTAACATAAGTTTGAGTAAGACCGGATTTAAATTTTGAACATCTTTTCGCAGGTTTACTAGTTTCACAAAAAGTTGGTCTTATTATTTGAGAATTACAACCACCATTAGATATGAAATTATTTATAATCAATTCAAGATCATTTTCAGTAAAATTGCCGGTAACAACTAAAATCATGTTCGATAAAGTATAGTAATGATTATGCGCCTCAACTATTTCATTTAAAGACAAAGATTTAATACTTTTTTTTGAACCAATTATTTCCCTCCGTATTGGATGAGTTTTAAACAGACAATTCATTAACATATGTTCAATTTTTTCACATGGATTATCAAAAATGGTCGATAACTCGTTAAGAATTATTTTGCGTTCTAAGTCGAATTTTTCTTGCTCAAAACAGGAATCAAACAGTAATTCGGATAATATTTTTGCTACTTCAAATATTTTATCAGGAGTTATGTCAATAAAACTATATGTGTATTCGTGATTTGTTGCAAAATTGATAATTCCGCCTAAACGTTCTATTTGACGGGAACATTCAATTCTCTTATTGGATCCTCCACAAAGCATATGTTCGAGAAAGTGGGCTCTACCTGACTTACAATCCGAGTCTAAGTTTGCACCATAACTAATTGCAACTCCAATTTGTGTTGTGCAAGCAGAACTACGAGGATAGGTTAATATTTTTAGACCATTTGGAAGTATTCTTCTATGCCAAGTTAACACTTTTTCCATAATATTCAAAATGAGATACTAATTAAAAAGAATGATAATGATTTCCCTTATTTTGCATAAATAACAAGAAATGACAAAATATAATGGCTAAAATATTAAATATGACTCAACTTTTTTTTTAACAACAAAAACTAACGACAAGTAACATGTATTTAATGTCTTTCAATCAATAATCTTTTTCTTTAGCTATTAATAGAAAACAATAGGTTATCTTATAATGGTGTTAATAATTCCGAATAATTGTCATACGGTTTTTATTTTTAATCTTCCTTTTCCAGTTCCCGTTCCTGATGGAATATATGAAGTAAAAATTGGCGCTAAAATTGCAAAAATTGCAATTAAACGATTTCAAAGAATGAAAACTGAAAATATTCTAAGTAATAAAAATTTTCAAATCAAATTCGACAAATATGGCAAATCGTCATATAGCGCAGTAAATGTACGATTACCTTGGATAGTTAATTTTGAAGAACAAGGACGAAAACAAATCATTCATAGTAGCACACAACCTTATAATAAAGCTAAAGAACGAGTTTTACGTTTCTTAAATCGTTTTATAGAAACATCTCGATATGTTACTGAAGAGTTTTGGGTTGAACCAGCAAGGTATCAGGATCTTTTGTCCTATGAAACTTTTTACTATGATGGCAAAAATAGGTATCCTACCAAACTATCTGAGAAAAAATCAGAAAACAATGAAATAGAAAGCAAAATGGAGTACCCTATTAAATTGAATGATGAAAAACTTGGTCAACTATATAATTCTTTGAAAAACGAAAGTGAGTTAGATCCAAGCAAAATTTTGCTTATGAACTCAAAAGACGCATGCTTACAAGAAGATTTTAGACTTGCAATAATCCAATCTGTCATCGCATTAGAAATTGTTTTATATCAATTTATCAAATATCGAGGGAAAAAACTGAAAATTTCCACAAAAACACTAAACAGTTCTATTAAAGAAATTGGTTTAACTGGAAACATATTACCGCTCTTAAGAATGTTAACAGTTGGACAAGAACAGATCGATAATGAAATTATTCGAGACTGCAAAGGAGCGATAAAAATTAGAAATAAAATTATTCACCAAGGGTTTAGAGATATTCATTCAACGGATACTGAAAATCGAATCATTGCAATTGAATACATGATAAAATATCTCCAGAAATTCATTTTAAATACACAAAAAATGTAGTTTTAGAAACGAATCGAGAAGTAATCTTTGAAATGACCCAAAATATACAAATTTTGTTTATTTTCAGTTGTTCACTAAAAAGTAATTGAACCGGAAAGACTGATAAAAACTTAGTACGAATAACAATTGATATCGATAGCATTAAAAATTTAAAGAACACAGAAAGTCAAAAAAAAAAGAAGTATTTGATCTGCTCAAAACAACAAAAGAAAATCAGTACCTTACTTAAAAATTATATACATCAACACAAATTCTAATTCATTAAGATAAAACTTCAGTTTTTATTCTTAGCTATTATTCTTACGGTAATTATAATAACAGCCACAATCTTTCAATTTTTAAATCTCCAAACAAACGACCAAATATTTGTTGGAGTAACTTTTTGTGGAAACACCACCCAACAAGCTTTCCAATTAATCGACAAAGTAAAAAACTACACCAACCTGTTTATTTTACAATTGGGACCCATAAGCAAAAATCAAACCGCTACAACCCAAATCTGTGATTACGCAATTAATGCAAACTTGAATATTATTGTATATTTTGGCTGGTTTGACACAAACTACACCTGGCAAATACCTTGGCTTGACACAGCCAAACAGGAATATGGAAGTAAACTCTTGGGAATTTACTACCATGATGAACCTGGTGGCATACAAATTGACTATGATTGGCCACGCTACTTTGATTATCTAAGATATTACTACGAAAACACTAGCATCTACCAGTCCCACACCAAAATTTTAGAATTATTCAAAAACAATACTCTACCTAAAAATTACACCCAAGCATCAAAGGTTTATGTTGATTCATTAAGAACAGATTCTGGACTTCAAGAACTAAAAAACCGAAAAATCCCATCGATCACATCTGAATATGCTCTTCATTGGTTTGACTACTTAGGCGGTTATGACATTATACTCTCACAAATAGGTTGGAACATAAGTTCAATTCAAAACATTGCCCTTACTAGAGGTGCAGCAAAAATTCAGGGAAAAACATGGGGTATTATGATCACTTGGACTTATAATACACCACCTTATCTAAACAGTGGAGAAGAAATCTACAAAGAAATGACTAATGCATACAAAGCTGGAGCTAAAATAATATCAATTTTTAATTATCCACAAATTGAAAACAATTCGTTTGGGATTTTAAAAGAAGAACATTTCCAAGCAATAGAACGCTTCTGGAACAATTATATTCAAGAAGAAAATGAATCACGGGGATCGATTAAAGCTCAAGCATCATTAGTCCTCCCGAAAGACTATGGATGGGGTATGAGATCCACTGAAGATAGAATCTGGTATTGGAACTCAGATGAACAGACACAACAAATTTGGATCACACTCCAAAACCTACTTGAAGAGTATAATTTGAACTTAGATATTGTATATGATGATCCAAACTTCCCTCTAAATAATCATTATCAAAAAATATTTTACTGGAACATGACAACAAAATAATAACTACCAAAAGAACACTTGTCAAAAGAGAGGCAAAAAAATTAGAAAGTACCGAATTCTTGATCGTTAAAATAACAAACTGCTGTATACCCAGACAAGGTTGCAACATCACCTAAAATTAGTTCAAACCCACTACCTTGTGGTTCAATATTATATTGAATATCATTCCAGACTAATCTTACCCAAGCATGATACTGAGTATTTTGTTCCCCAACTATAACAAAAACATTCTCAGTTGACCATCCATTTGATCGAAGCAAAGAACATAATAGTATTGAAAAATCTTCACAATCACCAGTTTCAAGTTGTATGGTTTCATTTGAAAATTGCCAGTAATCTCTTTCACCATGAATTTCAGAATCACTTCTATATTGAATTGCATTTCCAACCCAATCTCTAAATTTCATCCAATCAGGGGTTATTATGGCCAGTTTATCTTGTAATATATCGTTTCTCAGGGTAATCAAACCCGGATCGTCAGGTGTTATAAAGGAAAAACATAATGTTTCATTAAAAATTCTTGAAATATTTGTATTTACCATATTCATTATTGGTTCAGATTCTTGTTGATCATTTTGATCCTCTGAATTATTTGAGAATAAGGATAAGAAACTTTGAAGTTGATCTCTAACTGTAAAAGGAGCAACTAAGAAAATCGAGACAACAACGATAATGATAAAACCAAGAATTTTTTTGTTCATTATCTGAGCCTCTATTTTTCTCCAACTTTAGTTTTTTTACGAAATTTTTATTTAAGATATAATAAAGTACCACAAACATATATGGTTTATCTTAAGATTTAATACATTAACAATAAAATGTAGTTTAACGACTCAATAAAGGCTCATGAAGCAGATCTAGTACGTAATAATTCCCAAAAAGAATATTAGAAAAAAAATTAAAAGATGTAATTGTTAATATTCGTTTCATAAGAGTTCAGCCATAATAATAAAAAATTAATTGTAAACTTTCAAATTAGCTTTTTCATTATGCTACTTGCCTTACTAAACTATATGCAACTAAATTTATCAAAAAAAGATTCAGTTTTTTTTAAATTCTATCAAAATAAGTTAGTGGTCCATACCAATAGAGTACGATTATTCTTTTACAGCTGTGACAAATAATGTTTTGTTTAATATAACTTCCATAAAAACTATTACGCAAAGGTTTCTCATATGAAAAAGCAGAACGAATTCTGTCTGGGGAATCAATTTCGAAAGGTGATTGACAATAAGGACATTCTAGAACAAGTTTAGATACTGCCAAAAGATTATCCTTCTATTAAACATACATATATAGATATATACAATTCTAAATAAAAAATATTATGTTTTAGATATTAAACAATAACAAAAATTAAGTTTAATAAAAATTATTATCTTTTTCTAAATAAAGAATAACAACAAAAAAGAGTTTTAAGAGATTGATTCAAATTAATCAAATTGAAAAAAACAATAATCGCGTAATTTTTTTTTGATTAACTTTATATAAAGTCACAGCGAATAAATTGAACATTGAAATAGTCACAATTTAAGTAACTAACAATTCTTAAAATAACATATAATAAAACAATAGGAGCAAACCGATATAATTAAACCCAATTACGAAAAAGAAGGAGCCCCTCTTCCATTGTTAACTGAAGAGTGGTTCAACCAAAGATTTCCAGAGACTGGAAAAATTCGTGTTTTAGAAGGTTTAGGTAAAAAATGGAAAAGACAAAAACTAAATTCAATAATAGTTGTTGCTTTTCACGCTGACTTAGAGGTTTCACAACTAAAACATTTTTTTCCACTTTTCTTTGTAGAACATCTCCTGCATAGTGGCTACTCCATTAATCCAGTCGTATATATCGGGGCCCTCAGAGATATTGGCCGAGGATATCATAGAGGAGATATAAGAGAAAGAATTTCAGAAGCTCACCAATTTTTTCAAGGAGTATTTAGCCGTAGAACAAAAATCGTTATTGTTGAAGATAGATTGGAAATTCAAAGAGATGTCTATAGTATTTTGAGGATATTAGAATTTGAAAAAAGTCTACAAGAAATTCTCAGACAAATAAACACAATAAAAAAACTAAATGAAATTCAAACTATCAAACTTGCAAAAAAAGGATATACACTATCTAATTATGAAAAAGAACTTTTAACAATCTACCTTTTTGAAAGAAATAAGCTTGGAACTGAAATCAATAAATATCCTTATTTAAGCTGGGGGTTAGAATCTCTTGGACATTTGGGAACTTCATATAATATTTTTGATAAATCCAATGCAGGTTTATCTGTTCTCAAGAGAATAATTTGTGTTGATCAAGGTATTGAGTACCCAGCAACTATTGTCCTACCAGATCCAGTAGCAACTTCCGGAAAACCTATGAGATATTTATCTTCAAGAGATCTAAATCCAGATGAAACTTTATTCATAAGTGATTCTTATAAAGTAATTAGCCGTAAAATTTTTGAAAGAGAAGATGTTTCAATTCGATTTCTTGATTATCTGTTTAGGAATATTATTCAACCTTTTTCAAGAAATTCCAAAAAAGGAGAAATCGATTTATGTTGGAATAAACTAAACCAAAAACATCTCGATAAAGAATCATTTGCACCTCGTGAGCTAAAAAGATGTGTTCTCAAGTGCTATTGGGAGTTTATAAAATCATACTTTGACGCTATGGAGTCCATTCTTGGAACTCATGAAAGTCTATTTGTCCCAGAAGAGTTAATTGAAAGAACCCTAGAGGCTTTGGGGTCAAAAAGAAATAGACAAATATTAATCAAACTAGCTAATAATTACAAAAAACATAGAGAACCAATGACTGTAAGCGAACTTTTTGAAAATATGGAATTAAAACAAGGTGCAAAAAAAGGACTTTGGAGAAATTTAGAGACTCTTGTTAAATGCGGATTAGTTGAAAGAATTCCAGAGGGAAAAAAACTTCAAAAATATAGTATTTACCGAAATAAAACAACGATCAGAATTCGATTACCTCTATCGAACAAGGATATGAGAGAGAAAAAGAGAAGAATAAAATTTAATGTATATTAAAAATTTTTTTTGCATTTTCAGATGTTAATTGAGCTACCTCTTTGACGGTAGTTTGTTTTAAATCCCCAATCTTTTGGGCAATATAAGGTAAGTAACTGGATTCATTTCGTTTTCCTCGC
>JAUWJK010000061.1 GCA_030607735.1 Candidatus Bathyarchaeota archaeon
CAAAAACGTAATCTACAGGTACAGTTGTAGCTACGTATGTAGGAATTTTACCATACAATGACAATTCAAGGGTTCCTCGAACTTGATTGAACTCGACATTTAGTGAATTTGGATTATAATCTAATAGCACGTAATCTTGTGATTGAAGTTCCCAATATAATTGTTGCAGATTTGAATGTTGTAAGTTTGTTCGCAAATTTAGTTTGGCAAAACTAGCAGTAGTTGCTAATTCAACTGTAAAAGTTACATTCACCTCTGATCCAGCAAAAATCGAGGCGTATTTTGTGTTAATATTATCTTCAAAATCTACTTCCTGCAAGAGCTGCCCCGAACTCAGATCTTCGACTCTATATTTTGAGATCCACTCACCCTCCCCAATAGCTTGTGTAAAAGAAATTTGCGTAAAGGACATTATTGTTAAAATTACAAATAGGCTTATTGCCATAATTTTTCTTCTGACTGTATTTTCCCCCTTAAGTCAGGGATTTTATCCGATCATCAATATAAGATTTTGCTAAAATCCCACAGTAATTTTCATTAAATAATTAAAAAGATATGTTCTTCTCAAATTTTTTTGTTAATTAATTCTTCAACGGTTATTGTTTTAATTTCAAGTCGGTAGTGTTGTCTAGCTCCAATTACACCTTCAATAATATCTTCTCTAAAACTAAATGCTACAATTATTCCTCTTCTGGCTTTTTTCTTGTTTAACTCATTTGCAAAGTTATATACTTCGTTTTTTCCAACTTCATCTGATTGTTTAATTCGAATAGGATCTCCATCATTTGTATAACCGTCGATTCCAAAACGAGAATCTCTTACAGATGAAGTTTCACCTGAAAATTTTTGAACAACCCAATTTTGAAATTCATAAAATGGCGCTTTTCTAAGATCACTCCCTGAAATTTTTTTTCTCTTTATCAAAAATAATGTGAATATAGCGACTCCAACAATTGCAACGATCCCAATAAGAAATCCGCTTTGATCGTCTCCATTAATTAAGTTAAGATTACAATCAGGACAATCTACAAATCCAGATCCACCACAAATTGAACAAGTTATTTGTGGAGTTAATATTCCGTCACCACCACAAAGAGGACAAACTAAAGAATCAGTGTCAGAAAGGAAAATATTTGTGTCAAGTTTTCCAAATTTGCTAATCCAATTCCAATCCCCAATTGGGAAATCACCAACTACAACCCTGACAGTAATTTCTTCATTAGGAGGAAAATAAATCCTTTCAGATTCGCTCGAAAAGGTTGCAGTCTCACTCATGACTTCAGCGATTGCAATCCCATACACTCCTACTGCTTGATCATTTTCAAAAGTTCCAGAAACATAAACTTCCATATCACCTAGCTGAGAAAACGCTGATTTTTTGCTAATTGTTGGTTGTACAAAACCAAGACCTCGACAATATTCACAAATTTCAATCGGTTCACTTGTTGCTATTTTTCCACTGCCTTTACAATTATTGCAAACTATTTCACCAGTATCTGAACAGGTAAAACACTGACCATTTACTAGAGGTACAATAAACATTAAAGTCAGATTAATCACCATCAAGAAAACAAATAAACTCTTTTTATTCAATCTTTAACAACACCACTTTTTTTAAAAAAAATATGATAGAACTTCACATCTTTCCTAAATCATAATTTTTTAAAAAACTAATTAAACAAAAATACCCTTATTTGCCTAAAATAGCTTTACCTAAATCTTTTTCTAGATTCTCAAAAAAAGAGGAAAACAACATAACCTCAGATTACAGTTCTTATTTTTCTAAAGAAAAAAATTCAATAAAATTTAATTTATTTATCATAAAGTCTTTGAAAAAGTTTACAAGAAAGAAACAATACTTTACTTTATTAAGAGTTAATGATAAATTAAGAAGAAAAGATATCAAAAATATAGCAGATGAATAGAAAAATGGCGTTTGTAAAAAAAAGTATAGATTTTCTATGTTTGATTCAAAATTTAGATGAATTTTAACCTTTTTAATGTGGTAATATTATTGAATTACTCTATAATTGCAGAAGCATATGAGAAAATTGAAGCTACTTCAAAGAGACTTCAAATGATAGATCTTCTAGTTGACCTACTAAGAATTACTCCTAAACAAATAATCGATAAAGTCATTTATTTAACTCAAGGTAAAATATGTCCCGATTTTATTGGTCTTGAAGTTGGAATAGCTGAAAAACTCGCAATCAAAGCTCTTTCCCTGGCTTCAGGAAAAAAACAATCTCAGATTGAGAGCCATCTGCAGAAAAGTGGTGATATCGGTGAAACAACTTTTAAATTTATTTCTGAAAAGGTGCAATCTACTTTTTTCAGCAGAACTCTTAGCATAGAAAAAGTTCATGAAACTTTCACTAAAATGGCTAAAATTACTGGATCAGGAACTATTGGTCTAAAGATGTCATTATTAGCAGGTTTGCTCTCAGATGCCTCTCCAAAAGAAGGAAAATTTCTGATACGCACAGTAACAAGAAACCTAAGATTAGGTATTGCAGATATGACAGTGCTAGATGCACTTGCAATATCCTTTGGAGGAGGCAAAATAAATCGTCCATTAATTGAAAGGGCTTACAATATATCGTCTGATCTAGGAAAAGTTGCAACAATTGTAGCTGAAAAAGGTTTAGAAGGAATCAAAGAAATTCAGGTTGAGATTTTTGAACCAATAAGACCAATGCTAGCAGAACGACTTTCTTCTCCTGAAGAAATTTTGGACAAATTAGACGGGTGCTGTTCAGCTGAATATAAATACGATGGAGAACGAGTTCAGGCCCATAAAAAAGGCGACCAAATAGCTCTGTTTTCAAGAAGGTTAGAAAACATCTCTAGTCAATATCCAGACGTTATTGACATAATAAAAACAAGAATCAATGCACGAGATGCCATTGTAGAGGGAGAAATCGTGGCAATCGACAAGCAAACAGGTGAATTGCTGCCATTTCAAGAATTAATGCATAGAAGACGAAAATATAACGTGGAACATTTCATGAACCAATATCCCATATCACTATTTTTATTTGAAGCACTTTTCGTTAATGGGAAAGATCTTACAGTTGAGAATTACAATATCAGGCGCAAAACTCTAGAAAACATTATTGTTAAGAATAATCGAGTTAAACCAACAAAAAATTTACAGACAAAAAATGCTCAAGAACTAGAAGCATTTTTCGAAGAGGCAATAACTAATGGATGTGAGGGATTAATATGTAAAGCAATTGGAAAAGAGTCAATTTACAAAGCTGGAGCTAGAGGTTGGCTGTGGATAAAATATAAAAGAGATTATAAAAGTGAAATGACAGATACAATAGATCTTGTTATTATTGGCGCTTTTTATGGTCGAGGAAAGCGTACTGGAACATATGGTACTTTACTTCTAGCAACTTATAATAAAGATACAGATACTTTTGAGACGGTTACAAAATGTGGAACAGGTTTTACCGATGAAGACCTAATAAAGATTCCAAAAATTTTGAAAAATCATCTAATTCAAAATAAACACCCACGTGTATCTTCAACAATTAATGCTGATCTTTGGTTTGAACCAAAAATAGTTCTTGAAATAATGGGAGCAGAGATAACCTTAAGTCCAATTCATACTTGCGCGAAAAACTCTATAAGAAAAGAAAGAGGGTTAGCTATCAGATTTCCAAGATTCACTGGAAAATATCGATCTGATAAAAACGCAGAAGATGCAACAACATCCAAAGAAATCACAAAAATGTATCAAAGACAACTCAAACAAATAAGTAATCTTATGCCAAATTAATTAAGTAAATACTTGATAAATAGAAATAACCAACTACTAATTATGAAGGGAAATGTTATGTCTGATGAATCTGAAAAACTAAAAATGCTCATCGGTTTTAAAAATAGACTAGAAAAAAAAATAAGTGATCTAGAAGTCGAATTGCAAGAAATGAAAATGACCTCAGAAATCGTAAACTCAATTTTAATTGAAAAAGGTTTTAAACGTGGAAATATGAAAGCAATAGTTCCTTCTCCTAAAGAATCTGAAACAGTAAAAAAAGTGTCCATTTCTAACTTTGAACTGAAGGTCCCAGTTTTTCATTCTAATGAACCAGAAAGTGTTATCCCACTAAAAACAAAAAATGGCGAATCCTTAGCAATAATCTATGTTAACAAACAAGTGTTACATGTGCTTCTAGATGAAACAAAAAAATTTGATGCAAATACACAACCGTTTGATAGTTTTTTGGTGAAAAGAGTATTTTTGAAAATGAAGCAAAAAGATGAAGAAATGGCAAAAAGTGGGATGCTTCCTTCAGATAAAATGTTTGCTTATGACATTGTTACTGAAGGGGAACTAATTCGCGAAATAATTATCAAAAACGTGGACGAAAATAGATTAAAAGACCTAAGATCCAGTATAGAATGGACCTTAGAGAAAATGTACGAAAAAACTAAAAATCCAATCAAAATTTAAATATTTTTTTGTAGAAGATCCTCTAAACTCTTTTTCGTACATAAACCTACCATTCTTTCGATCTCAACACCATTCTTGAAAAGTATTATTGTGGGGATACTAAACACCTGGAAACATTCAGCGGTCTTTGGATTTGAATCAACATCCAGTTTTCCCACTAGAACCTTTCCAGAATAGTCTTTGGAGAGTTCTTCAATTGTTGGTGCTAAGGCTCTACAAGGTCCACACCAGCTAGCCCAAAAATCTACTAAAACTAATTTATTGTTCTTTATTGTTTCATCAAACTTTGTATCAGTTATATGAAAAGGTTGAATACTCATTTTATCAATTGCACCTCATAATAAGACTTTTAACTCTTGAACATTCCTCGATATAAACTGTTCGCGATCATATCCAATACTAACTATGTTTGCAATTTTTCAAAGAATTAAGCAAATTTCTTAGTTCAAAATAAGTAATTTTAGGATCAGATAATTCCATTGCCTTCATCTCAAAAGGACAAACTTGATTTGTTTCTAAATCGAGAATTTCATTAACAATTGAAGCCCATTCATGACTAATTTGGTTTTGTTCTAACACTTTCTTGGCTTTTGCACTGATAACCTTAGCATAAATTGCTTTTATCTTCGCATATACACATAACAGTGCAATAGCTTTTCCAACTACTCGATCTGCAATTGAGGATCCCTCAAGAAATTGCCCAAATTTTTCGATAGCACTTAGAAATCCAGCAATTTTATGATCGTTAGTCTTAAAGATTACTTCTCCTGTCTTAACAATAACTAATGTTAAGTCTTGAGTTTTCAACTCATTCCTTGCAATTTCTAAGTCAATCATTATTTTTCCATCAATTATAGATTAATCGGAAATATTAAAAAACATTTATAGAACTTTCTTTGTGCCAAAATAAATGTATCTTTTTACTGTGGTTTATCTGGTTGAATAGTTCTACCCAATATTAATGCTGCTATTAAAACTATAAAAGTGCCTATTGTACCAGAGATAAAAGTAGAAATAATGGGGTTATTTATTGATTCTATTAGATAATCAGCCATTAAGCCATTCCAAAAGTTATTTTGTTCTTTAACTCCAAAGTTTTCAACAACTCTTTCTAGTCCATCAGGTAAATTTGAAGCAAAAGGCAGAAATATTGCGAGAAAAACCAGGATTAAGAAAAATATTCCTGTTTTATTATTCACATTGAAATCTCCTTTAGAAGATTAAGACCCCCCATAGCGGTGGGTTGTATTTTCTGAATTGAAGTTACTAAAATTGCTGTTATTGCTCCTTCTCCGATTCCAATAAGAGCATGATAAATTAGCATTGCAGGTACTGTAGTTAGGATTCCACCAGGAAATGCGGGAGAAATAAGTAAACCTGCAACAAGAGCTCCTAATACGACAGATAACCAAGAAGATATAAAAACACTTGAAGCCAAACGACTTTTGTTATTTGAATTTCGCATTATTATTTTTATTAAAAAGAAACTTAGTCCACCTATAATAGCCATTGTAAAAACATTCGCTCCAAAAGCCAATATTCCCCCATCTGCAAAAATCACCGCTTGCATAATCAAGACAATGGTCATGCTTAAAATTGCAGCATAAGGCCCAAGTAAAGTTGCAAGAAAAGTACCTCCAACCAAATGGCCACTTGTTCCGAAAATAACAGGGAAATGTATCATCTGTGCTGCAAAAATAAACGCACTCGATATTCCTAAAAGCGAAGTTATAGATCTAGAATAGGTAATTTTAGTTTTTTTCCAGGACCAATATAAAAAAATAAATGATATAAGCCACATTCCAATTGCGCCTAGAATACTTAACGGTTCATTTGTTATGATTAAACCATCAGGAATATGCATCTTCAATCACGGTAATACTTTTTTAAGTTTTAGTGTTACTACTGTATTATAAAAGCTTTTAGGCACAATATCTAAGTTTAGATAGTGAAATAAATGACAAAAATCGTCCGAGTTGGAGTAACTTTTCCTCCAGAACTCCTAGCAGAATTTGATGATATTATAAACAAGATGGGTTATGAAAGCAGATCTAAGGCGATACAGGATGCTGCGCGACTCTATGTTTCTGAAAAGAAGTGGTTAAAAAAAGAAAATGCAAATCAAACGGGTGTTTTAATAATGGTCTTTGATCATGAAGTTAAAGGGTTAGAACGTGATCTAACTGAAGCACAACATCATCACTCATCACTTATTTCTTCAACAATGCATATTCACGTTGGGGATCAAGATTGTTTAGAAGCTATAGCTGTAAAAGGCAAAGCATCTGAGATCAGACATTTAAGCAATGAATTGGCAACAAAAAAAGGAGTAAAAATCTTAAAAACAATAATCGTATAATATAATCTTTTTAATTATTTAATTCAAACATCTTTTCTAATGCTTTTCTCGCTTTCTTTGCCACGGATATTGGAATCTTGATTACATATTTCTCATTTTTCAAAGAAGAATAAATTTTATCAAGTGTCAACAATTTCATATTTGGGCAGACAGCATCTTCATAAGCCATAATAAAAACTTTATCCGGATTCTCTTTTTGTAGACGATATAAAAGACCTTTCTCAGTTCCTACAATTATTGTTTTTGCAGTTGTTTTTTTTGAAAATTTAACCATTTTAGAGGTACTTCCAACAAAATTAGCTATTTTTCTCATCTCTGAACTGCATTCTGGATGTACCATAACAACTGCGTTTGGATGTTTCATTTTTAATATCAAAACATCTTCAGGCTGAAATAGGACATGAGTGGGACAAAACCCCCATTCTGGAATAGTTATCAATTTTTTTCCAGTTATTTCTGATACGTAATCAGCTAAATTTTTATCTGGACCAAATAAAATTGTATTTGATTTTAGAGAATTAACAACTTCAACAGCATTTGCTGAAGTGCAACATATATCACATAGTGCCTTGGAAGATGCTAAAGTATTTACATAGAGTACCACTGGTGCTTTTGGGTATTTTATTTTATATCTCTTTATTTCATCAGTTGTTAACATCTGTGCCATTGGGCATCGAGCACCTAAAGAGGGTATTAAAACTTTCTTTTCGGGATTAAGAATAGCAGCTGACTCAGCCATAAAATCTACGGCAGCAAAAACAATTAGTTCTGCGTCTTTTTCTTCCATAGCTTTACGGCTTAGCTCTATACTATCGCCAATATAATCAGCTATATCTTGTATTTCAGATCTCTGGTAATTATGGGCTAAGATAACGGCTTTCTTTTCCTTTTTTAATTTTATAATTTTATCTTTTAAATTCATATTTTCGCCTTGGATTTCAATTTAAAAAAAAAGATGAAGAAATATATGCTTTTACCTAAAAAAACCTAATTCTTAACATTATAATAATAAAACAAATCGATTTTTAAAACAAATATTTTCAGCCTAAACATTTTGAGAACTTTATAGTCAGGAATCTTGACATAAATGTATTTCCAATAGAGTTAAATACAAAAAATTCAAATTAGAAAATTTTTTATTTATTTTGTAATAAACCATTTCTAAAAAACATTAAACAACTCTAATACATTTATTAATTCCATTAAAAAATCTGAATTAATTGGACTTTGACGTTAAAGGTTTAGCTCCCCTTGCTCCTCCAGATAGACATTTATTTTCTTAGGAGGTGATCCGGCCGCAGGTTCCCCTACGGCCACCTTGTTACGACTTTTCCCCCCTTGCAAAACCCAGATTCGACGCAGCCAAGGAAGACCACGCCTCACCCAGGAGTCGCTCGGGTGGAACGACGGGCGGTGTGTGCAAGGAGCAGGGACGTATTCACCGCGCGCTAGTGACACGCGATTACTAGGGATTCCATGTTCACGAGGGTGAGTTTCAACCCTCGATCCCAACTACGGCAGGCTTTCGAGATTGCCTTCCCCTTGCGAGGTCGGAACCCATTGTACCTGCCATTGCAGCTCGCGTGTGGCCCGGGATATTCGGGGCATACTGACCTGCCGTGGCCCGCTCCTTCCTCCGCTTTATCAGCGGCGGTCTCCTCAGTGTGCCTGGCACAAAACCAGTAGCAACAGAGGACGCGGGTCTCGATCGTTGCCTGACTTAACAGGACACCTCACGGCACGAACTGGCGACGGCCATGCACCTCCTCTCAGCTCGTCTAGCAAGACCTTTAATCTGGCCTTCATACTGCTGTCGATCCCGGTGAGATTTCCGGCGTTGACTCCAATTAAACCGCAAGCTTCACCCCTTGTGGTGCTCCCCCGCCAATTCCTTTAAGTTTCAGCCTTGCGGCCGTACTCCCCAGGCGGCAGGCTTAACAGCTTCCCTGCGGCACTAGGGCGGCTCGTGGCCGCCCAAACACCTAGCCTGCATCGTTTACAGCTGGGACTACCCGGGTATCTAATCCGGTTCGCTCCCCCAGCTTTCATCCCTCACCGTCGGGCGCGTTCTAGTCGACAGCCTTCGCCACTGGTGGTCCTCCCGGGATTATAGGATTTCACCCCTACCCCGGAAATACCGTCGACCTCTCCCGTCCCCTAGCCAAACAGTATCCCCCGCAATCCAACGATTGAATCGGTGGATTTAACAGAGGACTTATCTAGCAAGCTACGGATGCTTTAGGCCCAATAAACGTCCACACTACTCGGAGAGCTGGTATTACCGCGGCGGCTGACACCAGACTTGCCCTCTCCTTATTCTCCCAGCTATTTATACTGGGTAAAAGCCTTCCTCAGCGGATGGCACTCGGGATAGC
>JAUWJK010000097.1 GCA_030607735.1 Candidatus Bathyarchaeota archaeon
ATTCCAAAGTATTAGTGAATGTTTATTTGAGGATGATTTAGGTTGGCAAAGTTAGGGAAAATTGAAAAGCCCAAGATTTCGGATTTTGGGGAATCTCGAAAACTTTTTTGTATCCCTTTAATTCCCCAGCTTAACCAAAAAGACCTTACCAACGATTTGAAAAACAGTATCAAAGAGTTTTGGATACAGGTTGCTTCCAAAATTGGGGATCTTAAGAGAATAGGTAAGGTTTCTTTTGTTTTTGTTGAATCCGTTACCAAAGATGGGAAACCAGGTTTGGATATGGCCAAGCAAATCAGTGAAGAATTTTACAATATTGTTAAGGAGAAAGTAGAAAATGGAGCGAAGCTCGTTACAGTTGAAAATGAGGAGATTTTTAATGAATTTTTAGACTGGTCTCTTTGTTTATCTATGATTCGTAGGAGCCAAAAGGTTTTCACAAAGGTTTTGGAATTTCATAAAGATACAAGAGATAGAAGAAACAAGGAAATTGCAAAAAAAATTGATGAGACCCTCAAGAATAATGATTGTGGTTTGCTGCTGATGACTGATGAAAATCGGTTACAGATCCAGCCAATTCTATCTTCGGATATTCAAGTCTTTTTGATTCATCCACCTGCTTATAATGATGTTATGCGAGGTTTTAGAGAATTTTTACAAAAACAAAACCAAACCGTAAATCAGAAATAATTTCTTAATTTAGCAACTTTTTTTTATACTATTAACACTAAGCAGTTTTCTAGTTAAATGGATATAAAAACATCACAAAACACATTTTTTAGTTCCATCTTCAAATTTTTTTTGGATTGTAATTAACATGACTTGTTTATGGTCGCCCACCAGTCCTAATTCATATGAGGACAGATTTGAACCCCAGCCACAGTGGAAATACCACCTGCAACTCCCCATTTTTTGAAATCTTAGAATCTGAAACCCATTTAACGCGAACTAAGCTTTTTTTGTCACTTAAATACTTTGTAAAAACACGCATTACACTGATCAATAATTTTTTATTCCCCAGTTAGATTTAGACAAGTTGTAGGATACTAATAAAATGGATAAAATGTCTGGTAGAATTTGCATAATAACTGGCAGTAACTCGGGAATAGGCAAACAAACAGCACTTGCTCTAGCAAAAAAGAACGCCACAATAGTAATGGTCGTACGTGATAAAACAAGAGGAGAAAAAGCTCTAAATGAAATAGTAAGTCAAACCGGAAACAAAGATGTCAATCTAATACTCTGTGACCTATCGTCAACAGACTCCATTCGAAGCTTTGCAGAAGAATTCAAAAAGACCTATACTCGACTAGATGTGTTGATAAACAACGCGGGAGCGGTATTCAATAAACGGCAGGTTACACCTGAAGGATTTGAACGAACGCTTGCCGTTAACTATTTGGCCCCGTTTCTTCTTACACACGAGTTGTTAACCTTGTTGAAAGATAGTTCACCTTCTAGAATAATCAACGTGACCTCGGGACTGGCAAAAAAAGGAAGAGTGGATCTTGAAGATCTTCAAAGTGAGAAAAAATACGCAGGAATGCAGACCTACTCGAACGCTAAACTGATGCTAATAATGTTCACTTACGAATTAGCTAGGAGGCTCGAAGGAAAGAGAGTAACCGCAAATATGCTCATGCCTGGTTTTGTCGCCACCAATCTTGCAAAGAACAGTGGAAGCCTGCGTTCGTCTATTTTGTTCAAAATTGTTCGTCCAATGCAGATAAGCGCAAAGAAAGGCGCGCAAACATCAGTTTACTTAGCTTCTTCAGAGGAAATGATGGCTGTATCCGGAAAATGCTTTTCAAAAAAGAAGATATCAATAACCTGCCCCGCATCATATAATGAAAAAATGCAAAAACGTTTGTGGAATAAGACGGAAAATATGCTAGGTTTAGCAACATAGTAACAATTAATAGAAAACGACTTTGAATTTGTCTGTGACATCGACGGAAACAGAATCGTTAGGAAACGAAAATAACAACTTTACAAAATACTTTGCATAGGACTGGGAATCAGCAAAAACGATGTTAAATGGACCGGTGGGGATTTGAACCCCAGACCTCCTGAGTGCAAGTCAGGCGTTCGTACCAGCTGAACTACCGGCCCGAAAGAAATGATTAATAGATTGCTGTAAAGGAATTGGATTATTTAGGTTTTTTCCGTTAAAGGAATAACTTCAAAAAAAATATAATAAAAAAAATATTGAATGAATAGAATTCATTCTTAAATTAGGTACTTAGTATTGCCTTCTAGGTGGTCGTTTTTTTGCAAAGCATTCTCGGCAAAACACTGGTCTATCTGGATCAGGTTTAAATGGAACTTGACATTCCTGATTACATTCAGCGCATGTTGCCTTGTGCATTTCTCGATCTGACATTAACTATTTCAACTCCTTATTACTTAATATGCGTAAAATTTGTTTTTACACAATGCATCTATGGTTTCACAGAAGGATATAAGACTTGCCTTTTGAAGCTGCAAATCTTATTAATCTTGTGTCGCTGATAATTCTTTGGAATAGTATTGAGATCCAAAAAAATAATTAATTAAGTGAGTATCGAATTTGTATCTACTACCTCATTTAGGTATTTATTGCAGTCTAATTAATTCTTAACTATTCAACTCTGAACCACTAATTGTGGTTGAAATTCAAGGACATTCTTGTCTGCAATGAGTTCTGAGGTGAAAACAACAAGTTGATTAAATTCTGTATCGTTAAGAATGTTGTACGCATTTGAAAGAACGTTTAAACTAAACTCTTTAAACACTAAATCAGCACAACTTTTTTTTGCATCCTCAATTAATTCTTTGCAGGCTTTTAGGATTTGTATAGTCAAACCATTTCACCATGAATAACAAGCCTCTATCTAGAGAATTAAAACACTTATGAATTCAAAATACGCATTGGAAATCCACAATTAAGAGACAAAAAGAATAAGAAAAAAAAGATAATTGAAAAAGAACTTATTCAATTCGAGTTGGAGAATAACGGGAGAGATAACCTTTGGTTACCCGTGGTGGTTTAGGCTCCCAGAACTCCAATCTTTTGGTAATCTCTTGAGCAGTTAGTTCCAAATTTAATGATCTGTTAGGGATATCAATAGTTATTATATCACCATTCTTTATAACCGCAATAGGTCCACCTTCGGCAGCTTCAGGTTCAACATGTCCAATGCAAGGTCCTCTAGTTGCACCAGAAAAACGGCCATCGGTAATCAAAGCTACACTTTCACTTAATCCCATACCACTAATAGTTGCAGTAGGAACAAGCATTTCGGGCATACCAGGACCTCCTTTTGGGCCTTCATATCGAATTACGATAACATCTCCAGGTTGAATCTCTAGATTTTTCATGGCCAAAACAGAATCTTGTTCTGAATCAAAAACCCTAGCTGGACCTTTATGTGTCAACATATTTTCTGACACCGCAACGATTTTCACGACAGCTCCTCTTGGAGCTATATTCCCAGTCAATATCGCAATTCCACCAACTTTGTGAACAGGATCACCTAATGACCGAATGACATTAGGGTCAGAGATTTTTGCTGTTTTCAAGTTTTCACGAATTGAAAGACCCGAAACTGTAACTATATCTAAAGACAAAAGAGGAGAAAGTTCACTCATTAATGCAGGTAAACCTCCAGCATTATCTAAATCTTCAATGTCATAAGGTCCGCTAGGAACCATACTACAAAGATGAGGAACTCGCCTGCTGATTTTATCAAAAAGACTCAATGGCAAAGATATTCCTGCTTCGTTGGCTATGGAGGAAAGATGCAAGACTGAATTTGTTGATCCACCTAAAGCCATATCTACAGCAATAGCGTTCTCAAAACTCTCGGCAGTTAATATTTGGGATGGTCTCAGATTTTTGTGCACAAGGTCAACAATTTTGGCCCCAGTGTTCTTCGCAATTCTCATTTTTGTTGCACTTCGAGCTAAAGTTGTAGCACAATAAGGCAATGACATTCCAACTGCTTCAGTTAAACAAGCCATCGTGTTAGCAGTAAACATACCGTTACAAGATCCACAACCTGGACAAGCTACATCTTCCAGATCATGTAATTCTTGAGAAGTCATCCTTTCAGCAAAAACTTTTCCCATACCCTCAAAAACATTTGATACTCCAACTTTCTTACCTTTAAACACTCCAGATTTCATCGCGCCACCAGTAACCATAATTGCAGGTATATCTAGCCTTGCAGCAGCCATCAACATTCCAGGAGTAATTTTATCGCAGTTAGATATCATAACTAAACCATCCAATCGATGGGCTTGCACCATAACTTCTACGGAATCAGCTATTAACTCACGAGATGGCAGTGAATATCGCATTCCTTCGTGACCCATAGCTATCCCATCACAAACACCAATTGTACTAAACTCAAAAGGAGTAGCTCCAGCAATTAGAATACCTGCTTTTACTGATTCAGCGATATCTTTCAAATGTAAATGACCAGGAACGATAGAATTATAGCTATTAGCTATACCAATGAAAGGTTTAGCTATATCTTTATCATTTAAACCTAAGGCTTTTAATAGAGCTCTATGAGGCGCTCTTTCTACTCCTGTTTTTATTTCGTCACTTCTCATTGTTTAAAGCTCCAATACTGTATGAAACCAAAAATTTTATATTTAAGCATGCCGATCTCAATGAAATCTCTATGAGTGAAGTAAAATTGGGAATCGCTTTATTTAATCGCTTTCCTGGTAAGATAAGAGTTTTCGATACTACGCTTAGGGATGGCGAACAAACCCCTGGAGTGTCCTTAAACCCGGAAAACAAACTGAGAATTGCTCAAAAACTTGACGAGCTTGGAGTTGACGTAATTGAAGCTGGTTTTGCTGCTGTTTCGCAAGGTGAAATGGATGCGATTAAACTTATTGCTAAACAAAACCTAAAAGCTGAAATCTGCAGTGCAGCAAGAGGAACTAAAGGAGATATTAATGCAGTTACAAAAAGTGATGCAGACAGCATTCATCTTATCATTCCTACTTCGGATTTACATTTAAAATTTAAGATTAAAAAAACACGAGAAGAAATTCTTAAAATTACTGAAGAAAGGGTAGAGCAGGCTAAGAAACAGGGACTGATTGTAGAATTATCAGCAGAAGACGCCACCAGAACAGATGTCAATTTTCTAAAGGATTTTTTTTCTAGAGGTATTGCTGCAGGAGCTGATAGGGTAGTAGCTTGTGACACTGTTGGTATATTAACTCCTGAAAAAGCATATGACTTGTTTTCTAACTTGAGAGATTCTCTACAGGTTCCTATCGTGAGTGTTCATTGTCATAATGATTTTGGCATGGCAGTAGCCAATTCAATCTCTGCTTTAAGGGGTGGAGCAAATCAATTTCATGCAACCATAAATGGTCTGGGAGAAAGAGCGGGAAATGCTTCATTGGAAGAGATCGTTATCGCCTTAAAATCATTATATAAAAAAGAGGTCGAAATAAAGACTGGTCTCTTATATAGCATCTCACAACTGGTTTCCAGATTAACAGGACTATATGTTCAACCAAACAAAGCCGTCGTTGGCGAAAACGCGTTTACACACGAATCTGGTATCCACACTCAAGGTTTGTTAGCAAATCCATTAACTTATGAACCCATATCACCGGAACTTGTTGGAAGAACTAGACGCATATCGTCTGGAAAACATTCAGGATCTCATGGAATAAAAGACACCTTAAACAAAATGGGTTTAGAACCCACAAACGAACAATTAAAAGAAATCGCACTTCGAATAAAGAATGTAGGTGACAAGGGCAAAATAGTAATGGATGCAGATCTATTAGCCATTGCAGAAACTGTCATGGGTTTAAACAAAATAAAACCAATACAACTTAAAGAAATTACGGTTGTTAGTGGAGATAAAGTAACACCTACTGCTTCTGTACGATTAAGGCTCAATAAAAAAGAGGTCTGTGGAGCAGCTTTTGGAGTGGGCCCAGTTGATGCTGCAATAAA
>JAUWJK010000034.1 GCA_030607735.1 Candidatus Bathyarchaeota archaeon
AAACAAAGAACACAAAAAACTACTTTGAAAAAATATAACAACACCCAAAAGAGATTCATATTCTACCATCATAAATCAGTTATATCCAACCTAACTATTTTGAGTAAAAATCAAACTTACTTATTACAATTAGAGATTCACAGAGGATGAAAAAACGTTCAAAAATAGAAATCTACATAGACATTTTAACAATACTATCTCATAGAGGACTATCCAAAATTACCCATATCATGTATGATTCAAACACCAACTGTGCTGTACTGAAAGGAAATCTGACTTACATGATTAAACAAGGACTAGTAGAAAAAAAGTATGTTGGACAAGAAAGGATTGCATATTGCATAACACCAAAAGGCACCTCTATTCTTAGCGCATTCAAAGAATTAAGACAAGTACTTCCTATAGTTGAGGAGACTTCACACCAAGTATCAACAATAATCTAGCATCTTTTCATTCAAGCTTTATAGATTATTCTAAAACCTACTTAAAGATCAACTTAACAAAACACATGAAACATATGGAAAAACATGAAAAACTATTGACAGTTATCAGTGTTTTTGGTGGACTAACTGCATTATTTACAGTAATACAACCAAAAGGTGGGTGATTTTGTCGCATTTTGGGTTTTCCCGATATTTCTTGTATTAAATTTTGAATTAATCTCAAAATTCCCCAAGTTAGAAGAATTTGACAGCAAACTTGCTTTATTTCAATTTTTCCAAGTTTCTAACATCCCTAAATATGATCTATAGGTAAATTTCATTGGAATTTATATAAGAAAACAACAATACGCCCATAAGAAGGGATTGAATGAACATTCGGAAACCCAAATGGTTATGCCCCATATGTAAAGAATGGGACACAGTTGATAATATGCTACCATCAACATTAGAAAGCGTACCATGTGAAAGTTGTCAAACAGGCAAAGCGAGTAAAAAGTCAACATGGTTAGGCAAAGCCCATTTGTTTTGTATCAAAGAATACAATAAAAAGAATAAACAAAAGTATTCAATCCAAGTATATGATGAAAATGAAAAATTTTTAGGACAAGTAACACCGATATAAACATCCATTCAACCCTAACACATTTTCTAAGATCCCAAAAAGCCACTAAGTAGAATTTAATACCAAATCACAACAAACCACAAGACTATCTCCCAGTGGAAAATAATTTTTAGCAAAACAATGTCAATTATTCTTTTCAACTAGATACTTTATCCTATTTGTATGTCTGTTACATTAGAAGATTCAATCAAAGTTTTCCTTGAGAAATCTGTAAGAGTTCTAGATAATCAACGAAATAATATGGTTAAACCTTAATTGATTCTGATTTACCTTTATAGAAATCAAGTTCTATCTTCACCGAGTGGATTGGATTCATAATTGGTTTATCTCCTCTCTGTTACGATCTAAAAGAGTGATTACATCTTCATCGCTGGTTTGACTAAAATCCTTATAGAAAGCCCCGATAGCAAAAAATGATTCTGGAGTTAAAAGGCAAATAACTTGATCAACTTCTTTCCTAAACTCTTGTATAGAAGATAGCGGACCAACGGGTAGAGCAATGATCAATTCTTTCACTTTCTGTTTTCTGACAAAAGCTAGAGCTGCCCTTAATGTAGCACCCGTTGCCACTCCATCATCCACCACTATCACTTTTTTACCCTCCAACTTAAGAAACGGAATTCTACCACGATACTTATCAAGTCTACGTTTAATCTCCAATTCTTGGCGTCTGCTTTCTTCTTCAACGTAGGTCCTTGAAACTCCAAGCTGATTTACAATTCTATTATTGAGAACAATGCTTCCATCTTGACCTACAGCCCCAATAGCTAGTTCTGGCTGATTTGGAGCTCCAATCTTTCTGGGAATAATAATATCCAAAGGTGCCTTTAGGGCATAGGCCACTTCAAAACCTACCACAACACCTCCCCTAGGTATAGCTAACACTATTAGGTTATGTTCATCTGCAAAACCTGATAGCGCATTAGCTAGCTGCTTTCCAGCATCAACCTTATCTGCAAACATGCGAATCCTCCCACTTTTTCTTAGATGGACCCTTTATAGCTTAATTAATAGATCAAAAAGGTAAAGGTTTTTCCTTTTTTAGACAAGATTTCTCAATTCGCATCATAAATTCCTTTAATCTCAAAACCGCATTTGCTACACTTTGAGTTAACTACACTATTTTCTGAAACAACATAGCCATGCCGCTCAATAAGCAGCTTACCGCAATTATAACAATAAGTGTTTTCACCATCTCCAGAAACATTACCCAGATAAACGTGTCTTAATCCAGCATTTAATCCTATTTCCCTAGCAGTTTGAAGAGTTTTTATTGGAGTAGGGATGCGATCTTGTAGCTGAAAACCTGGATAAAACCTTGAAACATGCCATGGAATCTCTTCACCAACACCTTTAATGAACTCCGCTATATTTCTTAGATTATCTTCCGAGTCGTTAAGCTCAGGTATGATAAGAGTAGTTATCTCAATCCAAATTCCCAGCTTCTTGTGTAGTTTTATCGTCTCAAGAACTGGATCAAGTCTGGCTCCACAATTCTTTAAATAAAAATCGTCAGAGAAGCTCTTTAGGTCAATGTTTGCAGCGTGGAAGTAAGGGGCCACTTCCAATAGCGCTTCTTTAGTTATGTACCCATTTGTTACCAGCACATTTTTCATTCCTGCTATGATTGCTTGTTTGGCAATATCAGCAGCATATTCCATGAAGATAACTGGCTCAGTATAAGTATACGCAATGCTTCTGCAACCTCTTCTTTTAGCGGCTCTTATGATCTCATTTGGAAACTTTTCTTGGCCGATTATCTGATTTTGAGGTTTGGGCAATTGTGATATTTCCCAGTTTTGACAGTTGTCACATCTAAAGTTACAACCCAAAGTTGCAACAGAATAAGCTGTAGATCCTGGATAGAAATGAAAAAGAGGTTTTTTTTCGATTGGGTCAACAGATTCAGATATGACTTTTCCATAAACTAGGGTGTATAGGATTCCTTTTCGGTTTTCACGAACTCCACAAATACCCCTTTTTGTTTCGTTAATCACGCACCTATGACTGCATAAGTGACACTTAACTGCGTTATTTTCTATCTTTTTGTAGTATCTAGCTTCATACAAACTATTCACTTCGATATTGAATAATTATTAAAAGATCTCATATGTGTTTTTTAATTAGTTCTGTTAGCTTTTTGATATGATCTTCTTTGTCTCTTTCCATGTCTAACCAGAATGTTTTGCATTCAGGACACTCCTCTGCATCCTTTTGATATTGATCCCTGATTCTCCAAAGACTCCGATTTTCCTCAGTTAACTGAGCTATCAAATTATACAGATTATTATTTAGCAAGTAATCACCTCCATTTTTTTCATTTATTTTCTATTATAAAAATCATGTTTTTACCAGCTTTGGACAGGGGACGAGCTTTAGATCCTATTTGCGAACTAGGTCGACTCAGTTGGCTATGAATTGCAGGACACTGAACTCCAACTGTTTTACCATCCTTTGAAATCCAAACAACACGACTCAATGCAATGCATTTTGGACACTTGATTTTGTCTCCAATATTTGTTATGTTCTCGTTCCCCTCTTTTTTTGTTGTTTTTTCATTTATAATCTCATATAAGGCAAAGAAGATACTACTTAACAATTAAAACCGGACAACTTGCCTTCCTGACAACTTCTTCACTTGTACTACCTAAAAACAATTTTTTAATACCACTAATACCTCTAGCACCCATAACAATCAAATCAACTTTCTCAGTTTCCAAAATCTTCAAAATCTCAGAAACAACTCTTCCCTCTATGAGCAAAGACTTCACAACCACATTTTTTCCTTCCACAAGATTAGTAGCCTGAACAAGAATCTGGTTAGCATCTTTCTCAGTTTTTTGAGATAACACATCAATCGACTCATGAGTCATAACACCATAGTCTGGAACTCCTGGAAAAACAGTTGAAGATGTTACCGGAAATGCAAAGAAGTATACATGTAACAAAATCAATTTTGAGTTAAACTTTGATGCAATTTCAGAAGCATATTCTATTGCACGACTAGAATGTTCTGAACCGTCAACAGGAACTAAAATGTTCTTAAAAACTGACAAAAAAATCTCATCTAGTTTTTTATATAAAAAGAAGGAAAGTTATTTTGTTTATTTTTTCATTTCTTTTTTCTTAATTGATAGTTTCATGTTGATTTCAATTAGGTGTTCTTCGTCAGTTTTGCTAAGACCAAGGCGCCAATCTTTGAACTCTATTGTATTATCTTTAAAGTGGTTTGTAAAAAATTCTTTTAATTCACTAAAAGCACCTGTGACTTGTTGAATTTTTTTATTTAAATCATTTTTTTCCTCAGTTATTATTATTCACCTCAATATACTCTGTATATGAATGTAAATACTTATTAATAATTAGATAAAGAAAATGAGAGACGTTATTTTATTGCGACTTTTCGTTTCCTTTTTGGCGTCTTCTTTGGCAAATAAACCTCTAACACACCCTCAGAGAGTTCAGCAACAACTTCTTCAACATTAATTTCTTCAGGTAACTGTATTGTTCTATAGAAAGATTTGCACTCTCTTTCTTTGCAGATGTACTCTTGTTCTTTTTTATCATAGACCCAGCCTACTTCTGCATTAACTGAAATTGAATCTTCTTGCACATCAATTTCTATGTCCTCTTTTTTAAAACCGGGCATTTCGGCTTTAAGCAGGAAGTTTTTGCCTTGATCTTCAAGATCGACTAGTGGTGTTCTAGTTTGGGTTATAGGAAATATGCTAGTCCAAGGTGAGGGGAAAAGGAGGTCTTCAAAGTCGTTTCTAAATTGGCTAAACACGTTATCAAAAGAGTTCCATAGGTCAGATGGGGATAGTGTGGCGAATGCTAGTGGGTTTTCTTGTCTGGGGATAATCTTTTTTTCTTTTTTTATTGGCACTTTTATTTTTTTGGAAGTTGATGATTCTTTATTTGGGTTTGCCTTTTTCTTTCTAGGCATTTATATCACGGTTATTTATTGTTGTTTTTCAAAGATTTATTTCTTGTGTAACAAACATTTTGTGAAACAAAATATTTAATTTGAGACATATTTCGTATAAATGGTCAAAATAAAATTCAGGAATCAAATATCAACTTCCATGCTAATTCTTAAAAAGAATTTTAACCTGTTATATCAATAGATTTTAGTAGTGCTTGATATGACAAAAATTTTAGTCCAAGTATCATATACTCGAAAATCGTGGAGTTTTCTTGTAAAACAGCCACAAAATCGTCTAGATAACATGAAAACTGTTATTGAAAATCTAGGGGGTAAAATCGACAGTGCAACAAATTTCTAGAGATAATCTAACCAATTTCTAGACATGATTAAAGGTAATCCACTTTTTTTTTCAAATTCACCTATTAACTTACTATACTTTCTATGAATCATCTTTCTGTCAAACAAATATCCTTCATTAAGCATTTTATTCTGTTCTTCTAAGGAAAAATATGACATAACAGGTTGGAAGAACTGTTTATCTTCCTTTTCAATGTGCTTTGGGTAAAACTTCACCAGGAAATCCATCTTTTTTAGTATTAGATCTAATGCTTTTTTTTGTCCTGAGAAATAAAGGTTTTTTGCAGTTTCGAGTTGACCTGTAATTCTCCTTCCAGTTATGTGTTCTTGTATTAATTCATCCATAATTCTCTTGTGTTCTAAGGTTAGTGATTTCTTTTTTAGTTCTCGAAATAGAATATTTTCTTCTTTTCCATGATGAGTCTGATCGGCATAAGTACGAATGAAGTCTACCGCTGATTCAATAAATAGTTTGTTTGGGTTTTTTGTTCTTGTATATTCTTCAAACTTTAAATTAATAATTTTTATCATTCGCTCGATTATTCTGTGTTCTATCATTAATGGTGAAATCGGTTGCATATTTTTCCTCTACTTTTGTTTTAATGGAATAAAATCACCTGGAAAATAAACACCTTTCTTGGAAATCTCAGGATTACAAGAACCAGGATGAGCCTGACAATAATCCTCACATTCCTGCGCAGTTTTTTTATCCGCATATCCAATACCGCAAATATCACAAAGAAAAACAGGTTTTTTATCTATGATCTTTTTTGAAACCACAAAAACACCCACCCAGACACTAATAATTTAAACTCCCTAAAAGTTTTAATCCTCTTTTGGTTTAGCAACTATCAATCTAAAAACTGTAGATAACAAATATTCTTCTTTTAGAATATTAAAACCTGCACTTTGAATATTTCTAACTGTTCGCCTGTTAATGTTTGGACCAAAATTCTTAGCAACAATAGAATTTACAACATCCATAACCCTACCCATCAACTCTATTTCACTTCTCATATGCTCAAGAAAAACAACAACACCATCCTCTTTTAAAACTCGTTTAATCTCACTAAGACCACGAATAGGGTCTTCCACCGAACAAAAAACATAAGTTGAAATTGCAGCATCAAAAACCTCATCTGGAAAACCTAACTCTTCAACATCCATCTGAATCAAATTAATGTCTGCTCTTGATTTCTTGTTTTTGGCTCTTTGCAGCATTTTCTCGCTTACATCAACAGCAACAATCTTTTGGTGTTTATTATAGAAAGGCAGATTCTTACCAGTTCCAACACCAACCTCCAATATTGTCCCCTTGCTTGGAATATATTGACGTAATTTTGCTCTCCACCGTGAGTAATTGAAGAGCTCCATTGGATTCTCAAACTGATCATAAAAAGGAGCAAGACGATTGTAACGCTTCTTATCCAAGTTCTGCTTTTTATTTGTTGGTTCTTGAACCATATGCTATCGCACCTCCAACTAATCCAAGTATTCCACCAATAAAGAAGCCTCCCATATTCAAGAAACTAATTGCAGAAAATATCATAATCAAAATACTCCAAGCAAACAGCTCTTGAGGATGAGAATTTAGCATTAACGCACTTACAACCACTATCACACCCGATACTAAACCAATCAAAGAAAGACCCGTCATGTATCCAAGTGGAAAACCAACACTTCCCATCATGCTGTGATAGCCACCCATGTACCCAAACCACATATCGCCAAAATCACCCCAAACAGCACTTCCATACAAAAACCAAACCGACGATACCACCCCAGCCACAAGAATAATAATCCCGCCAACCAACGAAAGCAAAAAAGCTAAAGACCAATTATTTTTCGACATACCACAATCACCTCCTCACTCAAATTCCATCATTGAAATAAAATCGCCATGCCAACTATGATACCAAACCTCACCAGAATAACCATTCACACTCAACATCCCAAAGATTTGACCTTTCTCTGAAAAATCCATCGTGTAGTATCCATAGAAAACACTAGTCTCTTCAACTCTTTTGCCAAAAATATTATTGTTTAACCATTCTTGAGCTACCATCACCGCACTTTCAGCATCAATTGTCATTTGAGTAGTTGAATTATCCAATCTATTATGATAACCATACTTAGTATTCCACATCATGTTCGGACCAGGTTCTTGGTGGATTCTTCCCGAGTTTCTATCAATTAACAGCTCAAAAGCAGAATTTTGAGTGGAATTTTCTTTTACAATAACATAGAAATTACTTGAAAACTCCATTATTTCTTCAACTTCCAACAAAGGATAATTTTTTGCAACATATTGGTCTACCAGATTTTTTGCATCATTGATATTTTCAACTGGTTCAAAAGAAGAAAATATAGATGAAAAAGAAATAAAAAAAACACCCACCACTAATAAAATACCTATGATGAGGACAACTAAAGGAAATTTTGAAAAACTCTTCATAATTAAAACATGTCCATATATAATTTGAGGAAATTGTATATAATAACTATACTGTAGCAAGAAAAATGCTCAGCAAATAAAATTATTATAAGATTACCAGTTACAGAAAATCGTTTTTAAATTTCTTAGTTATTAGCAAACTTTAATTTCACAACTGCAACTGGTATTTATCGTGCAAAAAAATCAAATTCTTATCCTAACCGTTTCGTTTGCTTCAATTCTTATATTACTTGCAGCAGGAGTCTACTTCGCTCTTGATTCAAATACGAATAGCGAAATGGATGGAATGATGGGGTCCGAAAGCTCAAACTCTTTGATAATCTCAATTATTTTAATCGTGGCTGCCATAATTGTTACAATCGGAATAGTCATCTATTTAGTATCTTCAAAAAAAGAAAGAATTGACGAAGCAAACAGAACTACAAGGTATAAACCAATCAATTTTAATGGAATTTCAGAAAAAGATGAGTTACGCAAAATAAAACCTATCAAATAATGATGAAACATTGGCGGACCAAGCCAACTAGACCACAAAGCACTACCTCCATTAATATTGGAAAAAAAATGTTTGCTTCACAATACCATGCAACATTAACACAAAACTAGACCAAAAAATAACCTGAACCAACATTCGTCTATACTTTTCTGATATTCTTAATCCCTTTCACCTTATTCTTCGAGATATACTGTTATACAACATCGATTTTTTTTAAAGTTAACTTCATCTAGTATTATTTTAAGCTAAAACAGAACTCCTATAAGATAAGCAAAAGACCCAAGCTGCATAATAAAAAACACTCTTTGCTTAAGCTGAAAAATCTTACTTTTCGATTGATCCCTAATCAACGATTTCACAACAAAAAAATACGAGAACACAGGGATGAAAATAAGAGAAAAAAAAACATAGTCCAAATAAAGACGTGAATCAATCATCACGAAAAAAGGTAGAAGATCTAAAACCATGACCACCACAAAAAGACCACCAGAAATCTTGGCAGCACTTTTTATCCCAAGCTTTGCTGCTAAAGTCTCAACTCTAAAAGTTGCATCTCCTTTAACATCACCAATATCCAACATGATCTCAAATGCCAATCCAACAATAAAACCCAACACCCCGAAATAAATAATTAAAGGCTCAAGAGCAGAATCAGAAACAAGTGAACCCAAAAAAATCGTCGCTAAGAATGCGTAACCAATCAAAATATTCTTAACAAAAAATATCCTTTCCAAACCTAGACTATATAGATAAAACAAAGGTAAACTCAAAAGAACAAAAAACATAGAAACCAGATTCAAAAACAGTGAAAGAAAAATAACAAAGAAAAACGAAAACACCCCAATTATTAACGCTAATTTTCCAGATAACAACCCTAAAACCAAGGGTCTATCAGATCTTTTGTTTAATTTATCCGTCTCAAAATCAAAATAATCATTAAATGCAAAAGCTCCAATAGCAGAAAAAAAGACAACAAAAAAAACCACAAAATATTCTAGTTGAACCCCAACAAGATCTCCAGCCAACAATCCCGACAAAAAAATGCCCAATGCACTAACAAAAGAATAATCTAGTCTTATCAACCTAAAAAAGGCACGAAAAACTCCTTTTTTTAACACAAATTCACCTATCAAGACACAACTCTGTTCTTTCGCGATTCTTTGAATTTCTCTATAGCCTCAGAGCTTTTCTTCATCTGCGAAATTGTGTATTCCAAATGCTTTTCAAGATGTTTGTGAACAAATAAACGATACCATATCTTCCCCAAGATTCCATAAGGAGGAGTATAATCCATTCTGTACACTAACCTTGATTCGTCATTTTCAGAGTTTATTGTGAAACTATCCACCATATCCCAAGTTGAAATAGATTTCCAAGCTATCTCTTTTAACTCTTCCCAGTTGCACACTTCATCATCCCATTTAAAAGTGTAGAAGTAGAACTTGTAATACCACCTGGTTTTAACACCAAGTCCTATCCTATTTGATGTCAATGCTTCACCTTTGATGTTCTTAATAACAAGTTCATCCCACTTCGCTCCACGATCAGACTCTTTTTCAGGATATTTGAGATGCTGAACCATTAAAGTCCAAATTGTCTCAGAAGGAGCCTTAATCAGAATCTCTTTTAATATATGAGGCATCAGCCAATTCCCACCAAAGAACAACAATAACAACAAGGGCCATAATGGTTAATGAATTTTGGCTCAAACCTAATTTGATAACTTCAAATAATCAAAAAAAATGATTTGGTTGTTTGAGACATCTTCACTACTAGATGAGTGTACCTCACCTCGGCCACTTTCATGGTCTTTTTTCGCAATGTTATTTCTTGCATCCAACAGAGGAAAAAGAAAAATAATAGTATTAACATAATATTATTTTTGGGAAGATTAGAAAATGGTGGAATACGTTCAAGGAACTCCACCTGATAGATGGCATTGGTGCAAAAACTGTACACAATATCCCCTGGGCATTGATAAAAGTCGCTCGCATAGACCAGAGTATGACCTCTGTGATCAGTGTAAAAAACTGGAAAAAAAACAAGTTTGTGTTAGTTGCTAATCAATCAGGTTACTTTTCGTTATTAAATTATTCAATTGACTAGTTTATAGAATAATTTTTATTCTTCGATGAGAATTAACGATAATGTTGATCTTACTTTGTTTATTTTTGCTTCGTCTCAGATCTATGGTTAAAAACTCTCTATACTCTTCTAATAGCTTGTCAAAATTTTCTGGTAGAACTCTAAACATTGAAGAATTTGGTGACTTGCATTCAGGAGGTCTGGGTTCAAATCCCCACCGGTTCATTAGAACAAACACCGGACATTTTTCAGCGTTTTTAATATTTACTTTCGCTTCCGAGACAATCTATTTTTATTGAAGTTGCAAACAAATTCAAAAACCTGACAGGAGCAAATAATAAAATTCAAACTTAAATTACACCATGGACATAATTAGTATTGAAGTGTTTTTCTATTGGTTAAGATTGTTAAAGATGTTTTTTCAAAGGGTTTCTTAGAAGTGCATGAGAATGATACGCTTTCTTCTTGTTTATCACTTTTCAAAGAAGAGATGCCTCCTGTTTTAGCAGTTCTAGATAGTAAAGGTAGGTACAAAGGAATTATTTCTCGCAGATGGATAATACGATCTAGTTTTGATGCCTCTGGAACCAAAGTTAAGACTTTGACGCGATCAGCGCCGGCTGTTACTTTGCATGATCCTCTCAGTAAAGTGGCGAAATTGATGATTGAGAGCGAGATTAGGCAACTTCCAGTATACAGTGGAGAGATACTCTTAGGTTTTGTTACAGATGAAGATGTTATCCATGGAACTGTAATGGAGCAATGGGGTAATACTCATGTTGATGAGATAATGACTAAGAAGCCGTTTGTCATCGAAGAAGACGAATCGGTAGGGGCTGTGTTAAGCCTTTTTAAAAGCGAGGGAATCTCTCACGTACCAATAGTCAGAGATGGAAAACTCGTGGGAATTGTTAGTTTCTATGATATTATTAAGAATATCTTTCAACCAAGACAGAGGCAAGCTGCTGGTGGAAAAGTGGGTGAGAAAGTTCCTGCTCTGAGTATTCCAGCAAAGGGCATAATGGTGAAACCTGTAGTCACTATGTTGCCTGCAACTAAATTACGAGAAGCTTCAGAGCAGATGCATAAATTCGGAATTTCCTCTTTGGTGGTTGTTAGCAAAGGAAGACCTGTCGGTATCATGACTAAACGGGATTTTCTCGAACTTTTAGCTCAAATGGAAAAGCCTGTGCGAAGGCTTATGGTGCAGTTTTCCGTTAAGGATGTGGAAATTGATGAATTTCAAAGAGGCTTTATTATGGCAGATTTCGAATCTTTTGCGGGTAGATACGGAGAAACGTTGGAGTCTGGTACGCTGTTTGTTTACATGAAGAGGCATGGTACAAACTTCAAGGGTGACCAATTGATTCATTGTCGATTGCAGTTTAGAACTAGGAAGGGCTTATTTTTTAGTTCGGGTGAGGGTTGGAATGTGGAGCATACGTTCAGATTAGCTTTGGATAGGCTTGAAGGTCAAATTGTAAAGAGTGCAGAATTATCGTATGACCGTGAATTTGCAAAGGGTTATTTGAGGCGAAGATTTCCGTTGATATAACTGTGCAGTAGGTGAGGCATATTGGCAAAAACGGGTGATGTTTTGCTGGCGGTAACCAGAGTTCCTGATAGAGCAAGAACTCTAACCAATATTATTACTTTGAACTTTCAAGAGATGGTAAATTCAGTTATTAAAAGTGTAACAGTATCTGTGAGAGGAAAATAAACAGGGAAAAATGACTTGGGCGTGCCATTAACGTCATTTTTTTTGATTAAAATTTAATCAAAAAAGGGAAAAAATATATATTATAAAATCGAATAGATACTTTTTAGGTATATCAAATAAATCTAAATATCGATTAAAAGTTTGATCTTCGGGTGATATCTCCACTTGGTTCTAGGTTCAAATCAAGGTTATTATTAATTAATAGTTTTAAGTGAAAAATATTTTAAATAACATAATTGATAAAGTGTATAAAAACATAAGATGAGGAGATTGACCTAGACGAACTGTGGTCAATGGAGCATTATAGTTTAATTCAATCATTAGTTAACTAATGTTTTACCTCAATTAAACTCCGTTTCTAAAAACTAAAAATAAGTACTTACTCAAAACTAATTAAATGGTTCAAGAGAAAAAAGTTTTAAAGAGAGAGAAAATGAATTGGTAAAAAATGAGATTATTGATCTAAGAAGCGACACAGTGACTTTGCCTACAGAAGAAATGCTGGAAGCAATTAATCAAGCAAAACTTGGTGATGACGTTTTTCGAGAAGATCCAACAGTGAATCAGCTCGAAGAAATGGCTGCTAAAAAATTGGGTAAACAATCAGCTCTTTTAGTTACAAGTGGAACCCAAGCAAATCTAATCAGTTTAATGTCCAACACAAACCATGGGGAACAAGTTATTCTTGAAGCCCAATCCCACATTTACTGGTATGAGGTGGGAGGAGTATCCTCAATAGCAGGACTATTGCCAAAAACAGTAAAAAGTAAAAAAGGAGCCCCTAATCCAGAGGATATACAAACTGCAATATCTCCAAAAGATATCCATTTTCCCAAATCTTCATTGATATGTATTGAAAACACCCATAATAGACACGGAGGAACAGTAATCACACCCCAACAGATACAGAATATAAGCAAAATCGCAAAAAGTAACAACTTAAAACTTTACATGGATGGAGCTCGCATTTTCAATGCAGCTGTTGCACTCGAAGTTGATGTAAAACAATTAACCCAACATGTCGATAATTTAATGTTCTGTCTTTCAAAAAGTTTGAGTTGTCCGATAGGTTCAATTATAATAGGTTCCAACAAATTCATATCAAAAGCAAGAAAACTTAGAAAAATCTTGGGTGGTGGAATGCGTCAAGCAGGTATAATTGCCGCTCCAGGCATAGTTGCATTAGAAAAAATGATTTATCGACTAAAAGATGATCACAATAACGCTAAATATCTAGCCAAGCAATTATCTAAAATTAAAGGAATAACGATTAATCAAAAATGCATCCAAACAAACATAGTCATGTTTAATATAAAAAATTTTAATATAACAAATGAAAGATTCATCAGCGAACTTGAAAAAGCAAACATATTCGCACTTATTCTTGACAAAGATATGGTAAGAATGGTAACTCATAGAGGAATAGAAAAGGAACATATAGAAAAAACCATAAATGCAATAGCTAATATCTCAAAATAGTCCACAGCTTTAAACTTTTTTAGTGAATAATTTATTCTTATAGATCGATAATTAAAGTCGTGTTTTAAAATGAGTCAAAAAGTTGAGGAATACATAAAAAAACAAGAATTACCTCAAAGAGAAATTCTTTTAAAACTACGAGATCTTATTTTTAAGACATTCTCAAATATTAAGGAAGAATTTAAAATGGGAGTACCATGATATGAAGAAAAATTCTATCTGGTGGCTCTTAGAGATCATGTTAATTTAGGTTTTGCAGTTAAAGGATTATCAAAATTTGAGATGCCTTATTTAAGGGAAAAGGAAAAATAATAAGACATCGCAAATTTTACAGCCAAAATGATATTGATGATGTAGAAATAACAAAACTGTTAGAATATGTTTCAAAGAAGACTATCAAATGTCATTAGATTATTTCAAATCAACAATTTTTTATCAGTAAATAATTCTGGATAAAACATTAAATGTAACGTTGATTTGGTTAATACAAGTTAGATATGATTAAAATATTCTATATCTTCCAAGGGTCTTGTTTTTAATTTTTCATCTTTCAACGCTTTCAACCTTTATTACAAATAATTGTTCAGACAGAATATAAATTTTTTGCACAATAACCCATAAAATATTCAATATTTAGAACATACAAACACATAATTTATTTATTATTGCAAATATGTCAAAATAAACTTAAACTGGACTTGAGAAGAACCTAAAGCATCTTTTCTTTTGGAAAATTTTCAAATAACCATTTGTTTGAAAGCTTTGCGGATGAACTCATTGTTGTTTGGAGTAAACCATATACTCTGCGTAAAAGCATTCTCAGCTTAGAGTAACATACATCGTGGTAAAAACTAACTTTACTGCAAACACATACAGTTGCTTTTTCAATAATTCCTTGACATTCCCAACAAACATATGCTTTTTTAGCTATTACAAATCCATGTCTAGCAATCATAAGCCCCATGTGTATATTCATTTAAAAAAATCATTTATGAATCAAAAATACTAATCAATACTTCAATTAAAAATATCAATAAACAAGCATTGTGAAAAACTCAGAGGAATTATTGGTCGACATAAAGTTTTCCACCTTCCGAGAAATAAATGGTCTTTAATTTATCACTTATTTTCGATCCTCTTGCTTTCACAACCCCAATCTCTCGAACAAAATGGTTTCCATCCTTTCTAAGATCAAGCAACACAAGATTATCGGCTAAAGTAGCTAACTCACTTTCTTTAAAAACATCTCCAATAGCAGTCATTATTGCGGTAACTTTAGTTTCTTTGTAGAGATTAGCTAAGCTCCTAACCAACATCTGATAATATTCTTCACCATACATTCTATTCAAGGATTTAATACCATCCAGAACAATACGTTTGGGTTTTACTTTTGAAATCAATCCCCTTTGAATCTCAACTAGTTTATAGGGTGTTTGCGCCATTATTCCTTGAGAAATAACCAGAACATCGTAAACCAAATCAGATGAAGCAATTCCCAGCATATTCTTTCGTATCTGATCTTCAGATTCCTCAAATGAAACATACAGACTCAGTTCACCTCTCCGAGCTCCTTCCAAAACATAATTGTAAGATAGCTGAGTTTTACCTGAACCAGAAGAACCCATAATAATTGAAAGAGTACCTTCTCTAAAACCTCCCCCTAGCAAATTATCTAAACCCTCAATCCCACTTGATAAAAACAGATCACCAACAGTTCCAGCGGGATTTGAAGCAAAAGGTGAAATTAAAACAATTCCACCCAAACCAATAATCAAATCATAATCAACAAAAGACAGGTCCTTAGCCCTAAACTTTTTCACAGTCAACTGTCTTCTTGGCAGTCCTTTTTCTTTCTTTACTGTAAGTTGCAATATTCCATCAAAAACGAATTCTTCAATTCCAGATCCAATTTTCTCCTCACCATAAGGCACATCAACTATTGCTATTGCAGTTAAATTAGCCTTCTTTAGAGCCCTCAAAAGTCGATTATGCAAAAAGGCGCGAATCTCCTTTCTGGAACTAAAATCGACCTCCATAGCTGTCAAACTATCAATAACAATCCTTTTGGCACCCATCTTAAGGGCAGACTTTACAATCTTATCAACTAGAAGATCAAGTTCAGCTGGGTCCATTGCTATCAAAGACTCAATAAAAAGAAATTGTTCTTTTGTTTCATATTCTTCTAAGTAAAAACCCAAATGCCACATATA
>JAUWJK010000033.1 GCA_030607735.1 Candidatus Bathyarchaeota archaeon
CGATAACCATGTTTTGCATCGCAATTGCAGTATCAATAACTGCCCACTTTCCAGTTAAAAGTGCTTTTTCGTTAGCGCATCCAACGATAACGATTGGAACATCTTTGATAAAACGGCTAAATGTTGTAGATATTTTCTTTTTTATTTCTTTGTCTTTTAGGATGATGAAATGAAATGGTTGTTTGTTGGCTGCTGAAGGGGCGTTTTGTCCTGTTTTAAGAATTTGATTTATGGTTTTTTCTGGTATCTCTTTTTTTTCGTATTTTCTGATGCTTCTTCGGCTTAGAATATAATCAATTAGTGACATTAAGTTCATTATTTAAATGGATTTGTTGCTTATTTCGTTTTTGTCTGAGAAATAAAGTTTTAGGATATTAGTGGAAGTTAAGCAAAACCGTTATACTTCCAAATGTTAATTACCAAGTAGAAAAAAATTATTTAAGAAGAGACATGCCTATTATGACTAAATTGATGTGTAATAACTGTAATGAAGAACTCTTGTCTGTAAATGTTAAGCTTTGTCCTTATTGTCACAGTACAAATCTTGTTTCAAAAAAAGAGCTTATTCCGTTTAAACTGTCGAAAATTGTTAAACTTGAACAGGCCGGTAACTATGTAGAGGCTTTTAGAGAATATGAAATCTTGGAAATGCCTGAAAAAGCTAACAAGTGCAGAAGATTGGCTGTTGAAGAAGCTATTAAACTTGAGAAGACTGGTCTATATGAAAAGGCGGCTAGATTGTATGAAGATCTGGAAATGTGGGAAAAAGCATGCAAAATTAGAAGGTTAGAGCGACACAGCCATGTTTTGCCTAAAAATGTGAAAGTCGGTAGGGTTGATTTGATACGTATGAGTTGCCCTTATTGTAATAATTCTCAGCCAATTGCTTCAAAATTAAATAAAGTAGTTTGTTCAAAGTGCAAAAAGAAATATGTTATTCCAAAAAGAGTTCTTGACTTAATTCATTAGTTATCCTTAAAAATTAGTTAAATTAGTACAGATAATATTTGGGGTATCAATGGTTTAATATAATTTCTCATATAATAGTGTTAATAGTAATATTTTGAGCAAGTTATGTTTTGGTGACTTTTATGGTTAAGTATAAAGTTGAGGTTGATCGTACCCTGTGTATAGCCTGTGGAGCATGTTATAGTTCAGATCCAGTCCATTTTGAACCAGATAAAACAAGAAAGTCAACAATAGTTGACGGAGAAACTAGTGATGATCTATCGTCTGGAATATTTGAAGATGATGAAATAGAGGATACAAAAGAAGCTCAAGATTCCTGTCCAGCATCGGCTATCAATGTAACAACATCATAGAAGCTATTAGACGAAGTATTTCGATAGCGCAAAGAAAAATAGTGAAGCAAAAAATACCTGTTTTGTTCCCCATTGTGGTTCTCTATACTTTTTTAGTAAATTGACTCTGAATATTGATTGTAACTTAACAAACTATGAATTATACTTTAATCATAAAGCAATATGTCTTACTTAGGAGTAGGTAATTTTGAAGAAACCAAATGTTGTTTAAGCATACTCTAAAAATGGTGAAGTTCACGTTGTTATACGAGAGGATAAAAATGAACAATTCGAAAAGTTTAGTACCTCCAATCTTTTTAAGATTAGGGCATTGATGAAAAAAGAAGCTGCAAAACCTCTTTTGCTCTTACGTGCAGAATAATATCAAAAACTTGTTGAGAGTTTGATCGTCTCTTTAAACAGATTATTTTATCAAAGGTCATTTAGTAAAATTTGTTATCGATAATTTTGATGATATCTTTTAGAGAGGATCCCCAGAGGTGTATTCATTTAGATTATGTGATAATAAGTGTCAAGTTTGTTTATAACTTCTGTAAAAGGCCATAAATACTGCTAAGACGAGTCAGCCTGTTTTAGAAAAAAGTTTTTTCCACATTACCTATCACATTTCCGCTTCTAAATTGAGCTTTATGTTTTTGATAATATGATATGGTTTTTAACTAAGTAAGCCAATCTTTTAATGTTACTTCATTAGTATTTCCTTTTCTCTCTAGACTTACTATGCCTCTTTCTTCAAAGCGCGCTAGAATTCTGTGAGTTTTTAATCTGCTTAAACCTGCTTCTTTTCGTAAATATTTCTGAAGGTATTTTCCTTCGTGTATCTCTAAGACTTCTATGACTTTTTGTTCATCTTTATTTAGCGTTCTTCGAATTGATTCTATTGCTTTTGGTTTTTTTGAACTTTCATAAGGTTGTATTTGTTTTTTGATTTGACCTGTTTTTAGTTCAGGATACAACAGGAAATAGATTATTCCTGCAACGCTAATGACGACTACTGCAATTACTATTGTAAATAGTACTCCAAAGTAGCCAAGGTAGGGATCTCTTGTTTCTCCCATCATTCCTCCACCCATATGGCTCCACATTTCTGACATCCAATCTGGATAAGAAGATGAAGGGTAAGTGAAAACCATAAACAGGAATAGGCTGATTAAACAAGCTATTGTAGCTACAAAAAGAATGATAAAAAAACTAGTTTTTCTCATGGGCCTTCATTGATTCAACCTTTAAAGACCAATTTAAGCATACTGCACAACTCATTTCTGCAGAAGACCATTGTTTCAAATTTGTTTTTTTTAATATAAGCGCCACGTCTGCATTGTAATCAGTTGTTTTCGAGTGAAAACAAATAATTTATTTGGTTAAAACTTATTGTTATATCCAAGTTATAAGGTGATTAAGAATAACTGAAGAAAAAAATGATTTAAATAAAAAAATTCAACAAGTCACAGGTGCTTTTAGTGAATTAAAAGAATTTTTTACAAACAACTTTAAAGATAATACTGTAGAGTTCAAAGATTGGCGTCTTGGTCTTAGCAAAACTGATGAAGAACACATAGTAGAAATCAACTTGAAATTGGTAATTAGGAAAAAAGAAATAAAAAAGTAAAATATTCAAAGCACGATAATAGTCAGAAGGGATCTTATAATGAAAATTAAAAAAATGAATGGAGTAAAAGTAATTACTCTTGATGCATTTATTTTAGGAGAAATTGATGGTGCCCACGCTAACACTAACACTTGGAAAATTACCAACTTAGATGTAAGCCTAACCAAAGAAGCGACAAAAGAACTGGATTTAAAAAAACCAAAACTAGGGTCCTTGACGGTTTGTTTACCCGTTGCTTATGTAAAACATTTTGGGGACGTAGTTACTCTTAAACATACACTGAAAGTATTCAAAAATCTAAAAGAATGCACCACTGAGTAGTACCCTAAAATTTCTTTTTTTTTGATGATTTTAGTTTCTAATATTTTAATAGGTACTATTCTGATAGACATCATTTTGATAATTGCAAATATCGCTTAATTAAGAGATTATCTGTTTTTTTATTATTTTTATGCTTTGTAAGGCGGCGAAGGTTGATGTTTCCAAACTTGAGGTGGCAGATTCTATTGCATTGAGGTATAGCAGTCCGTTGTCAATGCTGATAGGTGGAATCTTCTGTATTGGTTTGAAAAAAGGATAGGCTGCACTCCAAGTGTGATCTAAAAAGGTACGTCTTTTTTTTAAAACCTCATCCACAAAATCGTTACCTATTGGCTCTGTTGAGGTAATAGTCATCCATGATTCATTTTTTGTTGATTTATTAATAGAAAACCGAGTTATTGGATCTGCTTCCTTAGACGTTAGTATAACCGAGGGCAATTTAGAGGAGGTATCCAAATTAAAATATTTTAGATTTACTACACCCTTCAATAATTTGATGTAGATCTTTTGATATTTACGTTCTTGATATTTTTGTTTAGGTACTCCATCAAATTTTATATTCGCTCCTTCCAGTGGCGCAGCAACAATGATCCCATCAAAAACTGAACTATTTTCTCCAATCAACACCTGAAAACGTCCATTAGACTTTTTTTCAATATAATTCACCTTACTTTCTAATTCAACCTTAGAACCGGAAGCTTCAAGAAGCTTTCTTGGCAATAATTCATTTCCATCTTCAAGACTATACATAGATCCATTATAGACTCCCAGTAATGATGTGAGACCTGCAAATCCTCCAAATTCAGCATTTTGAGAATATATTATTCGTGTAATTGGCGTAATTAAATCATCAATAATTTTTCGGTTAATACCCATTTCAATTAGAATCTGGTCAAGGGGCTTTTTATACCACTTATCAAGACCAGCCTTCTCAAAAAGTTCCCACAACTCTGTTGGTTTTTTTCTATTGCATACAATTCTTTAATTTTTCTATTTGCTTCTCTTAGGCTAAGAAGTAGTTTTGGTACACTAAGTTTGTATTTAGTTAACAATTTAAGCATCGTGTAGAACATCGACTGACTTGACTTGAAGATTATCTCAGTTCCATTCCAAATTGCAATATCTAAGGACTCCTCAACTTTCTTTGCTTTGAGACCCATTTCTTTTACAAGATTGAAAACTGTTTTGTTTATGGGATTGAAAAATGAAGCTCCCAGCTCACTGTGTGTTTTATTATCATTGAATGTAAGGACTCTTCCCCCACTCCTGTTTTCCAGTTCATAAATTGTTACCTTTGCTTTTGGAAGATATTTGTGTGCAAAATATGCTGCGGAACATCCTCCAATTCCTGCACCTATAATCGCTAAATTAACTATCTTCTTTCAACCCTTAATTCATTTAAGACAAAATAATCTTTCACATGATACAATAAAAATGCGATCCATAGATGTAGAAGACCATACAAACTACAGCATGGATTAAAATCTAGTTTCAGTACCTTCTGGAATAGCAACGATTTTTTAAACTAGCCTGTTGGCTCTGAAAAAACAAGTTGCAGATTCTCTTTTTTGGGTTGTTTTAAGTTTTTGTTGAATAAAAGATAATATGTTAACACTTCACTATGGTACATTGGATCTGCGATCATGACAATCGGGAAATACTCAGTACGGGTCACTGAAATTGGGGAATTCATACAACATAAACAATGTGACAGAAGATTCAAACTTGAAATTAATGATCGCAAAATAGCCAAACAAATTCCTTTAGGTGGAAGATTCTTCAATCCTATTGATCCTGTTTTGCAAGCAGCTGGAAAACTTAAAGAAGATGCTTTATCAAAAGAGCTTGAAACAGCAAATTTTACTCATGTTACAAAAGATCAATATGATCCTGATCATCAACCTCGCCCTCAATATCCAACTTGGAACAATTTTGTTGATGCACTGGCAAGTTTGTCTGTTGGTCAAAACGCGTTTAGTCGCGAAGTCCAAGTGGGCTCTGATATAGGCCAATTTCATATTGAGGGACGAATCGATTTTATTTTGGTTCTCTGGAAAGATGGACACCCAAGATTGCGTGTTATCGAAGCGAAGGCAAGTAGAAAAGATAAAACATATCATCGAATTCAAGTGACTTTGTATCGTATTCTTATCAGACAATTAATTTGTGACAATCCGGTTTTTGTTGGTGGGCAGCAAATAGTATCTGATGAAATTGAGTGTTCTGTAATCAGGATTAACGAAAAACTCAATAAAATGCAATCAATTTTAAACACACTTCATTTGGGTGTTCTTTCTCAAGAAGAAACTGACATTAATCGGCTTTTATCAAGTGAGGGCCCACTTATCCACATTATAAAATCAACTTTAAATGACTTGGATTATAGACTTGAAGGAAAATGTGATAACTGCGTTTTTGATACGCATTGTCTGCCTGAAAGTTCGTTGCATAGAAGATTAGAACTCCTAAATGTTGAACCATCTGATATTCGAGTTTTAAAAGAAAATGGAATTCAAACAATTGATGATCTGGCTGATTTAGATCTTCAAAGTCTACAAGCTAGAAATATTCAAGTTAATCCATCATTTTCAAAAAATCTGGGAATTCTAATAACAAAAGCAAAATCCCGTAGAAGTACGCTTCCTAGAGATTCTGGTAAACCCAAAGGGTATCAAGTTGAACAATTACCCTACAAAGGATATGGGCAACTTCCAGCTCATACAATAAATGATGAACCACTTATTCGAATATTTTTCGCATTAGATTATGATTATGTGGAAGATAGGATAGTTTCCTTGTCAGCTCATGTTACGTCTAGCATAAATGAAATTAAAACAGTAGCTTTTAGAAGGGATGATAAATCATGGTATTTTGATCCTACCGTCTATGAGACAGATAAAAATGGTGTTCGTACTCCTTTGGTTGATAAACCAGTTATACGTTTTATCAAAGAAGAATGGACAGGAAAATACTCCGTTGATTCAAAAAGTGAGCGCCAGTTAATACTAAATTTTTTCCATGAACTAGTTGATAAAATAGCTGAAGTAGCAAATGGACGCGATAGTGCACCTATTCATTTTTATGTTTGGTCTCGACAGGAAATCACTCATCTAATAGAAGCTTGCTCACGAGTAGATACTAGCCTGTTAAGTCATCTAAACGAGTTATTTGGATCTCGTGAAAGCATTGATCAATTAATATTCTCTTGCTTGCGTGATGAAATTGACCAAAAATATGGATTGGGGTGGACTGGACGAGGCCTAAGTGTTGCTACCTCTCTTTCTTGGTATGGCAAGAGGTATCATTGGAATAGAACAGTTAATGGCCAAAATGTTTGGCTTAAACGCGCATTTACTCAAGATGTGTTTGATTTTAAAACAAGCCTTTGTTATCGTGATGACCAAACCTGGGAAGCAAATCCTGATTCAAATGATCCAAATGTTCACACTCACGTATTTGAGCTAAGAAGCCGGTTTAACGATAGCCTTACAGTTCCCTACTGGCACGCAATATGGGGAAGCCTTCCAGATCTTGATGATCCAACTTTAAATCCTAGAACTAAACAAGCAATTAGAAGATATAATCGGGCATGCGTTCCTGGGTATATTGATGCTTTTCTAGAAGCCAGAGTTCATTCCCTGCGTTGGTTAGAAGAAAAAATTATTACAAAAAACTATGATATAAAAAAGACACCTCTTGTGATAGATAACCTCCCACGTTTTACTCTCGATGTTACAAACACTTCTCAGGCAGCTGTTAACTTCATGAGATTAGAAAATCATATAAAAAGGACAGATTGGATCGCTCATCACTTAATTCCACCGACAAGTAGAGTTAACTCAGGGGAAACAATTCCAGTAACAGACATAGTACGACTAAGTGATGGTCAAGTTTTTGCAAAAATAGATTTGATTGGTTATAGTTTTGATATTAATCGTCTTCAGGTTTCCTCAGCATTTGATGAAGGTTCATATGTTAGACTTACACCCTCAGGTCAAGATCCTACTCAAGGGCAAAGATTGTCTCAACTGATCAATAAAGGTTGGACATGCGTAATTAAAAGGATTGATTGGGAATTAGGAGAGATAGCATTATCGCCAATTCCAGGTAAATTTGAGTCTCGCTATATTCTGCCAAGTCATGCCTTTGGGAATCCTGAATTTAACTTTGCGACAATTGATAGTAGCATAACTGATTTTGTGGCTAGGAGAGTAGATGAGCACTTAAGTAATATGCCAAATTTGCCAATTTATGCTTGGTTTGATCCAAAAAATCCTCAGGTACCAGAGCAAAACCAACTTGAAGAAGATGAGATTGAAGTTTGCAGAAAAATTCTTTCCAATTTTGTTCTGTCCAGTGATGATCATCTTGATGATAATCAAAAAGAAGCTATTATTGAAGGATTAAACTCGAGAATCCAATTACTACAGGGTCCTCCGGGAACTGGAAAAACAGTGACTACAGCAATTGCTATTTTACTTCGAATATTAGCTAGAAGAAACAAAGGCGATATTGTGCTTATCTCTGCAACAACTCATGCAGCTCTTAATAATTTATTAAAACGTTTATCCGAGTTCTTAGAACAATTTTCTTGGTTATGTGATAAACAATACTGTAATTTACCGCGTATATCTATTGCAAAGGTTTACTCGTCAGATCCTGAAGATATAGACAGAGGACTAGAAGAGATAGAAAATTTTGGAGCAGGACAAGCAAGAAGCTATGTGCGACGATTAACTGAAGATCGTGTGGCAATTATTGGCGGAACCACAAGTGCTTTACTCAAAATGCATAAAACTTTGATTCAAGGAGCACAATTTAGAGATGGGTTCTCTGCTTCAGCGCTTATAGTTGATGAGGCTAGTATGATGATTTTTCCACATTTTCTTGCACTTTCTAGTTTAGTTTCTCCTAGAGGCGAAATTATGTTAACAGGAGACCATAGACAATTAGCGCCTATAGTGTCTCATGATTGGGAAAATGAGGATCGCCCACCGGTAATAGTTTATAAACCTTATAGAAGTGCTTATGAGGTCATTCGAGATATGGCTCAAAGAGTTAATCTTGTGAATTCAGTTAGAGAATCTGCTCTAACTTTTACTTTTAGACTTCCTCCTCCTCTTGTAAACCTAATACAGCGCCTTTATAGCTTGGATGATATTGATCTGCAAGGGGTGCCTCGTCCAACTGAAATTATTGATGCATCTAAAGGAGGGAACTCGTGGAATAGAATCTGGCAGGGTAACTGCGGAGTTTTTCTTGTACTCCATTCAGAAAGGCAGTCTCAAAAAAACAATCCATTAGAAGCTGAAATTATTAAAAACATAATTGATGCCGGACTTCCTCTGCCAACGGATTCTGTTGCAGTTGTTACTCCCCATAGGGCACAGCGAAGTTTGTTGAAAACACGTCTAAAAGAGCACTATGAAGAAGTTGATGCTCCAATTGGAATTATTGACACAGTCGAGCGCTTGCAAGGAGATGAGCGTTCAAACATTATTCTATCAGCAACAGAAAGCGATCCATCTTATATCAGTTCTAATGTGGCTTTTATTCTGGATTTGAATCGATCTAATGTTGCTTTTTCTCGTGCTAAAGATAGGTTAGTAGTTGTTTGTTCAGAGACTTTGATAAATCACATACCCGCTGATTATGATCAATACGAATCGACAATGCTCTGGAAGGCACTGCGAAATGTTTGTTCTCAACTCGTTGCTAATATTGAAGTGCAAGGAAAAAAAGTTAAAATATTCACTTTTCAACCACCATCTCAAGATTGTTCCTCAGGAGGATCAAAAGAATAAAGTTTATAGATTTATTTGCTGGTCTTGGCGGTTTTCACTTAGCACTAAAACAGTTAGGACATCAATGTGTTTTTGCCTCAGAAATTAATCCAACACTCAAAGAACTATACTATGATAACTTCGGATTAGAACCCAAAGGAGATCTGCGACAAGTAAACGTTAAAAAAATTCCTAAACACGAAATTTTATGTGCAGGCTTTCCATGTCAGCCCTTTTCTAAAGCTGGACCCAGAGATGGCTTGGAAAATCCAAAATTAGGCAAACTCTACAGGGAAATATTAAAGGTTATAGAATATCATCATCCAAAATATTTTATTCTTGAAAATGTTCCGAATCTTGAAAAACACAATAATGGACAAACTTGGAAGTACATGAAAAATCTGCTAATTGAAAAAGGTTATAATGTTTTGATGGGAAAACTTTCCCCGCATCAATTTGGTATTCCTCAAATCCGTGAACGATTATACATCGTTGGTAGCACTGATAACCTGAATAACTTCAAGTGGCCAAAACCAGACAAGTTATGCTGGTTGGTCCCAATAGAGAAATATCTAGATAAAAACCCAAATAACTTACGCACGATCTCTGAGCCCGTAAATAGATGTCTAAACGTCTGGCAAGATTTCCTAAATAAAGTTCCTGCTAACGAAAAAATACCTCATCCTTTATGGTCTACCGAATTTGGAGCCACTTACCCTTACGAGAAGATTACTCCAAAAAAAATGACTTATCCTGATTTGAAACAATTCTGTGGGAGTCATGGAAAATCTCTTGAAAATGCGCAGGATTTAGATCAACTTCTCAGCCTTCTTCCCTCTTATGCCCGAAGAGATCAAAATGTCTTACCTCAATGGAAAATTAACATTATTCGAAAAAACCGAGATTTTTATAAAAAACACAAAAAATGGTTAGACCTTTGGATTCCTAAAATCCTAGAATTTCCATCTAGTTGGCAAAAACTTGAATGGAACTGCCAAAATGAAAGTGATCGCAACATACGCCACTATATTATTCAAATGAGGCCTTCAGGTGTAAGAGTTAAACGAAGAACTACTATTCCCTCATTAGTTGCCATGACCCCAACTCAAGTTCCAATAATTGCATGGGAAAATAGGTATGTTACACCTTATGAATGCCTTAAACTACAAAATATGGATGGTATAAATGGATTACTAAAACTCCCAGAAAAAACAACTAAAGCCTATGAGGCTCTTGGAAATGCAGTTAACGTAAAAGTTGCAATACTAGTAGCAAAAGCCTTGTTTTGCACCGAAATTGAATTTTCTAAGACAAATAGAAATAAAAGACTGATTGCAAACTAAAAAAAAATGTTACATTTATTGGCATATTAATATTTATAACATTCTTCTCATTTGACTTCCACTAGAAAAATCATGTTTTTACCGGCTTTAGATTTGGGACGTGCTTTAGATCCAATTTCCGAACTGGGTCGACTCAGTTGAGTATGTGATGCGGGACATTGAATTCCTATCGTTTTTTTGTCTTTTGAAACCCAAACAACTCGACTCATTACCCGACATTTTGGACACTTGATTTTGTCGCCAATATTTGCTATGTTCTTGTTCTCCTCTTTTTTTATTGTTCAGTGCTGTTTTTTTTGTTACTTTACTTGTTAATTTCCATGATCTCGAATGGGTGATTGCATATTCTGCAGCTTTTTAACAACCTTGCTCTAATGAGTGCAAGATATTGTTTTCTGATGTTGATTTAGTTTGAAAAGAATTTGTTATCCGATAGGCTACCTAGAGGATGAAACAATCTCTTCATATTTGAGTGTCACGGAGCGCTTATGAAGGTATGGGTTTTTTTAATTTAGGATTAAGTAAAGGCTTAAAATTAAAAAAAATATTTAACAGCAATATGATGACTGAAATTTATGATAAAGCAGATTTGAGAATTTTTAGTTAGGCCATAAATTGGTTTTTAGTTTTGTTTTGAATTTTACGAACAATAAAATATGTTATTATCACTATACCTACGGAAGTTAAAAGTGCAATTATGTTGGATGGTAATAAAATTAGAAATAGGTTATTTAGGAAATGAAAGAATACTGCCAAAAAATAATATCTAAAAGCTTGATTTGTTGCAAGTCCATAAGCGGTTATAGCGACAGTTAATGGGTGGAAAAATATTCCAGAGAAATTAATTACAAAGAACGTTCTCGTATCAAAACTAAGTATTAGAAATTCGGCTATACCAAAACCTAATCCACTAAGAACAGCAAGTTTAAAAAATGATTGCTGAGTTTCGCCGTGACGATAAATTAATCCAAACACTTTTGAAAATTCTTCAATAAATGGGCATAAAACCAGTTCACAAATTATTAGTAAATAAAACGGAGAAATTCCTGTTATTACATCCATCAAATTGTTATGAAGGTAAGCATTTACTGGAATACCTATTATTGCTCCTGAAACGAAAAAGAATGCCATCTCCTTCCAGGTAGGTGAATGCAAAGGAATAGAATCTTCCAACATAGAGATCAATTCTAACTTATTATGGTGAGAATAATATATGAAATTTATTGAAGAATGAGAAAAGAATTGTTATAAAATATACTGAGGAGAAAAAAAATTGATTTTTGTCAAACAGGATAGAAAAACTGGTTCAAAAGAACATTTAACATGAAAATGATTGTCAAGGTAAACTTAAATACAAAATAACAGGGTTATGTTCCATAATGACATACATGGAAGTTTACATGGACTACGCTGCAACCACACCAGTCGATCCCAGAGTATTTAGTGCCATGAAACCGTACTTTACTAAAAAATTTGGAAACACAATGTCACTACATTCAAAGGGTAGAGAAACAAAAGAAGCAGTAGAAGAATCCAGAAAAACAATCGCGAAGATGATGAACAGTGAAGCTCACGAAATAATATTTACGGGTAGTGCAACTGAATCCGCGAATATGATTATAAAAGGTGTAGCCTTCGCAAACAGAAAAAAAGGAAAACACATAGTAACTTCCTCAATAGAGCATCATTGTGTTCTTGAATCTGCTCGATGGTTAGAAAAACAAGGATATGAAATCACACGCCTACCTGTAGACAAATTCGGATTAGTAGATCCTATTTTGGTGGAAAAAGCGATTAGAAGTGACACAATTTTAGTTTCGATAATGCATGCAAATAATGAGATAGGAACAATTCAAGATATAAAAAAAATTGGTACAATCTGTAAAGAAAAAGGGGTATATTATCATTCAGATGCTGTCCAAAGTTTTGGCAAAATTCCAATAGACGTCAAAAAAATGAACATCGATCTCTTGTCTATTAGCGCTCATAAAATGTATGGCCCTAAAGGTGTTGGTGGATTATACATAAAGAAAGGTACAAAAATTGAACCTCTTTTGCACGGGGGAGGGCATGAATTTAAGAAAAGAGCATCAACAATAAATGTTGCTGGAATAGTTGGTTTTGCCGAAGCAGTTAGAGTTCAAGATAAAGAAATGGCTTCTGATGCTAAAAAACAAAGTATCCTTAGAGACAAGATTATTAAAGAAATCTTGAAAATAGATGAAACTTATCTTAATGGCCATTTAATAAAGCGATTACCAAACAACACTAACTTCGGATTTTCCTACATTGAGGGAGAATCGTTGCTACTGCAACTTGACATTAATGGTGTATTTGCTTCAACGGGTTCAGCGTGCTCTTCTGATTCTTTAGAAGCAAGTCATGTACTGCTCGCTATTGGATTAAAACCTCAAGAAGCTCATGGATCTTTACGGTTATCTTTAGGAAAATATACAACAAAAGAAGATGTGGATTACGTTTTGGAAGTAGTTCCAAAATCAGTTGAACGATTAAGGAAAATTTCGCCATTAAAGAAAGAAATAAGATAATATGTCAAGTTGTGTTTTTTATCCAACCAGCTGTTTTATCTGAATTAATTATTAATAATATAGGGCTTGTTTGAAGTTGAAGACGTTTCATAACATAGGTTATTCTTCTCATATTTTGATTCCAAACATTGTATCTTTGATTTCCTCTAACAATTCCAATTTTATATTTACTACTTGATTGAAGAAGTTTAGATATGCTTTTCAATTTTAAAAGATTACCATTATCAAATTCGATAGCAAATCTTGTTTGGTTATAGAAGACAAAAAAATCAATAAAGCCTCTTTGTTTAACGATATCACCATTAGCCTTTACATTTCTATATACTATTTCATATTCATCAATTATTCTACAATCATTCCTATTAAGAAAAATAATGAAATCACTTTTGAAGTTACCATGTTTACGATAAGACGGAGGATTGTATTTATAACAAAATTCTTTTATCAACTCTTTTAGTTTCTTTTTTACCAAAAAATCAACCTTAATTATTTTTTTTAGATTATAAGATAGTTACAAATTGTAGGAAGATGAAGTTTTTGTTTGACTTTATGATTCTGTTTTTAATTCTATTTTTTCCAATTTGTTATTTCGTATCATATATGCCGCGATTTGTTCTTCAGTTAGAGAAAAAATAAGCCACGAAGTATTTGGCCATAGTCTCATATTTTTTAAATCAACTATTGAAGGATAAGCTCTGGCTGGATGTGAATGAAAAAAACCAACAAGATCTAAACCTCCTGTTTCTGCCTTATTCAATTCGTCAACAACAAACTGGGGATTAATAGCAAATTCTACTATTGAGTTAAGAATGTTTGTAGCAATTACCACTTTTTTGACTAAATAAGCAGTTTTTAACGATTTACCGAAAAGTAGAGCGCAAGCTTCAATTTGATTGCTACGATAAGCCTCATCTTTTAACTGTCTTATTTGACTTTGTTTTATTCTTAGTAACAATCTTAAAGCCTCATTTTGTCTTGATTATTTCTACAAATTCTGAATTATGTTTTTAATGATTATTTTCATGTTGAACTTTTTTGGCACTTTAATTGTTATGTCAGCATACTTTTTGTAGAGTTGAAGTCTTTTGTTAAACAATTTTTCCAAGCCATCTTCCAACCCTACAATTCCCCTTGTTGAAAAATCTGAAATACGACTCTTTATATCATTTAACGGAGCATCTAGAAAAACTATTTTAGAAATTGTCTTAAGAAAATTCATTGCATTTTCTGAATAGACAATACTTCCTCCTGGGGATATTACTAACTTATCAGTTTTACCTATTTCTAAAACAGATCTTTCTTCCAGGTTCAAGAATTGTTTTTTTCCAATTTTTTCGATTAATTCTTGTAATGTTAAATTATATTTTTTCTCTATTGTTTCATCAACATCTATGAAATTGTAATTCATGTTTTTGGATAATTCCTTTCCTACAAGGCTTTTCCCAGCGCCTGACATGCCGATTAATGTTATATTCATACATAACACACGTTAGACAATTCTTTAATCCATTTCATACTAAGTAAGTTCAAAGAAATAATTCTTAGCTTTCTTGTTTTTCATTTATGTTTTTCAGTGTAGAACTCCAAGAAGTGTGTTAGCGAAGCACTACACGGGGAAGAGATTGTTGCGGTTAAAGAGGATTTATGATAAAGCAGATTTAAAAATTTTATTATAATTTTTGGATTGTATGAAAAAATTAGATTAAAATATCCAAAATCCAGAATTTAATATAATGACTGCGGTAAGTATTCCGAAAATACCTAACATAATTCCCCATTTGCCATTACTGTCACCTTTAGATAAAGCAGAAGAACCTAAGAGTATTGCAGTTAATCCTAACGGAATACCAAAGATAATAAAGGAGATAACACCGAGAATGATGCTCAAAGTTCCAGTCAATCCTTTCTTCTCAGCAGTCAAAACAGATAGAGGTGCTGTCAGATTTTTACCGCAAAAGGGGCAACTTTTCCATTCTTCTTCTAAAAATCTACCACATTGAGGACATATTCTTGTCACCTTTGCTTCACTCAATCTCTTCAACCGTTTTGCACTATTTATTCAATGGCCATATAAGATTTTTCAAAACAAGATATAGGTAATTCTAATGATGTTTTTCAAGGTAGAGCTCCGCAAAGCGTGTTAGCTAAGCATTATACGCCTCAAGGAACCAAGTTACTAAAAGAAATTTATGAAAAAGCAAATTTACGATTCAGGACAGTGAGAAAACCTTATCAAACCGTAAATATTTTTGTAAAACATTATTTATATCGGTTTAGAAATGGTTGTTAGAGATGATTTATTTTGGATGTTACTCAAGCTATTAAATCAAGGAAAAGTGTACGAAGTTTTTTAGATAAAAAAGTTGAAAAAGAGACATTAACCTCTATTTTGGAAATGGCAAGAATAGCTCCTTCTTTTTTTAATTATCAAAATTGGCGTTTTGTCGTTATTCAGAATATTCAGACTAAAAGAAAACTAGTGAATGATGCGAAAAGTCCAAGCTTTGTTGCTGAATCTCCTATTGTTATTGTTGGTTGTGGAAAACCATTTGAATCAATAACGAGTTCTGATAACTCTTCTTACATAATAGATACAACAATTGCTCTTAACCATGTAACTTTGGCTGCAGTTCAGTTTGGACTTGGTTCTTGTTGGATAAATATTTTTGACGAAAAAAAGGTTAAGGAGATACTTGATATTCCTGAAGAAATTAGAGTTGTTGCACTTCTCTCTTTAGGTTATCCAAAAGATGTTTCAGTTTCAGAAAAAAAGCGTAAAACCATGAGTCAACTAATAAAATTTGAAAAATGGTAAATCAAACAATTAACCAATTAGTCGATATAATTTTAAGGCTCTATTTTTATTTCTACTTTTTCCAGCGCATTATTTCTGATCAAATAAGCTGAAATTTTGTTTTCAGTTAAAGAGAAAATAAGCCAGAAACCATTTATGCACTAGCTGCTGTAGCAATTACAGTCATTGTGGCGGTTACCATATTCTATCTTAAAAAACCTCAAAATCGGTTCCATTAATCAAAAAGAGTGGACGGAACGGGATTTGAACCCGCGGCCTCCACGATGCCAAC
>JAUWJK010000083.1 GCA_030607735.1 Candidatus Bathyarchaeota archaeon
AGATTGTTCACTTAATATTTCTTGACTCACTTCGGTAGGTCCAGGAATTAATAATTTCTTATGCATACCATTAGATCTCCATTATAGATCGATTTTGAATTTATAAGTATAATTTGTTAAACTTTTTGGACATAATTAGCCAATTTGGATATTTTATCTCCCACAGATTATTTGACAAAGACAACTTTAATCAACCAACGAAATAAGAAGATCAAATTAAAGGTTAACTGTTAATAAATCTAAAAAAGATACGATTCTTGTTAGAATATATGGTCATTTTTTTAATTGAGATTCTCTGTTGGAACCTAAAGTGGTCCCTTAGAAATTGAGTTTAAAAATTGTATAGCTTCAGTGAAGAAAAAATATTCTAGAGATAGAAATATTAAAAAATGTTTAAATAAAAAAAAGTGGGGTGGGTTAGGGTGAAACTTTTTTTGCAATGTTTATGTGATCAACGCTCTTCTTCATGAAGATATTAATTTTAGTTTCTTTGATTATCATAATAAGAACTTTGAGTTCTTCACCTTCGATAAGTATTGTGACGAGATCACCTAAATCAAATAATTCTGCAAGTTCTTTGCTTGAGTCCATTACTTGAGAGGTAAAGATTGCGTATTCAACCAGTTTTTCAGATTGCTTAAGATCTATTGTAGCAGAAGCTGCATTTCTTATGATATATCCCATTATACCTTTGAGATTTTTCAGGTTCTTAAGATTATTATTTAGGCTTTTAAATAGTGAATCTTCAATAACTGGAATCGAAAGTTCATTTTCAACAATTACTGGCTGTTCAGTTTTTTGGATGCTTTGTTTTTTGTTGACCATTATTTTTTTCCTCTTAGCTTATTACGGGTTTGATTGTAACTAGTTCACCTTTTGAAGTTTCCAGAGCAAACTGTATTTTTTCAGGCATTCGAATTACGCCTTTTCCAGAATGTTTTGAACTTTTTATGTTCCTAAACTTGCTTTTGGTACTTTGCCCATTGATGTTCTCAATGTGAAGGAGTTCAATTTTTTTACCTTCGTAGAGTTCATTCCATTTTTCTATTATTTCTTTGTCGATTCGCACTGTATCTGATGAGACTAGTAGGCCACTTAGTTTTTCAACAATTAACTGAGTAACTGGTGGTTCAGCGAGGAAGGTGTCTTCTGCGAGTTCTATTTTGGATGTTTCTTCTGTTGCTTCATTTTTTGGGATTTTGTGATATTGTTCTTCTTCAACGATTTGGACTTGTTCACTGGCAGGAACTTCGACTAATTCAACTATTGGCTTTTGATTTTCAGATAAAATATTTTGCGTATCTTGTGTAATTTCAACATTTTTCTTAGAAGGCTTTACAACTGGTTCAAGATCTTCTTTTTCTTCAACTTCTTTTTTAGGTAAGTTAGGTTGAATGTTATCTACGAGTTTTATAACTGTAGGAACCAGCACTCTTGTTATAGTATTCACATATTTTTCGTCTGCTTTATTTGATAGAACAGTTGCAAAATTGAATTTTTCCATACAGGTCAGATTTATTTTACCTTTATTGCCTTCAATTCTTACTGCCTTTAAGCCAGATACTGTTGTTGCTTCTTTTTCAATAGAATTAAAAGCAATAATAGCCTGATCTAAAGTTTTCTTGGATGATGAATCATCTTTGGCAATGATATCTGATTCTTTGAAGACAAAGGTTTCTAACACCTCTGGACATATATTTTTGATTTCACCTATTGTGTTTTTGAGAGCAGATGTATATATTGTACTGTTCATGGTTTCTGGGTCCTAAATTTTTTTTATGTTTTATACGATTAAGATATTTTGAACAGGATACGTTCTGGAACGCCTTCTGTTTCTACGACTAAGTATTTTAAGCCGTCAGTATCGCCTAGTTGATCTAGCCATTTTAGTGATTCTCTAGCTTTTTGAAGGACTAATAGTCTTTCTTGATGGCTGCGCACTACAGATTCGATTGCTGTTAGTTCATCAAAAGGGTTAGCATCTAAAACAATGTTCAGATTACCCATAGAGATTTCACCTAAACTTTCGCTTGAAGCTTTTTTGCCAGCTAGTTTCATGACTACTTCGCGGATTCTCTTTGATTTCTCAGCTAATGAGCGAATCTCATCTAGTCTGCGTAAGTATTCACCTAGAGTACTTTTTGTATGGGATATGTCTCTATCGAGAGTTTCTTCTATTTGTTCTGCTGATTCATATTCTTTTATTTCTACTACCATTTTTCTTTTTACACCTCCAAAGAGGAAACTAAAGAGAGGGGAGTTTGGAGTGGTTTGTTTCACCCTACCCCTAAATTTTTCTAAACAATGAGGAAATTTATGCGGCTGTTGCCTGATATGCGCCAACTAATTGTCCGCTTGCATCATAAAGTTCTACTTTGTACGCATTCCCAGCTTCCCATGCAGCATTATCGCCACTTAGGGTCAAAACGTCGTTCCCACCATCAGCAATTGTAAGTGAATCTGCTGCAGCTAAACCAGTTACTACACCGTTTACCTTTGCGGTTGATAATGTTACAGAACTAGTTCCAGTGTTCTTCACTGCAACGGTAATAGTATCTACATCTGAGGCTTGTGTAAAGGTTACAGAAGTTACTGTTACTGAACTTGTATCCATGAAGCCTACTGTTAGGGCTCCCATCCATGCGGCTACTGCGATGCTTACTGCGACTGTGACTGCGATGAGTATGATTGATGCAACTACGGGGCTTAGGGCTTTATCATTTTTTCTTATCTTTCTTAATGTTTTCATTTTTCTCTTTTATCCCTCCTTTTGGGATTGATATTATGGGTAGATTGAGCAAGTAATTTAAGTCTTATGACTTAATACATCATATTAATTACTTGTAAAACAAAAACACACAAAACCATAAAAAAGGACAAAAATAAAGTTTAAATAAACATTGAAAATAGGAACTGTACTACAGTTTAGACAAAAAAGATGCCTAAACTAGACATCAATTTCATCAAAAAATCCAAGAAGAAGATTCGCTACTTTTTCACCCAAATCTGTTATGACATAGTACTTTTTTAAGGGATCAATTCTCACGCTCTTAGCCAAACCTAGTTGTTCAATCTCAATCATCCTTGACCTAAAAGTACCATCACTAAGGGTTAACTCGTTGCTTCGCATAAAATCCTTCGCTTCTTTCCACTTACCTCGACCCATATGCAACAAAAACATGCAATCAATTGCGTGATCTTTTTCAAGCATAGTTTTAACTGCAGAAAGCTTGGGACCAGTTAAGATATGTTTTACCTTCTCCTCATCTCCATTTTTACTCAAATTCCACCAACTCACATCTAATTATTTACTATGATTATACCACATTTACCTTAAAAGATTTAACCTATATTACGATTTATGACACATTAATTGGGATATATGATACGATATTTCAGCTTACTTTCGTTTCCGATATATTACGACACCATCACCCAAGAGCTATTCTAACCAGAAAATTAAAATATTTTGAATTCGACTCAAAGTTCTTTCATCGTAAATCTATAGCAAAAAAACTCTCCAATAATAAAACGCAAAAAAATTTTTTCTTAAGCATTAATAGTTTTTTGTGAATATATTCAAATAGCATCAACAATCCAATTCATAAAGGGATCATTATGACAGAAGAACAAAAAACAATTGGAGTAAATCAGAAAGAGATCAAGATTGAAGGTCACTTAATCGATTCAATGATTCTTACAAGGATATGGAACAGAATAATGGAGTTAGGTGGAGACTTTGACACCTTAGAATTCAAAGTAGGCAAACATAAAACCAGTCATAGTTATGCGAAAATTCTGGTAAAAGGAAAAAACCCACAGCATTTAGAGGATATATTAGATGAAATAATACCACTAGGAGCGGTTCTTGTCAAAGTATCAGAAGTAGCTGTTATGCCTGCTCCAGCAAATATGGTGTTTCCAGATGATTTTTATTCAACAACAAACAATCCCACTCAAATCTTCTACAAAAACAAGTGGATCTTAGTAGAAGGTACAATGATGGATAAAGTAATAGTCTTAGATTCAAGAAACAAAAAAGCCCAAAGTAAGCCTATAAGGGATGTGAAAAAAGGCGATTTAATAGTGATTGGTGAAGATGGTGTCCATGTTAAACCTCCTGAGAGATCCAGAGAAAACACAGGAATCTTCAGATTCATGAGTAGTGGCTCTTCAAGTGAAAAACCTGCGTTGGCAGTAATTAGACAAATTGCAGATGATATCTTTAAACTAAAAAAGTCAAACGGAAAGATCGCTGTTGTAGCAGGTCCAGCAGTAGTTCATACGGGAGCCGCAGAGGCTCTAGCAACTTTGATCAGAGAAGGATTTGTTGATGTACTACTATCAGGGAATGCATTAGCAGTTCATGATGTTGAAGGAGATTTGATGAAAACTTCATTAGGAATATCTCTCCAAAAAGCTACTCCGGCAATTAGAGGATGCAGAAATCATTTAGTGGCAATTAATGAAATCTTCAAAGCTGGAAATCTAAAAGAAGCTGTAAAAAAAGGAGTATTAAAGAGTGGCATAATCTACGAGTGCGTTAAAAAAGGTGTTCCTTATGTTTTGGCAGGATCAATTAGAGATGATGGTCCATTACCAGACGTAATAACAGATGTAGTTATTGCTCAAAATGAGTATAAAAAGCAACTAAAAGATGTGGATATGGTTCTGATGCTTGCCTCAACATTACATGCTATAGGTGTTGGAAATATGCTTCCTTCAACTGTAAAATTAGTGTGTCTTGATATCAATCCTGCATCGGTAACAAAACTATTAGATAGAGGCTCAACCCAAGCGGCAGGTTTAGTTTCTGATATCGGTACCTTTTTACCATTATTGTCTCAAGAAATACAAAAACTAACAAAAAACAGTTAATCTTGTTCAAAAAAACTCAATACTCCACTGTTATAAAACGATTTAATCGCTAAAAATGATTAAAAATATAACATTTGACAAAATCATCACATCTAGACGTATTCATAATTGAAAAGAGGTGCACTTATGAAAGATAAACTCAAATTTGAAGTTCCATCGTGGAACCAAATACATAAAATGCTAATTAATCAAAAAGAAAAAATTCGCTCAGAAAACTTCACGCCCGATACGATAATAGCGATAACAAGAGGCGGATGGATTCCAGCGAGAATACTATCAGATCTATTAGAAGTTCATGATCTAACTACGATCAGAGTGGAATTTTATTTAGGTCTATCTAAAACAAGAGAAAAACCAATTTTAACACAGAAACTTTCAAAACAAATTGCGTCTAAGAAAATACTTTTAGTTGATGACGTTGCAGACTCAGGAAAAAGCTTACAAATTGCAAAAAACTATATTCTACAAAAAGATCCAAAAGTCGTAAAAATAGCAACATTATACAAAAAACCTCAAAGCAAAGTGGAACCTAACTACTATGAGAAAATCGCAAAATACTGGATAATTTTCCCATGGGATATCAGAGAAACATCAAAAAAACTCTGGGAACAAAACAAAAACTCGATTAAAAACAAAGAAATAGAATTTAAAAAAACAGGTTTAACAAAAACTCTGATTGAAAAATTTCTAAAAGAAATAGCTGAGGAAAACCAGTGATTAAATACTTAGAAAAAACCAAAGAATATGCACAAATTACAGGATATAAAAACCTGGAAATAAAAGATTCTAAAGAATTTATAAAGGAAATTAGAGGGAAGATACCTCAGGATGTATGGGCTCAATTCTTTGATTCTTCAGTGGTTGCCACTTGGGAACATTTATTGTTTGCAATTATAAACGCTCAACTAGGATTTAGAAATCAAAAAAATATCTCAAAAAGCATTGAAATGGAAACTTTGCTTTACGCATCTGCACAACACCAAATTAAAAAAGCCATAAAAATTATTGGAGTTAAAAATGACTCTTCTGAGATCGCACTCTTAATAGTAGCCAAAGAGCTTGAGAAAATAAACAGTACTCTTTCATTAATTTCAAAAAAAATTGGAAGAAAACCTGATGAAAAAGTTCTTGAAATTACAGACCTTAAACAAGAAAAGATCCAAATTGTGTTTGAAATAAACCAAAACGAACTTGAAGCTATAATTAAAGAAGATAATACAAGAAATGCCATAAGAGATATTGTGTTAGAGAAAATGGCTTTGCTTTCCACAAAATGTTAAAATTACAGCATTTTTTCTTTAGTAACAGCCAAAATATCTTCAGGTTTGAGTAGAGAGATCCCTGTTAGCTCTCCCAATACTTCAATTAACAAGATATTATCAGGTTTAGATAAATTGATTGTTCTATTAATGCCACTTGCAGCTGCTTCAATGAAATCTCTTGAATGTAAAGAAGTAAAACGTTTTTCCACAGTAACTCTAAAACTATCATCTTCTCCAATTGACTTAGCAAGTTCTAGAGATACACGTCTTATTTCATCTAGATCAGTAACCACAACTCTTTGAATAGGAATAACTCTTAGAGCATAACGTAACTTGTAAGGATTTTCATGTATCATTTTACGAAACTTGTCTATTACCTCCAAAACATCTAGGGAAATTTTGGCTAGTATCAAACCTCTTATTCCAGTTTTTTTGATAATTGGTTCAGGATCACCCAATTCATCTTTCAAATAATATTTCATTTCAGAACATGCCTGTCTTTCTGTACCACGTAGAGTTGTGATTATTAGATTAAAATCATCCATCAATGTCTTGAACCCTCTTTAAAGTAGTTGTAACAAACTTATTTCTGTTTTCTAAAAAAACTATACAGAAAAATCCAAAAACAAACTTTCATAACAAAAAACCTAGAAAAAATAAGGTCAGCGAAAATTTATGGCTTTTCTCACAGCTAAAAGCTCGAAGCCGTCGCCTCACATCATCCCAAGAAGTAAATAGATTATCTAAATTTAATCATTGCGTTATTTCTCTGGAAATTTGTTTAAACATGACGAGAAAAAAGTTGTTAATAATCCAAATAAAGCGTTCCTATCGTCAAATAAATTGAATATTCAGTTGG